>JAHJCH010000152.1 GCA_018813065.1 Myxococcota bacterium
CGCCGCCTCCGCCGCCGCCAACGCCTCTTCGGCGACCACCGCCTCACGCAGCCAGGTCGCTCGCCCCCTCAACGCCGCCACCCGCGACGTGGCGCTCGCCAGCGCCTCGCCCAGCGCCTCAACCTCCGCTCGGCGCGCCTCAACCTCGGGCTTCGACAGCAACGCCAGCTTGTCCCGCTGCGTCTCCAACGCTTGAAGCTGCTGCTCCGCTTGCCTCCGCCACAGCGCCGCGCGCTGGCCCAGCCGCTTGTACTCGCCCGTCTCCGTCAGCCGCTCCAAGATCGCCGCCCGCTCGTCCTCGCTGGCGTCGATAAAGGCGGCGAAGGCCCCCTGGGCCAGCAACACAGAGCGGCGGAAGTCGTGGACCGTTAGGCCCTCCAACACCTCGTCAAAGTGCGGGCCGTAGGTCTTCTTCAGGTCATGGGCGCAGAGGATCACCCACTCGCCGGTCTCGGGATCAAGGCGATCAAGGCCCCGCTGCGGTCGCTGAGGTTTGCCCTTGGCCCGCCCATGGGCGCGGCGGCAGGACCAACGGGCGCGGTAGCGGGCGCGCTGGCCCCCCTCCAGCTTGCTGAAGATGACCTCGGCGTAGCAGCTGCCCGTGCCGTGAGACATGATGTGGTGGGCCTCGCGGTGATCTTGACCCCGCTCCCCGCTGAGGCGAGGGGTGACGCCAAAGAGCGCCAGGCTCACCGCGTCCATCAGCGTGGACTTGCCCGAGCCCGTGGGTCCGACGATGAGGAAGAGCGGCGGATCGCCCAACGCCCCCTCCAGATCGAGCTTGTGCTCGCCATAGAGGGAGTTGAGGTTCTCTAGGTTGATCTGGTGCAGCTTCACGCCCGCGTCTCCTTACGGAGGGCTTCGACCTCCTCCTCGCTCATGCCCACCAAGGCGCGAAAAGCCTGGCGCAATGGCTCGTCCAGCGTAAACCCGCGCTGCTCGCACAGCCGCTCAAACACCTCCTCGGGCGTCAGCGTGCGCAGCGGCGCGACGTGGGCCTCCGGGCTGCGCTCGCCGATCCGCTCCTGTTGGATGTCGATCACCCTCGGGCCGTCGGGGTCCAGCGCCTCGTAGAGCCGCTGTTTAAGCTCAGGCTCAAAGCCCTCGACGAAGAAGCGCACATAGACGAGGGGGCGCAGCCGCCCCCGCTCATCCACCTCGCCGCCCGGCCAGTCGATCGCCTTGATGGCCTTGATCACCCTCTTGAGATCCCCCTCCACCTCGTGGACCGCGCGGAAGATCGGCACCTTGATCTCGGCGACATGGGGGCTGCCGCCGCGCTCGACCTTGACCTCTAAGACATAGCGGTCAGAGCGCGCCTCCTTGCGGCTGTAAGCGATGGGGGTGCCGCTGTACCAAGCGCGGCTGTTGATGACCTGGATCTTCCGGTGGAGGTGGCCCAGGGCGACGTAGCCGTAGCGGGGATCGAAGATGCGCGCGCTGACGCCGCCGATGTTGCCCACCATGTGGATCTCCATCGGCGCGTCGTCCTGCGTCGAGCCATACTTGAGATCGCAGGTGAGGTGGCCAGTGGTGATCAACGGGACATCCGGCCAGTTGGCCTCGGCGACGTCGGCCAGCGTGCGGTAGATCTCGGTGAAGCGCGCCTCAAGATCCGCGCGGATCTCCTCGGGGCTCAGCTCCGTGACCCGCAGCCCCAGGCGATACTCGTGGATAAAGGGCACCTGGGCGACGACGCCGATCACCTCGCCGCCACGCTCGATGGGGCAGAGGTAGCGCGCCCAGTCCTCATCGCGGGCGCTGAGGCCCCCCACGACGTAGACCTTGAGGGCGTCGAGCAGCTCCTTGGGGGCGTCAAGGCGGCTGGGGGAGTCGTGGTTGCCGCCGATGACGATCACGGCGGGCGTGTCCGTCTCGGATACCCGCGAGAGGAAGCGGTAGTAGAGCCGCTGGGCTTCGGCGGAGGGGTGGGCGCTGTCAAAGATGTCGCCGGCGATGATCAAGGCGTCAACCGGGTGGGCCTTGAGCCGCTCGATAAGCCAGTCGAGGAAGCGCACTTGCTCCTCATGGCGTGAGACGCTCTGGAGGCTCGCGCCTAAGTGCCAATCAGATGTGTGCAGAATCTTCAGCCCCATCAGCCGACTCCTCGTATATCGCCCACCGCCGTTTTCGCAGCCTCAGCCTTGAGGTTCAAGCGAGAAGACCGCAGCGTGTGGGCCATGAAGCCTGGCTCATTCATGAAAAGAAAGGGGGATCTCGATGGTGGAGCGCCGCCAAGGACAGTCAACCCGACCGCAGCACGCCAGCGTCACGCCCGCGCTCTCTCAGACCGTCAACGTGCTGGGTGAGCGATTGGGTCAAGCGATACAGCATCAGCTCGGACCCGCAGACTTTGAGCGCGTCGAGGCGCTGCGTGCGCGCTGTAAAGCCCACTATGAGCAGGCCGATCCGGCGCATCGCCGTGAAGCGTGCGCCATGATCGCGCAGATGAGCACGGCGGATCTCAAGCGCGTCGTGCAGAGCTACACCGCCTATTTCCACCTGATCAACAAGGCTGAGCAGAACGAGATCATGCGGATCAACGCGGCGCGGGAGGCGGCCAGCAGCCTGGAGGCGCCCAAGCGCGAGTCCATCGCCGAGGCGATCAAGCTCTTTAAGGATAAAGGCCTGGCGCTGGAGGAGGTCCTCTCCATGCTGCACCAGCTCGATATCCAGCCCACGCTGACGGCGCACCCCACCGAGGCGCGGCGGCGGAGCATCTTATTGAAGCAGCGGCACATCGGCGAGCGCCTACAGGCCCTGGCGGTGGAGACCTCGCCGTCGGCGCGCCAGGCGTTGACCCGCGACATCTTTCACACGATCAGCTTGATCCTCTCCACCGATGAGATCCGCGACGCCCGCCCCACCGTGCTGCAAGAGGTCGATCACGGGCTCTATTTCGCCAGCCAGACGATCTGGCGCGCCGTCCCAGAGGTGATCCAGGATGTTCAGCGCGCGCTCAAAGATTATTATGATTACGATGATTTCTTCTCGCCAATGATTCAGTATCGCAGCTGGATTGGTGGGGATCGAGATGGCAACCCCTTTGTTACAGCTAAAATTACGGAAGAGACGCTTAAAAAGCATAGGAAAACCGTTTTTCAGCTGTATTTAAATGATCTAATTGAGCTTAGAACAGATTTAAGTATTACAATTCCATTTAATGAATTGGATGAGACGTTTATCAACCAAATTATTGAGGAAAATCAAATTATTGGGTTATTTAACTCAGAAGAAATTAAGCAAAACCGTGAACCATTTAGGTTGAAAATAGATTTTATTATCGCAAAAATAAACAATGAGATCATCAATGATAATTTTGAATATAAAATCTCTGATTTTATATCAGATTTAAGTCAAATCGCTAATTGCTTTGATTCAATGTCACTTTCACATTTAAGAAACCACTATTTATTTAGAAATCTTAATATAAGAGCGCATGTTTTCGGGTTTCATTTTATGAGCTTGGATATTCGACAACACGCGCAGTCCCACCTTGAAGTGATCGATGAGCTGTTTCGGATCGCGGGCGTCCACGCGCGCTACGCCAGCCTCGATGAAGCGCAGAAGCTGGCGTTGCTCTCTCAAGAGCTGCGCGCCCCTCGCCCCTTGTTGGCGCCCAACACGCCGATCAGCGCGGCGGCGCGGGCGGTGCTTGATGTCTTTGAGGTGATCGCCGCCTCCAAGCGGCGTGCGCCCAAGGCCATCGGCGGCTACATCGTCAGCATGACGAAGGAGAGCAGCCAGATCCTTGAGGTGCTCGTGCTGGCCAAGGAGGTGGGGCTGTGGCGCTTCGCCGGTGATCAGCTGGAGAGCCAGCTGGACGTGGTGCCTCTGCTGGAGACGATTGAGGATCTGGCGCAGATCGCGCCCTTCTTGGAGGGGCTCTTTACGCAAGAGATCTATCAAGCCCAGCTCAACGCCCGTCATCGCTTTCAAGAGATCATGTTGGGCTACTCCGACAGCAACAAGGACGGCGGCTACTGGGTGGCCAACTGGAGCTTGTATCAAGCACAACAAGCGCTGCACGCCGTCTGCGATGCCCATCAGATCGACGCCCGCGTCTTTCATGGGCGCGGCGGCTCCATCGGGCGCGGCGGTGGCCGCGCGAACCAGGCGATCTTGGCCAACGCGCCGCGCGGCTACACCGGGCGAATCCGCTTCACCGAGCAGGGCGAGGTCATCACCTTCCGCTACGCCCACGCCCGCCTCGCCCACCGCCACTTGGAGCAGATCGTCAACGCGATGATGCAGGCGTACCTGATCTCGAAGGCGGTGATCCGCGATCCACACCACAGCTACTCCAAGGACCACGCGGCGCTGATGGCGCGGATCACCCAGCTGAGCTTTGATCGCTATCAAGGGTTTATGAAGAGTGAGGCGCTGTGGCGCTTCTTTAAGGGCTCGACGCCCATCGAGCACATCAGCCGCCTGCCGATCGCCTCACGCCCTGTCTCGCGTAAGCGCGGCGATGAGGTGGACTTTACAAACATCCGCGCGATCCCTTGGGTCTTCAGTTGGACACAGACACGCTATAACTTACCCGGTTGGTTCGGCCTCGGCGCCTCTTTAAGTGCGGTCTGCGAGGACCAAACATCGCTTCAAGCGTTAAGCCAACTCTATATGGACTGGCCTTTCTTTAAAAACTTAATCAATAATGTGCAATTAGAGTTAAAACGCACACATCTAAGCATCGCTGAGTATTACAGCCAAAATCAAGAGATTCATGATGAGATTAAGCGTGAGTTTGATCAGCTTTATGAGTCGATTAAGCTGATTACAGGTCAAGATGACGTTTATGATTATGCGCCACTCTTTAAAGAGCTGATTTATTTAAGGAATCCTTATACGGATGTCTTAAACCTGATTCAAGTTGAGCTGATGCGTCGCTGGAGACGCGACCCCGAGGGGGCTGAGCCGGCGCTGCTGCATGGGATCTTGCTCAGCATCAACGGCATCGCGGCGGCGATGCAGAGCACCGGCTGAGCCGCGCCTCACTCCACGGCTTCGGCGGGGCGCGTGGTGAGAGGGTAGGCGCCCCGCGCACGCACGCTGAGGCCGCCCGAGGCGGGGGCCTCGCCGACGATGCCGACATAGAGCGGGCCGCTGGTCCAGGCGCGAAACTGGTGGGCCGGGCCGATGGCCTGCACCCGCCCCCCCAAGGCCACGGCCAGCTGACCCCGCCGCAGCGGATGAGCGCCGCCGCGTAAGGTCGCCTCTTCATCCCCCTCTGGGCCAAAGCAGCGGCCCTTGAAGCACAGCGCCCCCCAACCCTCGACGGTGATCAGCTGCCCTGCGTGGGTGGCCCAGCCCAGCGGCGCCCAGCGCGCGGAGGGGTTGAGCACCAGCTCACGGCGGATGGGCTCCGCCGCCTCGTCCACCCGCTCTATGCGGATGAGCAGGCGCTGTACCGCGCCGAAGCTCAGCGTCAGGGTGGGCTGATCCTTGAGCGCGTCGAGCCGCAGCAGCTCGGCGCCGATGGGCTCACGGGCGTCACCGTCGCCGTCAAAGACTTCGAGCTTGATCACACCATCAGGCACCGCCTTGGGATCGACGACCACCGCCAGATCCCACGTCGGGGCGAAGGTGTTGAGCTGCATGGCGCTCTCCACCACCAAGTCCCCCAGATCAACCCGCAGCCGTGGGTCCGGCGCGGCGGCCTTGACGCCCTCGTAGGCCGCGTGATCGCCGCGCTGGATGAGCGGCAGCGCGGCGGGGCCGCCGAAGTAGAGCGCCAAGCCCGCCTTGGCCAGCAGCGCCAGCGTCTCCTTGTCCTCGGCGCGCTGATCATGGGGCTCATCCCAAGGCGCGCCGTCAGGGCGGGCAGGCAGCAGCTCGGCGGAGGTGAAGGTCAAGCGCAACAGATCCTGCCTCGGCGGCGGATCGCTGAGCTTGGCCTCGCCCTCCGCCTCGACTTGGGGCGAGGGCTGGCTGGCGGGGGGCGGGGCGTCGTCAAGGGCGGTGACGCTGAAGGTCAACTGCCCCTCGCCGAGCTTGAGGTGTTGCCCCTCGCCGAGCTGGAGGGCGCCCTCCTCGCCGCCGATCAGATCGTCGGCCAGGGCGTCGCGATCCCAGAGCTTGGCGATAAAGCAGGCCTGCGCCTCAGGGGCGAGGCGCAGCACCCCCTCTACCCCAGGGCGGTGGACCAGCGCGTTGGGCGCCTTGGGCGTCATCAGATCGTGCTGCGTGACGCAGCGGCCCTGGCGCAGCGCCCCGATCTTGAAGGAGAGCTGTAGATCGGGCGGGTCCCCCAGCCCGTCCCACGGGGTCTTGTTGGCCTTGTGGGGGCTGACGCGGATCTCGTGAATCTGGATCTTCCACTGGGCCCCCAAGGCGAGGGCGGGCAGCAGCAGCAGCGCGGCGCTGAGGCGCGCGCCGAGGTCAAGGCGCATAGGCGCTCCGTTTCATCTGATGGTGGATCTTTGGCCCTCAAGGGATCGTCGAGGCGACGCGAAAAGCAAGCCTCAACGCAGGTTTTGATCAACCAGCCCCGTGCGGATGGCGTAGCGCGTCAGCCCCGCCACGTCGCCAATCTGGAGCTTGCTCATGATCCGCGCGCGGTGGTGCTCCGCTGTGCGCGGGCTGATGTCGAGGATGCCCCCGATCTCCTTGCTGGTGTGGCCGCTGGCCAGCAAGGTCAGCACCTCGCGCTCGCGGGCGGTCAGCGCCTCGCTCTGCTCCGCCCGCCGCGCGCCCGGTGAGAGGAAGCCCTCCCCCCGCGCCACCGCCCGCACCGCCGTGACCACATCGGAAACACCTGAGCCCTTGAGCAGGTAGCCGATGGCCCCCGCGTCCAAGGCCCGCTGCACCCAGACCGGATCGTGGTACATGCTCAAGACGACGATCTTGCACGGCGCGCCCTCGGCCTTGAGCCGCTTGATCAGCTCCAGGCCGCTGAGCCCCGGCAACGCCAGATCGCACAGGAGCACGTCGGGTGGATCGGCCAGGATCTCTTCCAGGGCGGTGCGGCCGTCCCCAGCTTGGCCGCTCACCGCCAGATCGGGGGCCTGCTCCAGCAAGGCCACCAGCCCTTGGCGGACGATGGTGTGATCTTCGACGAGGTAAACCCGCACGGCCGCTGCGCTCATCACGCCTCCTCAGGGAGCCACGCCGTTAAGCGCGCGCCCCCCAGCTCAGATTGATCCAAGTCTAAGTAGCCCCCCGCGCCCTCGGCCCGCTCTACGGCGCCGAGGAGGCCCAGGCCCGATCGCTGCGCCGTGGGCGGCAGCCCGCGCCCGTCGTCCTCGACGATCAAGCGCCAGCCATCGTCGAAGCGATCCAAGCGCAGGCAGGCGGCGCGCGCTTGGGCGTGGCGGGCGATGTTCGTCAGCGCCTCTTGGGCGATCCGAAATAAGACCTCGGCGATGAGCGCCGGCGGCTCCTCCTCGCCCAGCGTCAAGCTCAAGCTCAGGCCCACCGCCTCCGCCCAGCGCCGCGCGTGGCTGCCCAGCGCGTCGATGAGCCCCAGCGCGTCCAGCTCCGGCGGCCGCAGATCATGGGCGATGCGCCGAACCTGCTCGACCCCCGCGTCGATGGCCTCCTCCGCCGCCTTGAGGTGCCTCGCCCCCTCCGGGCGCACCGCGCCCTCCAACGCGGCCAGCCGCAGGCGCAGCCCCGTGAGGATCTGCCCCAGATCATCGTGTAGATCTCGGCTGATCCGCGCCCGCTCCTCCTCTTGGATCTCCAGGAGGCGCGCGCCGAGGCGCTGGAGATCGCGCTCTCGCTTCTGTAGCTCCGCCGTGCGCGCCTCCACCCGCCGCTCCAGATCGGCCTTGGCCTCCGAGAGCGCCCGCCACAGCCGCAGGTTCTCCTCCTCGGCGCGGGTGACGGCGCGCACGGGCAGGCGGTAGAGCGTCAGGCCCAGGAGCAAGGCCAGGAGTAAGGCGCCGAGGGTGACGCGATGGGCGACGCGGTAGAGCGCCCCGCCGTCGAGGCGTACCTGGAGCCGACCGACGATCTGCCCCTCCACCACCACGGGCGCCCAGCCCCCGATCGCGTGGCTGAGGGGCGCTTGTCGCGCCTCAAAGATGGCCTCTCGCTCAGGCACGTCCAGGCGGATGGCGGCGTGGAGGGGCGCGCGCGTGGCCGCCTCGACCAGATCATCGAGCCGCGCCGCGTCGTAGGCCCACAGCTGGGGGTTTTGTTGGGCGAGGGGCTCAAGCTGGGCGGCGAGGTGGCGCGCCCAGGTGCTGGCCTCGGCGCGGCGCGACTCCAGGTTGGCTTGTCGCCACAGCAGCGGCAAGAGCCCGCCGATCAGCAGCGCCGTCAGCAGCGCCAAGGGGGCCATCCGCCGGGCCAGCGCGCGGGAGAGCGGCTTCACGGCGTGTAGCCCAGCTCGGTGATGACGCGGCGGGCCTCGGCGCCCTGGATAAAGGCGGCGAAGCGGCGCAGGCGCGGGGGCGGATCGGGGCTGAGCAGGAGGCGGATGTAGAGCGCGGGGCTGAGGCCCTTGATGGGCAGCCGCCACAGCGGGCTGCCGTAGAAGGCAGAGCTGCCCTCGTCGCTGACGCCTATCCCCCCCGGCGTGAGCGCCAGCGCCTCGCGCAGCGCTTGATCTTCGTGGATTGGCCGCGCCTTGCGCCGCGCCGCCAGCGCGCTGAGGCCCGCAGCGCGCAGCAAGGCCGCTTGGGCCGCCGCG
>JAHJCH010000153.1 GCA_018813065.1 Myxococcota bacterium
CTTGGCCCGCGTCACCGCCTTGGCCCGCGTCACCGCCTTGGCCCGCGTCACCGCCTTGGCCCGCGTCACCGCCTTGGCCCGCCTCGCCGCCTTGGCCCGCCTCGCCGCCTTGGCCCGCTTGGGCGCCGACGTCATCGAGGCCGCCGTCACCGACCCCGCTTGAGCTGGGGTTGCAGGCGTAGACCGCCAAGCACAGCGCGACGCTCATTTGCAGCGTCTTAAAACGCATATCTACCTCCAAGTGAAACGAATCCGAGCGGATGACTATCACAATCGATGAGGGCAGGTCGAACGGAACGCAAGGGGGCGAGGCGCGGCGCCGCCCCGGCGCCTGGTCGGCCAAAGATCTCCGTTAAAAGTTCGAGGAATCGCGCCATGTTGGCCGCCTCCTTATCGGCGTCCTTGATCCGCAAACAAAAGCCCTGTAGAGACGCTGCCGCTCCGCCGGTTTGTCTCCAAGCCTCCCCAATTGATTGGTATGAAATTCACCTCAGAATGGTTAATTGTGAGGATAGGCGCGCCCCCAACGCCGCCCTATCATCGGAGGCGTTAAAGGGGCCACCCCCACCCTCATTGATGGCCCCGCTAAAGAGACGAGTAGGCCGCGATTCTTCGCCTCTACGTCTCGGCCCCCGGCGGCGCAACACGTCGCCACTCACGCCGGGGGCCCATCCCTCTCTTCTCCTCTCCTCAACACAACCCCCTGTCAGCTATAACCTCTGCATGAACAAGCGCCTCATCCTCCTCGCCTCGCTCGCGACCGCCTGCGCGGTGCAGTCCCCCCCCAACCCCGATGACGATGACGCCCGCGCCGCGCCGCCGTCGCCTCACCCCGACGTCTACCTCCCCCCCGTCATCAGCCGTGACGCGGGCCTCGTGGTGGATCAGTGGGTGCCGCCGCCACCCCAGCCCGACGCGGCGCCGCCGCCGCCCGTCTGCACGCCCAATGAGCGCATCGCCAAGTGCGTCGTCTGTAACCGCGACGGTCAACCCGAGGTCGCCCGCGATGACGCGGAGTGCCCGCCCATCGACTGCGGCGACTGGGACAGCTACACCCTTGAGGATGATGGCGTGACCCAGACCTGCTGGAAGATCGGTCACGGGCCGCAAGCGGGCGTGGGGCGCTGCCTTGACGTCAGCCGCTGCCGCCCCGGCCCCGATCCGGAGTACTGCGCTGAGCTGCCGCCCCAAGAGACGCTGCGCAACAGCACCGCCTGTCAGGCCATCACGGGCTGCGCGGGGGATCTCCCCGGCGCCGTCGAGGACGCCCCGCGTGGCACCCCCTGCGCCGACGGCGCTGGCGTCTGCCGCGATAACGGCACCTGCGATGAGGCCATCTTTGAGTTCTGCGCGCCCTTTAACCCCGCCCCGATTTGCAGCCGAGGTGTTAACTCCGCGCCGCCCATCGGCGACTACTGCGAGATCGACATCAGCGACGGGCAAAACTGCATCACCGCCTGCACGACGCGGCAGAGTCAATGCGCGGCGGCCTGGTTGGGGACCGATGAGTGTGGGTATGGTGAGGCCACCGGCTGCTTCACCGCCGGGCCTCACCTGATCTGCCGCTGCGTGATGTTTGACTGATGATGATCTTCGCCGTTGATGTGCAGTACGAGGAGGCGCGCCGCGCCGCGCGGGCGGGCGGCGCTCTCTTCGAGGGCTGGGCCAGCGCCGCGCCCCTCAGCGAGCGCGTCGCCACCTTCGAAGGCGTCGAGGCCTATGTCCCCGGCGAGTTCTACCGCCGTGAGCTGCCCTGCATCTTGGGGCTCCTCGGCGCTGATCGACCCGATCTGATCATCGTCGATGGCTATGTGGACTTGGGCGCGCGCCCAGGGCTGGGGCGTCACCTCTTTGAGGCGCTGGGCGGCGCGGTCGGCGTCGTGGGCGTGGCCAAGAGCTTCTTTCATGCCGCAGCGCCCGCCCGCGTCACGCGCGGCGACGCCCAGCGGCCCCTGTTCATCACCGCCGCGGGCCTGCCCTTGGCTGAGGCCGTCGAGGGGGTCCGCGCCATGGCAGGGCCGCACCGTCACCCCACGCTGCTCAAGCGCGTAGATCACCTGGCGCGTGGCTGGCTGACGCCCCAGATCGCAGAATAAAACCCCGGCGCCGCCCGTGCGCGGCCCCCCTTAAATCAGGAGCGCATAGAAGATGAAGCGAGCCCCCTCCCTGATGTTCTTGTCACTCTGCCTCTGGGTCATGCCCGGCGTCGCCGAGGCTGGCTGCGTCGGCGACACCAAGCTAGAGCGCTATGAGGTGGCCATTGATCCCGCCTTGGATTGCCTCACCGTGACGGTGGCGGGCTCTGAGTGCGTGACAGGCCTGGAGATCACCCTCAGGAGCAGCTGCCAAGAGGCGATCAAGCTGGATCGTGAGTTTGAGCAGGTCGAGGTCTTTACGGGTGAGTCGCGGACCTTTGACTATGAGGAGCATCGCTCCGGCGAGGAGGAGACGGTGGTCTTTGACTTCACCGTCGGCGAGGCCGCCCACACCCTCAGCTTGACCTACCTGGCGCGGGATGACACCAGCGCTTATGACTCATGTGATGTCGGTGGTTTGGGGCGAGGGCGCGCGGGCTGGGGCCTGCTCTTGGGGATCTTGCCCTTGGGGATCTGGGCGCCGCTGCGGCGACGCCGCGCGTAGCTCAGGGCGCGTGCCGCTCGCCGCCGCAGCCCTCATCGGGGATCGGCCCAAAGTAGCCCTCCCCCTCCGCCTTGCTGAACAAGTTACCGTCAGAGAGATCCACGTGCAGGTGATCATCGTGCGCCGCGTTGTAGTTGGGCGTCAGCACGATGCTGAAGATGTCACGTTGGTAGAGCTGCTCGGCGATCTCATAGAGGATGCGCCCCTGCTCCGTCTGAAAGTTGCTGCTGCGATTATGCTCCCAGTGGCGCACGATGTTGTACTCAACCCCGTTGCGATCAAAGAAAGCGCCAAAGTCGATGGCCTCGCCATGAGCGTGCTCGCTGAGGGTGTTCGTCCCGGCGATGACGCGGCAGTTGTAGGTGCCGATGTGGGCGACCTCGACGATATCCAGCTCTTGAAGGAGCTGCCCCGTGCGATAAAGCGCCAGCGCCAACGCGCAGCCCATATACATCCGCCCAGGGTTGGCCGACTCGATATAGCGATAATCCACGCCGTTGACCGGGCTGTAGAGGAACATTGGCTCATTCATCGTGCAGATCAAGTTGGGATGCGTGGCGGGTGAGTCTGAGCCGCCGCCAGCGGGCTCAAGCTGCATCCCCAGCGCCGCGACCTGCGCTTGACAGGTGCCGTCGGGCGGCGGATCGACGGGATCGGCCTCGCCCGGTAGGCAGACGGACTGGGTGGTGCCCGGCTCGTTGTAGCGCCCCTGCGTCTCGCAGTGGTAGCCCGGACGGCAGCCCCCGACGAAGGCGCCGTAGTCGCAGCGCTGCACGCAGGCGCCGTTGCCGGCGATGAGCCCACCGACGCAGAAGGTGACGGGCATCCCCTCGCGATCAGGGCATGTCCGCGCGCAGTCGAGGCTGCACATCCCGCGCGGATAGCCCTCATCGCCCCTAAAGCAGAAGCCCCCCGCCTCCTCGGGGTAGTCGCAGTCTTGATCCGCCGCGCATGGCCCCCCGATCCAGCCCGCGTTGACGTTGGGATCAGGGGGGAGATCGTCAGCGTCAGGCTCAAGCGGCGCGGCGTCTATCGGCGGCTCGACGCGGGCGTCCACCGGCGGCGGCTCGACGCGGGCGTCCACCGGCGGC
>JAHJCH010000154.1 GCA_018813065.1 Myxococcota bacterium
AGCTCCCCACGCGGCTGGGGCGCGGCGGCGGGCTCCGGCGGCGCGGGCTGGGGCTCCTCGGTCTGGTCCTCGCGCGGCGCGCCGTCGGCGAGGCGCAGCCCCGGTAAGGGCATCGGCGGGGCGAGGAAGAGCGGCGCTTGGCGCGGATCAAGGAGCTTGAGGATGTCTTTGGATTGCCAGACAAACTCAAAGACCTCGCTGAGCTGGTTGGGCCGACGCTTGGGATCGTCCTGCGTCATGCGATCAAACAGCTCATCGACGTCCGGCGGCACGCCCTCAGAGACCTCGGAGGGCATCGGTGAGCGCCGCCCCGGTAGATCGCCGACGAGCATCTCATAGAGCACAATCCCCAAGGCGTAGATGTCCGTGCCCGGCCCCCGCACCGCCCCTCGGCGGAAGTTCTCGGGGGCCATGTAGCCCACCGAGCCGTAGCCGATATAGGCTTGGCGCACGCTGGCGCCGTCGCGCTCGACCACCCGCGTGATCCCAAAGTCCGCCACCTTGACGTTGCCCAGCTTGTCCAGCAGCACGTTCTCCGGGCGCAGATCTCGATGCAGCACGCCCTCGTCATGGGCGGTCTTGAGCGCTTGGGCGATCTGTAGGAAGTAGCGGATGGCGATGGGCGCCGGCAGCGGCCCCTCGGCGAGGCAGGCGCGGAGGTTGCCGCCCTCGGCCAGCTCCATGACATAGTACGGCGGGTTGTGCTGGGGGTTCTGATCGAGGATCTGCACGATAAAGGGGCTCACCAGCCGCGCGTGCTCGCGGACGGCGATCTCTAAGCGGCGCAGGATCTCCTCATGCTGATCCTTGGGGAACAGATCAAAGAGGCCGTCGAGCATCTTGAGCGCCACCGCGCGGTCAATGCTGCGCTGGGCGCCCCGCCAGACCGTCCCCAAGCCGCCATGCCCAATCTTGTCGAGCTGGATGTAGCGCTTGTCCAGCTGCTTGCCCACCGAGGGCTGCGGCCGCTCCTCTTTGATCTCATTGAGGCGATCACCGAAGTAATAGGCCGCGTCGCCGAGGAGCCCGCGGATGCGCCCCTCGTGGCCCTCGATGACCTCGTCGCCCGCCCGCGTCAAGGCCAGGAGATCCGCGCGGCGATCAAAGGTGACGAAGCCGTACTTCTCTAGAAACTGGAGGTACTCGGCGAAGCGCAGCGCCAAGCTGCGCTCAATGACGCGGCGGATATCAGAGGCGTAGGGCTTGCGGCCGTCCTCGATCTCATCGCGGATGGTCTTGAGGAAGAGGCGGGTGTCCTGATTGACCCGAGCGGAGCTGGTGGAGGAGGGCGACATCAAAGACCTCGCGGCACGGGGTGAGGGGATAGGCCACTATGCCACCGCCCCCCCGCGAGATCACTTCTTTTGGGGCATGAGCGCGGCGAGCTGCTGGGTGACATAGTCGCCCAACGCTTGCAGCTTGCCCAGTTCGACCTCCATGTTGGTGAACTGGCGGCGCAGCCGCGTCTCCATCTTGGAGATCCGATCTTGGTTCTTGGTGATCTGCTCCTCCAGATCCCCAATGCGCTGATCTCCCCCCTCGGTGCGGCTCTGGAGGATGCCCCGCCCCGTCGTCAGGCCGTCGATGAGATCAGGGAAGAACTCGCCGAGGCCGTCGGTGATGCGCACACGCCCCAGGTTGCCGCTGGTGTCATCGTCGATGATGACCTCGATGTCCTCCGTGTCGAAGCCATCGACCCCCTTGAGGTGGTTGCCGTCGATGACGCGCGCGGGGCGGCCGCCGATGGTGCCCTCCAGATCGGCGCCCCGGCCCGTCAAGGGCGCGTCGCCGATCCCGCTGGTGCCCGCGCCCGCGGCGCGGCTGGACTGGGCCGTGATGATGTAGTTGGCGCCGTAGCTGTCGGCGCGGATCTGCACCCGCCCGTTGGCGTCGAGGAAGGCGCTCGCCGATAGGTCGTTGTCGGCGAAGGCTTGGTTGAAGCGCTGGATCTGCTGCGCGGCGCTGTCGCCGACTTGAAGCGCCACGTCCAAGGATTGGCCCACCCCAGCGCCGTCGCCGTCGGTGTCCAGCGTGATCGTGACCGTCTCGGCGGCGGTCAGCGCCTCGGCGGCTTGGGCGCCGCCGATCTGGCCCCGCGTGCGCGCCTGGGTGACGCGCACGGCGTACTCGCCCGGCTGGCTGTCGCTGGAGCGGCGCAGGTAGGTGAAGCCCGCCCCCGCGCTGCGCTCCCCAAAGCGCGACAGCAGCCGCGCGACCGCCTGGGGCTGCTCGCGCAGCCGCCGCTCCAGCGTGCCCGTGTTGAGGCTCAAGAGCCCCGTCTCCTCGTTGGACTCCACCCCCAGCTCCGACAGCGCGCTGAGCGTCTCGCCGCCGAGGCCGCCGATGCGCCGCGTCAGGCCGTCGCGCACCACGCGCTGCACCTGCCGCGCGGCGGAGTCGCCGTTGAGGATCGGGATGGGATCGCCCGACTCGGGATCGTACTTAAACTGCGCGCTGAGGAAGCCCATCACCGAGTTGTAGGCCCCAATGACGCCGTTGAGCTTGCTGGTGACGTCGCCGGCCTCTTGGCCAATGGTGAAGGAGATCGTCTTGCCCGGCTCGGCGTCCTTGAGGTTGAGCGTCACGCCCTCGAAGACATCATCGATCTCGTTGCTGGACTTGATGATCTGGATGCCGTTGACCCGCAGCACCGCGTCCTTGGGCGCCTCTAGCTCAGGGTTGAAGGCGTCGATGCTGAAGCGATCCCCCGCGCGTAAGAGGCTGCCGTCATTGGTGAAGTTGATCTCCACCCCGTCGCCGAGGTCGATGGGGCCGCCCGAGGTCACGGCGAAGCCCGCCCCGCCGTTGTCGTCGAAGGTTAAGCCGCCGTCCGTCGAGAGCCGGTAGCGCGCCGCGCCGTCGGCGGCGCCGTCTTGGAGGATCTCGACGATGTAGCTGCGGTTCTCCTCGCCGGTGTAGGTGCCTGAGGCGGTCACGGCGCCCGTGTAGTCCGCCGCGTTGCCCGCGTCGGCGACGGCCTCCTCGATCTGCTTGTCGGCGAAGTTGAGCGCGGTGTCGTTGGTGATGATGTTGACGCGCCCATCGTCGCCGGTGGTCGTGGCGGTCAGGACCAAGCGGTAAGGCTGCGTGGCGCTGGTGTCATTGACGATGTCCGCCCGGACCGCCGCGCCTTGCTCGTTGATGGCGTCGGCGAGTTGCCGCAGCGTGGTGGACTCATCGACGTCGATCTCGATGAGTTCGCCGTCGCCGATCTTAAAGCTGAAGGTGCCCGCCGCCGCGCTGATCCCCGTGGCGTTGTCGTCGATAAAGCCCTGGGCGGCGACGCGATGGGCCGTGGCCCGCTGTAACACCTCTAATGAGTAGGTGCCCGTCGGCGCGCTGGCCTCCACCGAGACGCTGGCGATGCTGTCATCGCTGACAGAGACGGTGCGTTGGTTAAAGAGATCATCCTCGTTGAGCTTCTTGACCGCCGAGCGCAGGCTGCTGAGCCGCCCATCCAGATCGCGGTAGGCGGACTGGCGCGCCTCGGCCTCCGCGATCTTGCGCTGGAGGTTGAGGATTGGGGTCTGCTCTACGGCGAGGAGCTGGCTGATGATGCCATCTACGTCCAGCCCGCTGGCGATGCCGCCGACGCTGATGCTCATGGTCTTCCCTTATACGCCTCACCCAAGGCCGAGGGCCGAGGGCTAGGCGTCGATGTTGACGAGGCTGCCTCTCAAGGCCAGCTGCTCATCGCGCAGCGATCGGAGGCGCTCCATCATATCGAGCATCTCCTGCGGGGGGATCTCTCGCGTGATCGACTCCTCGCCGTGCTTCTCCTCGATGGAGATGACGACCTGCCCAGAGTCATGGACGTTGAAGCTGATCTTGCGGTTGGTGGCGGCCAGGGCGCTCTCGGCGAGCTGGTTGGCCTCCTCCACCGCCTTGGTCAAGGCCTGCGGGGTGATCTCCTTGGGCGCCCGAGCAGCGCCACCCGCCTCGATGGCCTCCGCGCCTTCTGGGCCCTTGGGCATCTCCGTCTCGCTGCCCCCCTCGGTCTTCTGCGCGCGCAGCGCGCCGAGCCCCTCATGCCCATAGGCTGGGCGCAGCGCCTGGACCACATAGTTTTTATTAAATTGGACGGCCATCTTGATTGATCCTCAGCGCACGCCGCGCGCGATAAGGGCTCCCTTCAATTAGAGCAGGGACAAGGCCACCTGGGAGCCCTGGTTGGCCTGCGCCAAGATCGAGACGCCCGCCTGCTGGAGGATCTGGTTGCGCGACAGCGCGGCGGTCTCCTGGGCGAAGTCCGCGTCCATGATCCGGCTGCGCGAGGCGGAGATGTTCTCGGAGGTGGCCGAGAGGTTGTTGATCGTGGACTCCAGGCGGTTTTGCACGGCGCCGAGGCCCGCGCGGCTCTCGGAGATCTGCCCCAAGGCCACGTCGGCGATGTCCATCGCCCGGTTGGCCCCCTCCCGCGTGGTGATGTCGATGGTGTTCATCGAGTTCTGCTCGTTGACGCCATACAGCAGCGTGCCCGCCGCGTCGGTGCCCAAGCCCAGCTTGCTCCCCGCGTTGGCCGCCAGATCGATGGTGACTTGGCTCTCCGATTGGAGGGTCAGCGAGCCCGTGTAGACCCCCGCCGTCAAGCCGGTGTTGGAGCCGTTGCCGTTGACCTCGACCTCGATGTTGCGCCCGTCGGTGGCGGTCAGTTGCAGTTGATTGCTGGAGTCAAGGCTGGCGATGACGCCCGTCTCGTCGGCCACGGCGTTGATGGCGTTGACCAGGGTGTCATCGGCGTCGTCGGCGACCATGTTGAAGCCGGTGATCGTCTCGCCATTGATGACCACGTTGTTGCTGGAGTCCATGGTCGTGGCGGTGATGGCGCCGCCGGTGACCTCGGTGGACTCGACGATGGCGCGCACACCGGTGAAGGCCGATGAGTCGTTGATCGCCGTGGCCTTGGCGATGGCCGAGGAGGACGCCTGGGAGGTGGAGACGGTGTCATCGACGGCCTGCGTGGCGCGGATCGAGACGCTGTTGATCACCACGTCGTTGGCGGCCAGGGCGGCGACGGTCACGGCGGTGGAGCCGGTGAAGCGCACCTGACGCCCCAGCGCGTTGGAGCGGGCGTCGCGGACGTTGACGGAGATGGTCTCGCGGCTGTTGGCGCCCACGTGGAAGGTGGCGCCGTTGAAGGTGCCGTCGAGGATCTTGTTGTTGTTGAAGCTCGTCGTCTCGCCGATGCGATCCAGCTCCGAGACCAGCTGATCCACCTCGGCCTGCAAGGACTCGCGGTCGGAGGTGGTGTTGGTGTCGTTGGCCGACTGCACGGCCAGCTCGCGGATGCGCTGGACGATGTTGGTGCTCTCGTCCAAGGCGCCCTCGGCGGTCTGAGCCAAGGAGATGCCGTCGTTGGTGTTGCGCACCGCCTGGTTGAGCCCGCGCACCTGGGCCGTCATGCGGTTGGAGATGGCCAGGCCCGCCGCGTCGTCCTTGGCGCTGTTGATCCGCAGGCCGCTGGAGAGGCGCTCGAAGGAGCGGCCCATGCTCTGGTTGGAGGTGGCGAGGCGCCGCTGAGCGTTGAGCGACGAGACGTTGGTGTTGATGTAGAGACCCATGATTCACTCCTTGAACCGGGTCGAGGAGCGACCTTGCTCCTCGCGGCTGACGCCGATCGCGCGCCCTTAGATGACCCCGAGCGCGCGCACCATCGATGCTGTCATGATCCGCTGAGGTGGACCCCTCCAACCTCAGCTCAAGCAGCCCACCCGTCACCCCCCGGCGACTTGAGCCCCGCCTCCTGGCTGGGCCCGTGGATGATCTGCTTATCCGCGTCTCTCATCGGCGGCGATGGTGGATGGATAAGAAAAAAAATCAGGAAAAAATCAGCGCGCCCATTTTTCCTCAGACCTCCACGCCTAACCACTGGAGATCATAAGACTTTAAAAAATAAGCGGGCTGTCATTTAAGGCAGGGTAAAGGCGACCCTCGATCTGAATCGATGCCCTCATCTTGCTTAATTTTTTTAATTGATGTGTGTAGATGTGGGATAAACCTGCGCTCTACATGAAGGGTGAGGGAGACACCGCGCTCAATTAGCCGAGGAGGCTCAACGCTGTCTGGCCTTGCTGGTTGGCTTGGGCGAGGATCGACGTCCCCGCTTGCTGGAGGATCTGGTTGCGCGATAAGCCCGCCGTCTCCTGCGCGAAGTCGGCGTCCATGATCCGGCTGCGCGAGGCCGAGACGTTCTCGCTGGTGGTGCTGAGGTTGTTGATCGTGGACTCAAGCCGGTTCTGGATGGCGCCCAGATCGGCGCGGATGGACGAGACGTGCTCTAAGGCCACGTCGAGGATGTCCATCGCCACGTTTGAGCCCTCCCTCGTGGTGATGTCCGCCGCCCCCCCAGAGGCGATGGCGCTCACCGCGAAGTTGCTGTTGACCCCCTCGATGCTGGTGCCGCCGCCCGCCAGGCCGTGACCCAGCGCCAGCTCGGCGCCCGCCGCCAACGTGAGGGTGTATTGCGCGTCGGATTGTAAGGTCAGCGAGCCGTGGCTCACCCCGGTGGTCAGGCCCGTGTTGGCGCCGTTGCCGTTGACCTCGACCTCGATGTTGCGCCCGTCCTGGGCGGTCAGGACCAGCTGGTTGTTGGCGTCGAGGGAGGCGATGACGCCTGTCTCATCGGCCACGGCGTTGATCTGCGTCACCAGCTGATCGTCGGCGTCGTCGCCGGTCATCACGAAGCCCGTGATCACCTCGCCGTTGATGACGACGTTGTTGGTGGAGTCCATGGTCGCGGCGGTGATGGCCCCGCCCGTGACCTCGGTGGCGTTGGCCAGCGCCCTCACCCCCGTGAACGCCGTCGAGTCGTTGATCGCCGCCGCCTTGGCGATGGCTGAGGCGGAGGCGAGGGTCGTCGAGACGGTGTCATCGACGGCCTGCGTGGCGCGGATCGAGACGCTGTTGATCACCACGTCGTTGGCGGCGAAGCCCGCGCTCGTGACGGCGTTGCCGTCATAGCGCGCCTGGCGCCCCAGGACGTGAGAGCGGGCGTCGGTGATCCGCAGGTCGATCGTCTCGCGGCTCTTGGCGCCCACGTGGAAGCGTGAGCCCGTGAAGGTGCCGTCGAGGATCTTGAGGTTATTGAAGCTCGTCGTCTCGGCGATGCGGTCCACCTCGGCGACGAGGTGATCCACCTCCGCCTGCAGGGACTCGCGATCCGAGGCGGTGTTGGTGTCGTTGGCGGA
This sequence comes from Myxococcota bacterium, assembly GCA_018813065.1. Lineage (GTDB taxonomy): Bacteria > Myxococcota_A > Bradymonadia > UBA7976 > UBA1532 > JAHJCH01. The sequence continues at coordinate 7,188 of JAHJCH010000154.1, forward strand.
CTGAACCGCCAGCTCACGCATCCGCTGGAGGATGTTGGTCGTCTCGTCCAGCGCGCCTTCAGCGGTCTGCGCCAGGGAGATGCCGTCGTTGGTGTTGCGCACGGCCTGGTTGAGGCCCCGGATCTGGGCGGTCATCCGGTTCGAGATGGCCAAACCCGCGGCGTCATCCTTGGCGCTGTTGATGCGCAGACCAGAGGACAGCCGCTCGAAAGACTTGCTCATGTTCGCGTTCGAGTTCATGAGCCGTCGCTGCGCGTTGAGCGAGGCGACATTGGTGTTGATGAACAGACCCATTCTTCACTCCTTGAAGTTCGTCAGAGAACGAACCTTGTTCTCTGCTTTCTTGCCCTTGTAGGGCGCGCAGGGGGCAGAGCCCCCTCCATTCTCTTGAGCCTTACTCGTCGTGACAGACCTCCTTGATTGTGCGGGGCCGGGGACCCCTCCCGACGCCACCAGAGATCATCACTGGAGCAGGCTCAGGGCTTGTTGTGGTTGCTGATTGGCTTGGGCGAGGATCGACGTCCCCGCCTGCTGAAGGACCTGGTTGCGCGACAGCGCGGCGGTCTCGGCGGCGAAGTCCGCGTCCAAGATCCGGCTGCGCGAGGCGGAGAGGTTCTCCGAGACGTTGCTGAGGTTGCTGATCGTGCTCTGAAGCCGGTTCTGTAAGGCGCCGAGGTCGGCGCGGTGTGAGGAGATCTCCTCTAACGCCCGATCCATGACCTCGATGGTGCGGTTGGCGCCTTGACGCGTCATGACATCCACCGTTGAGACGGAGTTGGCGGTGTTGACGCCCACCAGGCGGCCGCCTGCGAGGCCGATGTAGTCCGGCTGCGCGCCTTCGAGCAAGAACTGCTCGGTGGAGCTTAACTCCAATGCCCCCGTGTAGACGCCCGCCGCTAAGCCCGTGATGGCCGCCCCGGTGCCCGACGCCGTGATCTCGATGTTGCGCCCGTCGCGGGCGGTCAGGACCAGCTCATGATTGGCGTCGAGCGAGGCGATGACGCCGGTCTCATCGGCCACGGCGTTGATCTGGGTCAGCAGGTTCTCATTGGCGTCGTCGCCGGTGATGATCACGCCGGTGATGATCTGGCCGTTGATCGTGACGTTGTTGGTGCCGTCGAGCGTGCCGCCGCCGATGGCGCCGCCGTCCACCTCGGTGGCCAACGCGCGGGCGGTGACGCCGGTGAAGGCCGTTGAGTCGTTGATGGCGTTGGCCTTGGCCATCGCCGAGGCGGTCGCCAGGGTGGTTGAGACGGTGTCATCGCTGGCCTGCGTGGCGCGGATGTTGATGCTGTTGATGATCACATCGCCGTCGGCGAGGGCGTTGGTGGTGACCACCGTGCTCGTCTCGATGGCCGCCCGGCCCAGCGCCGTGGAGCGGGCGTCTTGCAGCCGCACGTTGACCGTCTCACGGGCGTTGGCGCCGACGTGGAAGAACATCTCCACGAACGAGCCATCCAGCACCTTCTGGTTATTGAAGGTCGTCGTCTCGCCGATGCGATCCAGCTCGGCGACGAGCTGCTGCACCTCGGCGTCGAGGGACTCACGGTCCGAGGCGGTGTTGGTGTCGTTGGCCGCCTGCACCGCCAGCTCGCGCATCCGCTGGAGGATGTTGGTGCTCTCTTGCAGCGCGCCCTCCACCGTCTGCGCCAGGCTGATGCCGTCGTTGCTGTTGCGCACCGCTTGGTTGAGGCCACGGATCTGGCTGGTGAAGCGGTTGGAGATGGCCAGGCCCGCGGCGTCGTCCTTGGCGCTGTTGACGCGCAGGCCGCTGGAGAGGCGCTCGAAGGAGCGGGAGAGGTTGGTGGTGCTGTGCATCAACTGGCGACGCGCGTTGATTGAGGCGACGTTGGTGTTAATGAAAAGCCCCATTTTTACTCTCCCTCAAGAATTAAGCGCAGGACGAGACTCGATGCGCTGATGAAAAGACAAGCATCCTGGTCAATGTTCAGACTTATGCTGAATTATGACTATGGAAGCCGTCTCTTCGGGCTCCCATCTCTGATTGGTTTCATGCACCTCATCGACGAAGAATCAGCGCGCTTAAATTAAATCCAAAGCGATGGCGCTCGCTGAGAATCACACATAAGAACATCGCATGGATAACTCGCCGGATAACACTTGAGCTGACGGGCGGCGCGAGGGGGGGCGGAATCCGGGGGCCTTCAACGCCCTTTGACTTCGCGGCGAGAACGGCTAGAGATTCACCATGCGCAAGACACTCACCCTCCTCAAGCGCCTGCTCTACTGGGGCGCGATCTTGGGCCTAACGGGCCTCGTCCTCAGCCTCGGGGTGCTGGTGGGGGGCTACCTCTACTTCGCCGAGGGGCTGCCCAACTTCCAAAGCCTCAAGGACTATAAGCCCCCGCAGATCACCCGAATTTATGATCGCAACGGGGTCTTGCTGTCGCGGCTCTACCATGAGCAACGCACCTTCGTGGACCTCAAAGACATGGCCCCCGTGCTGGTCAAGGCCGTGCTCTCGGCTGAAGACGCCGATTTTTATCGACACGAGGGCCTTGACTACACCGGGATGCTGCGCGCGCTCTATAATAGCCTGAGAGCCGGGCGTCTCACCGGCAGCGGCAGCACAATCACCCAACAGACGGTCAAGAACCTCCTCTTGACCCATAAGAAGAGCTTTGAGCGCAAGGCCAAGGAGCTGATCCTGGCCCGACGCCTGGAGCGCAAGCTCAGCAAGGACGAGATCCTCACCCTCTACCTCAATGAGATCTACCTCGGTCACCGCCGCTATGGGGTGGAGGAGGCCTGCCAGTTCTACTTCGGGGTGGGCGCCGATGAGGTCAGCCTGGATCAAGCCGCCACGCTCGCCGGGCTTATCCAGTCGCCTGAGCGGACCTCGCCCAAGAAGCACCCCGATCGCGCGCGGCAGCGGCGCGCCTATGTGCTCGATCAGATGCGCAAGAACGGCTACATCACCGAGGCGCAGCAGGCGCAGGCCAACGCCGCGCCCATCGATCCCGTCCGTTACACCTTTGAGACGCCCGTCGAGGCCCGCTGGGTCGTCGATGAGATCCGCCAAAACCTCTTTGATCTGGTCGGCGAGGAGACGGCGCGGGAGGCGGGCTTGGAGGTCTACGCCACGCTGGATCTGGAGCGTCAGCGGCTGGCCCACCTCGCCCTGCGCGCGGGGCTCAGCGCCCTGGACAAGCGCAAGCGCTTCACGCGCAAGATCAAGCACGTCAAGGCCGAGGAGCGCGCCGCTTGGCTGGAGCAGCAGAAGAAGGCCCTCAACGGTCAAGCGCCCGTCAACGGCTCCACCGCGCCGGGGCGGATCATCGCCATTGATGAGCGCGAGGCCCGCGTTGAGCTTGGCGTCGGCGAGGGGCGCGCGGCGCGCTCGACCTTGGAGCGGCTGGCGGCCCTGCCTGAGATCGGCGACGTCTTTCTGTTTCAGGTCCGCAGCGACAGCCCCCGCCCCCCCGCGCCCCTCAAGCTGATCCTCGGCGGCGTGCCTCAAGGCGCGCTGGTGGTCATGGAGCCCAAGACGCGCGAGGTCTTGGCCATGATCGGCGGCTGGGATCACCGCGACGGCGCCTTTAACCGCGCCAGCAGCGCCCTGCGCCAGTGTGGCTCCGCCTTCAAGCCCTTCGTCTGGGGCGCCGCGCTGGAGTCGATGCGCTTTACGCCCGCCACGATCATGCTCGACGCGCCGGAGACATGGCCGCTGGGGCGTGGTCAGTTTTGGACGCCCAAGAACTACACCGATGACTACAAGGGCAGCGTCAGCCTGCGCTATGCCCTGGCCCGCTCGATCAACAGCGTGGCCGTCAAGCTCTGCGATGAGGTGGGGCTCAAGGCGGTCCATGAGTTCGCCCAGCGCGCGGGGCTGACCTCGCCGCTGACGGATAACCTCACGGCGGCGCTGGGCTCCAGCGCGGTGACGCCCTTGGAGCTGGTCAACGCCTACGCCACCCTCGCCGATGACGGGCGCTACGCCGCGCCGAGGCTGATCATGGCGGGGGGCATTCAAGGCTTAGAGGGCGTGACGCAGCCGCCGCCACCACCGCCCCCGACGCAGACGATCCCCCCCGAGATCGCCTGGCTCCTGCGCGACGTGATGCGCTCCGTCATCACCCAGGGCAGCGGCAGCCGCCTGCGCTCGATCCCCGGCCAGATCGTGGGCAAGACCGGCACCACCAATGAGGCCAAGGACGTGTGGTTTATCGGCGCGCGGCCTGACGTGGTGGTGGGCGCCTGGGTGGGCTTTGATCAGCCGCAGCCGCTGGGGCGTAAGGAGGCGGGGGGGCGCACCGCCGCGCCGATCGTCAAGGCCTACCTGGAGGCGGCGGCGGCGCTGGAGGGCGCGCCCTCTGGCCCCGCGCTGAGCTGGCCGGATCGCCCGGCGGCGATCGTCGAGGTCGCCATCGATCCCAAGACGGGGCTGCTGGCGCCGGAGGGCGTGGAGGGGACCAAGGAGCGCTTCCTCAAGGACACCGCGCCGACGCAGGTCGCCTTGGTCGAGGGGCAGATCAACGCCGGCACCTTCCTGATGGATGAGCCCGAGACGCTGGATGATGAGGATCTCCAGCTGGAGCCGACCCCCAAGATCGCCGTGATGGACATCCCGGTGGGGGACGGCCCGCCCGTGCGCGTGCCCTCTATCGAGATCGCGCCGCTGCCTGAGACGCTCGGCCCCAGCGGCGGGGTGCGCCCCGCCGAGCGCGTGCGCGTCGAGCCGCTCAGCCCTCATCACCCCGCTTGGGGCGCCAACGCGGGTGAGGTCGAGGTGGACGCAGGCCCCCCGCCGTCGATCCCCGCTCAGGGCCTCTCGGCGCTGGATGAAGGCGATGAGGCTGAGGACGCGGGCGTGGAGGTGGACGCCCGCCCCTCACAACTACACAAGACCGTACGTTTTCGTCGGCCCCCCCCAGGTGGCTGGATCGATGAGGATGAAGACGCCCCGCCCGGCGAGGAGTAAGCTTAAGTGTGCATTAGATATGCTTATTTAAGCCTGATCTTAATCACGAATGCGGGCTGCCTCGAACATGAAAAAGCAGATGAACCTATTTTCTTCGACGCGAGCGTTTATAGTGACAGTGGTGAGCCAAACTATGAAAGCAGCACAAATCTAATTAAATGCGCTTCAATGTCGAACCACTGTACAACAAGCACAGGCAGTCTCTTTAGTAAAGCCAATGGCCGCGCTGATGGCATCCTTCATGCGCTTATTGAGACGACAGATCGACAGTGCGATGGGGTGAATGATGATCATGTCGTGCTTCAGATCTCAATCCTGAATCAAATCCAAAGACTGGTGATCTCCGTTCACGATATTGATATTTTATCGAAGAACGCACCCTTAATCGGGCCAGCTTTCTCCGAGGGTTGGCATACCGGGATGGATTTGGATTATGTGCGCGATCTAAATGTCCATAGCGCCGACTTCAAGCCCGCGACGATGGCCGAAGTGACCCACTTTATCTGCGCTTTTCTAGAGGTGGGCGCGCCCGTCTCGGTTTTTGCCTATTCAGACGGCCAGCGGCCAGACAGCGCGCATCAAGTTCACAGGAACAACGCCTACCCCGACGGCGCGGTGGTCGCTCGACCTGAGTCAAGCGCGCCTGTTTATTTGTTATTTCGCTACACCGATCAGTCTTTTTGATCCTCGGCCTCGCCGCCTCAGGAGGATCAGCAGCCCGAGGGATAAAGACCAAGGCGTAGGGCGAGGGGCCGGGTGCGCGGCGCAGCCCGCCACCGGCTCACCTTGAGGGGCGCCGGTCGCGTCTGAGCCCGCGCCGCTTGCCCCCGCGTCGATGGGGCGCGGGGCG
>JAHJCH010000155.1 GCA_018813065.1 Myxococcota bacterium
GCCTCGCCCAGCGCGCGGGGGAGGCTGGCCGCCGCCGCACGCGCGGCGGCGCTGAGGTAGGCGTTGCGGCTGCTCATGGCGAGGCCGTCCGGCTCGCGGACAATCGGCCCTGAGCAAATCTCCACCGGGAGGTTGAGGTCCATGACCATGCGCCGGATCACCGCCAACTGCTGATAGTCCTTCTCGCCAAAGATGGCCACGTCGCAGCGGGTGATCATCAGGAGCTTGAGCACCACGGTGGTGACGCCCTCGAAGTGCCCCGGTCGCGCGGCGCCGCAGAGGGGCGCGGTGAGGCCCTCGACGCGCACTCGGGTCTGGCTGCCCGGCGGGTACATGATCTCCGGCGTGGGTAAGAAGGCGGCGGCGACGCCACGGCTTTGTAGCTTGTCCAGATCGCCCGCTTCGTCGCGAGGGTAGCGCGCCAAATCCTCGCCAGGGCCGAACTGGAGCGGGTTGATGAAGACGCTGGCGAGGACCACATCGGCGTGACGGGCGGCGATGTCGATGAGGCTGAGGTGGCCTTCGTGCAGCGCGCCCATGGTGGGCACGAAGCCAATGCGGCGGCCCGCCGCGCGCTGGGCCTGGGTGAAGGCGTGGATGGCCTCAAGGGTGCGTAGGCGCTGCATCAGGGCAGGGCGTGCTCGGTGGAGGGGAAGGCGCCGCTGCGCACCTCGGCGCCGTAGTCGCGCACGGCGCCGACGATGGCGTCGTGGAGGTGGGCGTACTTCTTGAGAAAGCGCGGGTTGAACTCGTTGTCGAGGCCCAAGAGGTCTTGGATCACGAGCACTTGGCCGCCGCAGTCAGGGCCGGCGCCGATGCCGATGGTGGGGACGCTCAGCCGCTGCGTGACCTGGACGGCGAGGGAGGCGGGGATGCTCTCCAGCACGAGGGCGTAGCAGCCCGCCTCCTCCAAGGCCACCGCGTCGCGCAAGAGCTGCTCCGCCGCCGCGCCCGTGCGCCCCTGCACCTTGTAGCCGCTGAGCTGGTGGACGGACTGTGGGGTTAGGCCAATGTGGCCCATCACGGGGATGCCCGCCTCGGTCATGCGCCGCACCGCCGTGGCGCTGCGCTCGCCGCCCTCCAGCTTCACCGACTGTACGCCGCCCTCTTTCATTAAGCGCGCGGCGCTGGCGAGGGCCTCTTCGACGGAGACTTGGTAGGAGCCAAAGGGGAGATCGCCGACGAGGTGTGGGCGGTGGCAGCCTCGCGCCACGGCGCGGCTGTGGTAGATGACGTCCTCCAAGGTGACGGGGATGGTGTGGTCATGGCCTTGGATGACCATCCCCAGGCTGTCGCCGATGAGGATGGCGTCAACGCCCGCCTCCTCCACCAGCCGGGCGAAGGTGGCGTCATAGCTGGTGACCATGACGATCTTGTCGCCCTTGAGGGCCTTACGCTGTAACTGCGAGATCGTGAGCCGTCGCATCGTGGCGTACCTCTCGTCCCAGGTCCGCCGCTCGCGGACTCCAGGCGCTCGGTCAGGGTTGGATCAACCGCGCAACGCTGGAGATGCAACCCCGGATGGTGGCCGCTCTCCTCGGTCGGCTGAGCGCGCGGACTCTACCACCTTTGTCGGCGAAGTTGAAGGCGCCGCACAGGCGGCTTTGATTTCTTGATCATGGCCGCACGCCATCGATCAAGAGTCACTGCGAGGCCCGCTGGGCTTGCTGAGCCGAGGCGCGTTCGCTAAAACACGCTCAACGCCCCTCACATTGAGCCTCACATGACCACCCAGCTCCGCGCGCTGATCTTTTTTGGGTTCTGCGCCTGCGCCTCGCCCACCCCAGAGGCAGGCTCGCCCCCTGAAGGCGCCGATCCCGCCACCACGCCAGGTAAGGCGGATGGCCTCTTCTCCGATGATGTGCCCTTCGCTGATCTGTATAACGCCACAGCCTCCATCACCCTGCTTCCCGTGCGCGGGCGCTTGATCGATGAGGATGAGGATGACATCGGCGCCCTCGATCTGACGCCCCTGTCACAGATATCTCAAGATGAGATCAAGTGGGCGACGGTCTCTCTGTGGCTGATCTCGGACAAAGGCGAGGCCCACGATCTCGGCGATTTGAGGACGGATGAGGAGGGCTACCTTGACGCGCTCTTCGACATCCGCCATCTGCACATGAGCCCAGGTCAGCACACTGTAGAGGTTTGGTTTAAGGGCGCCTGGGCGGGGGCGGCCCGCGTCACGCTGCTCGATGAGGGCCGCGTCGCCCCGGTGGTGCGCTCGGATGTCGACCTCACCTACCTCTTTACTGACTTTCATGGGCTCGTCGCGCAGCTGAAACTGATGGATGAGGCCGCCGCCGAGAAGCGCGCGCTCCCAGGGATGCCCGAGGTCTACCAAGGGCTAAATGGCGCCCCCATTACCTTTCTAAGCGGGAGCCCTCGTTTCTTTAAGCGCACACTAGAGGCGCGTATGGCATTGGATCGAATCAATCAATTTGGTTTAGTCCTTAAGCCCTTCAAAGATATTGTTTATCAAGACTTTATAGGATTTGATTGGGATCAGATCGCCGCAGATCTAAAGGAACAGATTGGCTATAAGCTCTATTGGCTGCTGAGGCTGCGTCAACAGCTGCCCGATGAGACGCCGGAGATCTTGATGGGGGATGACTCTGAGGCGGACTTCGTGGCTTACAACCTCTACGCGCGGCTCCTGTGGGGTGAGCTGAGCCCCGCGCTGCTGCGTGAGGCGTTGGAGAGCCTGGGCGTCTCTCAAGTCTGGCTTGGCGCGGTGGTCGAGCTGGCCTCGGCGCTGCGATCCCCCGCCCCGCCCCTCGCCATCTACATCAACCTCACGGCGACACCAGGTGAGGCCTATGACATCGAGGATTGGACCCTCAGCGGCTTGACGCGCGCCCATCATGGTGCTTGGCCGCTGGCCTTGGATCTCTTTGAGGAGGGGCTGCTCGACGCGGCGGCGGTCCACACGGTGAAGGCCGCCTTGATCTCCGCAGGGTCCGATGAAGAGGCCCTCAAGGCGGCGGCCTCTGCGGCGCGCTACCTTGAGCCTGAGACCGCTGCGGCGTTCTAGGCCTCGTCGGCGGGTAAGATCAGCGGCTCGACCCCGATGAGGGCCTCAAGCTCGGCGATCTCCTTGGGGATCATCGCCGTGAGGTTCTCTGGCCCCTCTGCGGTGATCAGCACGTCATCCTCAATCCGCACGCCGATCCCACGAAAGCGCTCTGGGGCGGCCTCATCGTCAATCGGCACATAGATCCCCGGCTCGATGGTCAAGACCATGCCCGGGCGGAGCGGTCGAGAGTCGCCTTTAAGGTGGTAGCGGCCCACGTCGTGTACGTCGAGGCCCATCCAGTGGCTGGTTTTGTGGAGGAAGTAGCGTTTATAGCCTTCTTCCTTGATAAGCGTATCGATATCACCCTCAAGTAGCCCGATTTTTACCATGCCTTCTGTTAAAATACGCGCAGTGAGCTGGTGAACCCCATCAAACGTCTCTCCAACCACACAGGCTTCAATCGCACGCTTTTGTGCGTCTAATACACACTGGTATATCGCCGCTTGAGGCGCGGTGAAGACGCCGTTCACCGGCCAAGTGCGCGTGACATCGCTGGCGTAGTAGTCCAGCTCGCAGCCCGCGTCCACGAGGACCAATTCGCCGTCGCTGAGCGGGCGGTCGTTGCGCTCATAGTGGAGCGTGCAGGCGTTGTCGGCGCAGGCGATGATGGTGTTGAAGGCCACGCGGCGCGCGCCACGGATGGCCCACTCGTACTCCATCAGCGCTTGGAGGTGGTACTCCTGGAGGCCCGCGTGGGCGGCGCGCATGGCCCGCAGGTGACCCGCAGCGTTGCAGCGCGCGGCGCGGCGCAGGATCTCGATCTCCGCCTCGTCCTTGAAGAGCCGCAGCTCATCGAGGAGATCATCCAAGGCCACGATCGCCGTGGGTGTCTCCGCGCCGTCACGGCGCAGCCGACGGGCGGCCTTGAGCGCCTTGATCACCTGGGCGTCATGGGCCTCCACGGCGCCGATCTCGTGGTAGAGGCGCCGCGCGCCCTTGAGCAGCTCAGGCAGCTGGGCGCTCAGGGCGGAGATCGGCTGGGCTTCGTCGATCATGGGCAGGGCCGCCGTGGCCGCCTCCACCCCGAGGCGCTGGCCCACCCAGACCTCCATGCTGGGATCACGCTCGCGCAGGAACAGCGTCACGCGCGGGCCCGCCTCGCGGCGCGGCGCGATGATCAGGGCGGCGTCTGGCTCCTCGAAGCCCGTGAGGTAGTAGAGGTGGGAGTCCTGGCGGTGGGCGTGGTGTACGTCGCGGTTGCGGATCTGCTCGGGGGCGCTGAAGAGGATCAGCGCGCTGTCGGGCTCTATCCGCTCAAGCAGGGCGCGCATATGGGCTGCGTGCATGGGATCGCTCCTTGGGCTGACGGTGTGAGGTTGGCACCGTTTATCGAGAGAATCGAGATGATTGCGCGCTCATGGAGGCCGCGCCTCGATTGAGCGAGGCTTGCCTTTAGCCATAGGCGTGCTAGCCTGCCGGTTACGATCACCGAAGAACAAGAGGTCGAGGCGATGAGCAATCAGACGCTCCTCATCAGCGCGGCGTTGGCCTTGATTTGGGCCTGCGTCCCTTCAAATGGCAGCTCAGATGGTGGCTTGGATGGCGGCGAGGCCGGGCAGAGCGGCGAGGCCGGGCAGGGCGGCGAGGCGGGTGAGGCGGGTCAAGGCGGTGAGGCGGGTCAAGGCGGCGAGGCGGGCGCAGCGGGGGAGATCGTCGAGCCCAGCGGCGCCATCGAGCTGAGCCACGCGGGCCGCGCCTATGCCCCCGGCGACGCCTATAACGTGCCCGATAACAATGATCCCGCCAGCTCCAATATGCCCCTCTTCAGCCTTCAAAAAGACCTGATGACGATCACCAACGTCTCCGGCGGCGCGGTGACGCTCCACAGCATCACGGTCACGGAGGCGGAGGGCGTGGAGGATGAGGAGTGGGCGATCCTCGACGCCGCGCAGCTCGGCGATTATCCCTTGGCGTTGGCCGACGTGGCCCTTGAGGCCGAGGGGCGCTTTGACTTCTACCTCGGCTGTCAGCCCCTCTTCTCCGGCGAGCGGGCGGCGATCTTGAGCGTCGGCTATACCGATGAGGCGGGCCAGCACGATTATCGGCTCAATGTCACCTGCACCGGGCGCCCCAGCGATAATGCTCGGCCCTTTACCGGGGGGACAATCAGCCTGCATAAGCTCTTGGGCAGCGTAAATACGGATGAGCAGTCCACAACGATGGTCGCCGACGCCGAAGGCAACAGTTATTTGCTCCTTCAGACCAAGGTTGTACCCGGATATGATGGATTTTATTATGATTTAGTGATCGCAAAGGTCAGCCCGGCGGGTGAGCTGTTGTGGAGTAAAATTTATAGCCGTGACAGCGCATGGGAATGGTGTCCCGACCCCGGCCAGAACGATGAAACAGGTGGCAGCCCCAATGCCATGACGCTTGGCCCCGATGGCGCGCTTTATATCGCCGGGAGCATGAGCGATGCGAACACAAATAATAATAATGCTGTGCATGTGATGAAGCTCAATGTCGCTGACGGCGCGCTGCTTTGGGATGTGCTGTGGCGCCCGGAGTGGGCCAGCAGCCTGCTGGCGCGCATGGGCGCGCAGGGCTACGCGGTGGCCGCCGCCGGGGATCGGATCTTCGTGACGGGTGAGACGGGCGACGGCAACGCCCACGGCACCATCGGCGGCGGGACCGTGCTGCTCTTGGCGCTCAACCCTGCGGATGGCAGTCAGATCTATGCCAAGGCTGTCAACGTCGCCGAGGGCTATAACGATCGCGGTTATGCCATCGCTGCCAATGACTCAGGCTCGGAGGTCTATATCGGAGGGCTGACCAATGGCAAGGGTCTCTTAATGAAGTGGACCTTGACAGACACCGACGCGCCTGAGCTGGGCTGGGTGCAGCGCCTGGAGATGGGCTTGGGCTCCAATGTCTATGGCCTCGACTTCGACGGCGGCGATCTCTACCTGGCGCTGGATCGGCGCGGGGCCTCGACCTTCTTCAGCGTCGCCCGCGTCGCCGGGGCCGACGGGGCCGTGGTCTGGGCCAAGACCTACCAGGGCAACAACGGCGACAATAACAACTGCAACGTGGCGCGCGTCTTCGGCGACTGGGTTTATGCGGCGGGCCGCGTGGGCATCAGCACGATGGACTCGCAGATGGGCGACGGGATGCTCCTGCGCTTGGCCAAGGCCGACGGCGCCCTGAGCTGGGCGGGGCACTACTACACAGGCAAGAGCCCCAATGAGATCGAGGAGCACCGGATTAAGGGCGTGGCCGTCGTCGGTGAGGCGATGTACCTCAGCGGTCAGGTCTACACGGGCGCCACCGGGGACGCCAGCTATCGCTATGACGGCTACTGGTATGACGGCCTGGGCCAGCTGGAGGACTTCGCCGAGCTGGGCAACGTCAGCGTCGGCGAGGCGGACGCTTTTGATCTCAGCAACGCCGCCATCCAGCAGGCCGGCGCGCGCTATGAGGCGCTGGCCTATGATGATCTGGGCCAGGCCCTGGGCTGGATGGACGCGGCGGAGAAGCGCCAAGGCCACGGCGGCACCGTCGATGAAGAGGTCTTTTGGATGAAGCTGCGCCTCGCCCCCTGATTTCCTCGCCCCCTGCGCTCAACCGCCTATCATGATCGCTCACCCCCCTGAGGTCATCGATCATGCTCAACGCGCTGATCCTGCTGCTCGTCGAGGTCATCTCGCCCATCGACGCTGTCCTCCCCCATGTGCGCGCGCTGCCTGAGGCGCAGCGCCTTAACGCCCTGCTGCCGCTCTTAAAGTCGCGGCCTGAGCTGAGCAAGGAGGCGGAGGCCCTGGCCCTGACCCCGCAGCAGAAGGCGGCGGTGGCGGCGGTCCTCCTGAGCCCCGTGGTGCCCAAGCCGCCCAGCTTGCCGGGCTGGGCCGCCGCCTTGGCGCCCGATCCTCAAGCCCTCAAAAACGCCGCGCTGGATGAGCGGCTCCTCTTGGTCGAGGCCTACCACCGCCGTGGTGAGCGCGCGGCGGCGATCAAGGCGCTGGAGGCGACGCGGACAGAGGCTTGGGATGACATCTGGTTGGACTGGGCCTTGGACCTGGGCGCTTGGTCCGTGGCGGTCCGGCGCGTCGATGCGCACAAAGAGCTGGACGCCGCCGCGCGCATCGACGCGCTCAAGCGCGTGGCGGAGCGGATCATGGAGGTCGGGGCGTGGGCGGCGCTGGGGGAGGTCACCAAGGCCATCAGCCTCACCGAGCACGGCGAGAGCGAGGACGTGGCTTGGGCCGAGGAGTGGGGCGAGGAGGCCGCGCCGCCCGAGGACGTACAGGCTCGCCAAGAGAACCTCGATGAGCTGATCCGCGAGGCGCTGGAGGCGTTGGCGACCCAGTGCGCGGCGCGGCAGCCCAAGCGGGCGGTGGAGATCATCGGTTTGATCAGCGGCGAGGACGAGGTGGGGGCGGAGGCCAAGCGCGGCCTCGTCTCTGAGCTGCTCGAAGCGAATCACCTTAAGATCGCCCTGGCGCTGGCCAAGGACATCCCCGATCCGCTCCCCCCCGCCCTCTCAGGCTGTGAGGGCGATGAGTGCGGCGGCACCTTGGAGCCCACCCTCATCGGCAGCGAGGCGCGCTTTGAGGTGCTGCAAGCGGCCTTGGACGCCCTGGATGTGGACATGGCCTGGGCGGCCCTTGAGGTGATCCACACCCCCGGCGGCGGCGAGTTCGAGACGCGCTGCCTTGATGCCCTTGGCGCCTTCTTGCCTTTGGCCATCCAGCGCGATGAGCTGCCTCGCCTGCAACGCTACGCCTCGCGCTTGCTGCGCGCTGAGGCCGATGTCTGGCGTGAGGATGTCATCCAAGCGCTGATCGACGCCGATCAGATCGCGCCCGCCCTGGCGATGCTCCCAAGCGTCGAAGGCGCGCCTCGGCGCTTGGCCTTGCTCAGCGCGCTGGCGCTGCGGATGGAGGGGCTGGGGCTGGGGCTGACGCCTGAGCAGGTCAAGGGGCTGGTCGCGCCCTGAGCGCCGCTTGGCGCGTGTTCTCCAGCAAGCAGGCGATGGTCATCGGCCCCACGCCGCCCGGCACCGGCGTGATCCACCCCGCGCGGCTCGCCGCCGCTTCAAAGTCCACGTCGCCCACCAGCGCCCCCTCCACGCTGTTGACGCCCACGTCGATGACCGCCGCGCCGGGCTTGATCCAATCACCGCCCACCAAGCCTGGCCGCCCCACGGCGGCGATGACGATGTCCGCTTGGCGCACGATCTCGGCGAGCGCCTGCGTGCGTGAGTGGCAGATCGTGACCGTGGCGTCGGCGGCGAGGAGCAGCTGGGCGATGGGCTTGCCGACGATAAGGCTGCGGCCAATCACCACCGCTTGTCGCCCCGCGAGGGGCACCCCCCCCGCCTCAAGCAGCCGCATACAGCCCTGGGGCGTGCAGGCGACGAAGCGCGGCCGCCCCGCCATCAGTAACCCCAGGTTGTCAGGGTGGAAGCCGTCTACGTCTTTGCGCGGATCAACCCGCTCCAGCAGCGCGATCTCCTCCTCAGCGGAGATGCCCTGGGGCAGCGGCAGCTGGAGGAGGATGCCGTGGACGCTCGGATCGGCGTTGAGCCGATCGATCTCCGCCATCAAGGCGGCGGCGGGCACATCGGCGGGGAGGCGCAGCGTGACGGCGTCGATCCCCACGCGCGCGGCCATCTTCTCTTTATTGCGCACATAGACGGCGCTGGCGGGGTCCTCGCCGGCGAGGATCACGGCCAGCTTTGGCCTGGGGCCGCCCGCCGCGACCATCGCCTTGACCTCACGCTTGATCTGCACGCGGAGGTCACGCGCCAACGCGCGCCCATCGAGTATCTGTGACATTTAACCTCCGCCCCGCGCCGAGAGGCAGCGCTCGATCTGTTGAGGGTCAAGCTGTAGAAAGCGGCAGCCCAGGGTGAGCCCCCCGACCTCCCGGCGCAGGTGGATCAGCTGGCAGCGCGTCTCCAAGAGCCGCGCGCCGTTGAGGTCCAAGATAGAAAGCTCGAACTCCTCTGGGATCTGCTGGTTGGGGGCACAAAAGCCCCTCAAGGCGACGCCCGTGAGGCTGAGATCGTTGAGCCCTACGGGGATCTCAACGGGGCCGATCCGCAGCGCCGCGCGCAGCCCTGAGCTTACGCAGCGTGGCGCGCCGCGCTGCTCTCGATGCGCTCGCTGCGCGCGCGGGCGACGCGTGGCGCGGTGATGCTCAAACCGCTCAAGCAGATCTGAGGAGATGTCGTGGCGCTCCATAAAGGCCACGAGGCTCTCACGATAAATTCGTCGTTCTTTTGATCGGGGGAGTCTGTAGCCTTCAAGCTTGCCTTCATCAAACCACTTTATCGCGGTGTTGATGTTCACATTAACGACCTGAGCGACTTGACCGGTTGTAAAGACACGCAGCATTTAAAGAACTCTTGCCCCCTTGTTGTTATTTAGGGACAGTTACTCCGGTTTAAAGGGGATAAACCGATCAAAATCCGGCTCCAACTGCATATAAGCACAGTGATGGCAGAAGAAATCGGTATTGATCGGCAGATTTGCGGCGTGTCGAAGCTCTGAGAGGCCTTCATTGAGCTTAAGGAAGTGGTCCAAGCTATACACCGGCTCATCGCCTCGATTTTTGCCCGTGACCTTCCAGTGCAAAGACCAGATCGCCTGAATATCGCGCTCGATGAGCCACCGCGCGCCCTCCAAGTTGCTCTGCAACGCCGCCTCAACGCTCTCGAAGGCGCCCTCGCCCTCAAGCTCAACCCCGCCGACGAAGGCGGTGCTGACGTGACCTCGACCGAAGACCTCGACGGCCTCCTCCAAGGCGCGCAGCCAGCGATCACGCCCCACCACGTGGTCCTTGCCTGGGCAGATGCGCTTAAACTGCGCGGGATCCCAGACCTCAAGGTTAAAGCAAGCGCCCTTGACGCCCAGGGCCTTGAGCTGCTCCATGTGGGGCTTGAGCAAGGCCCCCGAGCCGCAGGCGACGTAGTAGCGGTCCATCAGCCCCGCCTCGGCCAGCCGCCGCGCGAGCTGAACATAGCGCGCCCCCTCCTGCGCCATGTCCAACATGCTGCCGCCGACCAGGTAGAGGTGACGCGCGTGCGTCTCGGGGTGAGATGCAGCCTCAACGACGTGATTGAGCGTCGAATCGGGCAGCTCCACCTTAAAAAGCTCTTGGCCCAAAGACTTCATGCGCTGATCGGGCACGCCGTAGAGGCAGAAAGTGCAGCTGAGGTTCTTGCTGCGCCCCTCTTCACCCGGAACGACGAAGTATTCACACCCAGGCGCAGCGTTCAGCACCAGCATATCGCCGTGTTGACTCAGCCCCGTTGACTTCATCGGCGTGCCGTCCGCCGTCAACGCGTTGGTCCAAGGGTGCTTACGCTCAAAGGTCAGCCCCGTCAGCCGCGCCTCGCCGTCGAACAGCGCGTAGCCCTCGCCCTCGGGGCGGATGATAAAGGGGCTATCGGGCTTGATCCTCAGCCGCACCTGGCTCTCATCGTCAAAGACCACCAGGTAGGGCACGTCGGTGACGCGCTTGCCCCGAAATGAGGGCTCACCTGGGGGGATCTGATGGGGCCAGTAGGCGGGGAAGGCCCAGTCCGCGGCCTCCGCCAAGCAGGGGTGATAGCGGACGCCGGCGAAGAGCAAGGCGGCCTTGAGGCGCACAGGAGCGGGGGTCTTGGGGTGATCCGCCGCGAGGCGAGCGAGGAGCGACATTCTTCCCTCCAGGGGGATTGATTTGCAGCCCCATCTGCTATCGAAGCGAACTGAGATCATCAAGGATCTTCGACACCTTGGCCCTTCTCCAGCGAGGCGGCGATTAAAGCACAGCCCATACGCCTTGGTGATAAAAATTCACCAGGAAGGTTTTTTTTGCAGGCGCGCCGCCGATAAACCGCGCCTCATCGGTGATTTGGCCCTCGGCTTGCTCAGGGCGGCGCGCCCCCCCCCATCAGGAGAACTACCTATGCACATCCCTCGCGTGTATCTGCCCAACGCCCTGACCTTGGGCAACCTGCTCTCCGGCGGCGCCGCCCTCCTGATCATCAGCGCCGATGGCCCCTTGGCCCTGGCGGGCCTCTGCGTCGGCCTGGGGCTGCTGTGCGATCTGCTCGATGGCCGCGCCGCCCGCGCCCTGGGCGTCTCCAGCCCGCTCGGGGCGCAGCTCGACTCGTTGGCGGATCTGATCACCTTCGGCGTCGTCCCCGCGCTGGCGCTCTATCAGTGGCGGCTGCGTGAAGCGGGGCTGCTGGGGCTCCTGGCCGTCGCCGCGCTCTTGGCCGCCGCCGCCGGGCGCCTGGCGCGCTTTAACGTCGAGGCCACCGCTGCGAAGCCCATTGAGGCCACGCCGCAGCCTGCGCGCTTTAAGGGCCTGGCCGTGACCCTGCCCGCCCTCATCGCCCTGGGCGCCGTCAGCGCCGATCTGCCCCTGCCCGCCTCCCTCGTCGCGCTGTGCGCGTTGGGCCTGGCCGCCTTGATGATCAGCGCTTTTCCGTATCGCAGCTTTAAAGATCAGCCCGTGACCGCCTTGCTCTTGCCCATCGCCGCGCTGTGTCTGTTGGGGATCAGCCTGACAGGGCGCGTCGCCTTTGGCGTGGGCTTGACCTTGGCCGTGGGCGGCGCCCTCTACGCCCTCACTGGCCCCGCCGCCCGCCTCCTGCGCCTCGCCTCCGCCCACACCCACCGCCGCTAAAAGCCGCTAAAAAGCCCGCCGAGGCGCTGAGGCGGTGTGTTAAATTCCGCCGATGAGATTCACCTTATCCCTCGCCCTCTGCGCCCTCTGTGTGGCGCTCTCCGCCTGCGATGACGATACGCCCCAGGTCGTAGACGCGGCGCCCAATGCGGCCCCCGACGCCGCCGCCCCCGACGCCGCAACCGACGCTGCCCCAGACGCTGCCCCAGACGCCGCAACTGATGCTGCCCCCGACGCCGCCCCCGACGCTGCCCCAGACGCCGCAACTGACGCTGCCCCAGACGCCGCAACTGACCCTTGGCCGCCTGAGCTGCGCGCCGCCGCGTACACCGACGGCGTGCGGGATCTGACCCAACCTGTGCCGCCTGGGCACGCGCGGGCGGGCCGCGTGACGCGCCCAGAGGAGGCCCTCACCGGCCCCGCCGCCCGCTGCGACGTGGGGCATCTGCGGCTGGAGAACGCCCGCGTGCGCTTCTGTGTCCAAGCCGCCTCCACCTGGAGCCAGGTGACCCACTGGGGGGGGGATCTGATCGACGCGCGCTTGGCCGATCAAGGCCAAGGGGACTTATTGGATCAGATCGTCGCGCTGCCTGGGCTGGGTGAGGTGCGTGTCGATCAGATCGGCGTCATCGCCGACGGCGCGGACGGCGGCGAGGCGGTGGTGCGCTTGGAGGGGGAGACGACCAATAACCGCTTGATCTCCGCAGCCTTGCCCCAGACCGCCTATCCCCGGCTGAGGGTGATCACCGAGTACCGCCTGGCCCCCGAGGAGGACGGGCTGCGGCTGCTGACTTGGCTGCAAGCCACGCCGCGCCGCGCCGAGTTCTCCTTCACCGAGGTGTTGTTCTTGGGAGATCGCGCCGCGCGGCTGATCCCAGGTCAAGCGGCGCGGGATCAGCCACGCGGCGCGGCGGCGATCTACGCCGATGGCGAGGACATCGCCTATGGCTGGTTCCATGACGACGGCCCGATCAACAGCAACCCCTTTATCAGCGGCCCGCTGGAGATCCCGGCGGTGGAGCACCCCCGCTTGAACCTCCAGGCGGGCGACTGGGTGATGTACGCCCGTCGCCTGCGGGTCGGCCCGGACATCGAGGCGGTGCGCCCCGCGCCCTCGGGCGCCGTGGCCGTGCGCTTTGAGGCGCCCGAGGGGGCCAAGATCCACATCCGCGACGCGGCGGGGGACGTCACCCGCCTCCGCGTCGGCGCCGAGGGCGCGCGCGCCGCCCAGCTCTCACCCGGCCTCTACCAAGGGCGCCTCTTTGGCTGGCGCGGCGGCGAGCTGGCCTTTGACTTTGAGGCCGTCGAGGGCGCCGTCATCCCCCTCGCGCCGCCCGCGCCGGGCCGCTTGGCGCTGCGCGTCGAGGATGAGACCGGCGAGGGGCTGGGCGCCAAGGTCTGGCTCTATGGCCCGCTGGGCGAGGGCGCAGATTGGCGCGTGGTGTTTGTCCTCGATGACGCCGAGCTTGAGCTGCCAGCGGGGGCGTGGCGCCTGACAACGACGCGCGGCTGGCACTACAGCGCCGATGATCGCGAGATCACCTTGGAGGCCGGTGGGCGCGTCGAGGAGACAATCGTGCTGCGTGAGGTGATCCCCTTCGAGGGCTGGACGGCAGGGGAGTTTCATCAGCACGCCGCCCCCAGCCTCGACAGCGAGGTGCCCGAGGAGGATCGGATCTACGCCAACGTCGCCGAGGGCGTCGGGTTCATGGTCGGCAGTGATCACGATATTATCTATGATTACAAAGGGTTAGCCGAGCGCATCGGCGTCTCTGGGCGGATCGGCGTGCCCCTCACGGGGGTCGAGGTCTCGCCGATCATCGCCCACCTCGGGGCCTATGGGATGCCCTACCTGGCGCAGCGCAGCGGCGGCGGCGCCCCCGCGCTCTATCGCGAGGGCGACAACGGCGCCGTGGTGCGCACGATCCCCGAGGTGATCGCCGCCGCCCGTGAGGCGGGCGCGCAGATCATCCAGCTCAACCACCCGCGCGGCAGCTCTGGGCTCTTTAAGTTCCTCGATGTTGACCTCGCTCAACCCGTTGAGGTCATCAACAGCCCACAGTGGACGCTCGACTATGACTCCGTGGAGGTCTTTAACGGCGCGGCGGCCTTCTGTGAGGTGCTGCGCGACTGGATGAGCCTGCTCAACCAAGGCCAGCGGATCACGGCGGTGGGCAACAGCGACACGCACTCACGCACCTCGCCGCCGGGCTACCCGCGCAACTACCTGCCCACCGAGGCGGCGCGGCCCCAGGATGTCCAGGGTGAGGAGATCGTCGCCGCCCTGCGCGGCGGCGTCGTCATCGTCGGCGGCGGGGCCTATATGGACTTCCCCGACGGGCCGCGCCCCGGCGACACGCTGGAGGGCGCCTCAGCGTCGATCCGCGTGCGGGTGCGCACGCCGCCCTTTACCCAGATCCGGCGGCTCTTGGGCTTCTTTAACGGCGAGGTCGTCTTTGATCAGGCTTATGAGATCGATCCGGCGGAGATCCTCGACGTGGACGAGGCGATCGCCTTTGAGGCCCCACGCGACGGCGCGCTGATCTTCCTGGCCTTGGGCGATGAGCTGATGGACTACGTGGCCGATGATCCGGTCTTTGCCCTCTCCAACCCCATCTGGGTGGACGTCGATGGCGGGGGGATCACGCCTCTAGGGCCGGGGCCTGTGATCTTGCCGCCGATGAGCATCTGTCGTTGAGGTTTTAGGGGGTGGCGGGCTGTGAGGCGGGCTGTGAGGCGGGCTGTGAGGCGGGCTGTGAGGCGGGCAGAAGCGGCGCCAGCTCGTCGAGGGGCGTCACCGCGCCGATGATCTTGGCCTGGAGGTCCACCACGACCGCCGCCGCCTCGGGCGCTTGGCTGACACAGCGCAGCGCCTGGGGGATCTGCTTGAGCCCCTCGCGCATAAAGCTGCCGAAGCGCACCGCCGGCAGCGCCGCGCTGGCGCGCAGCAGCGCCACGAATTTCATCGAGACGTCCATCAGGCACTCATCGGCCCGCGAAAGCGTCGGCTGGGTCAAGCGCACGCCGGTGGGGAAGCCGCGCTCGACGAGCTTGCGGTTATGCTCCGTCAGCCCCAAGAGCAGCTCGCCAAAGATCGTGTCGTCATCGCGGGTCAGGTGGGCCTTCATCATGCGCACCCGCGCCGCGTAGGGCGCCGCGATCCCCAGCAGCGGGGCGAGCTTGAAGCCCTCGATCAGCTTGGGCAGCGCATCGACGCTGAGATCGAGCTTGAGGAAGCTGCTGCGCCGATGCGCCAGCCCCGCGAAGAAGCTGATGGGCTCAGCGCCCTTGGCCAAGAGCAAGACGCGGTAGGCGCCGAAGATGTCGTCGGTCTGCTTAAAGCCCGAGAAGAGGCCCGCGCGCTTGAGCCACGCCTTGAAGGCCGCGCGCGTGTCGTCTTGCTCAAAGAGAAAGGCGATGGCCATCTCAGGCTTGCCCTTCTTACCCGCCCGCGCCACCCACTGCACGCCCATGGGCACCGCCACGCGCGACTTCTCTGGGAGGAGGCGCTCGATGTCCTTGAGCAGGGCGTTGGGGGCGGAGAGGCCCAGGCCAAAGCAGACAGGGCCGCAGTCATTGAAGAGGCGCTTGAGGGCCTTGAGATCCGACAGATCCTTGAACGCGCGCAGGCCAGAGGCCTCCTTCATGGCGCGCTTGAGATCCAGGGTGAAGAGGCCCGAGGCCAGGTTGGGCTCCATCAGCTCCAGGTGCGCGCCCTCCACGGGGCGGGAGAGGT
The DNA here is from genome assembly GCA_018813065.1 of Myxococcota bacterium. GTDB lineage: Bacteria > Myxococcota_A > Bradymonadia > UBA7976 > UBA1532 > JAHJCH01. Next base: position 15,435 of record JAHJCH010000155.1, read on the forward strand.
TAAAGAGCCGAAAGCCCTCGGGGGTGAGGGTCATGGTGGTCAGGAGCCTGATCTCCTTGTCGCCTGGGCGCAGATCAAAGGTGACCTCTTGGATCTCCGTCTCCGCGCCGCTGAGGCTCGCTTCGGCGGCCAGCAAGATCTGATAGGCGTCGCGCAGAAGCGCGCGCAGCTCGACCTTGTTCTTGACCACCTTGTCCAAGCCCAGGGCGCTGGAGCCGCCAGCGGAGACGGCGAGGGCGCGCAGGGCGGTGGGGCGGAGCAGGACGGCGAGGGCGGGGTAGGGCTCGCGGGTGGCCTTGGCCGCCGAGGTCTCAGGGGCCTTGACGGGGGCGTTGACCAAGGGGGCGCAGTCGGGGCAGCCGTCCTTGATGGCCGCCAAGCGCGAGGCCTCATCGCCCATAAAGTAGGCCAAGCCCTCCACGCCGCCCTCCACGGGGGTGAAGCGCAGCGCCCAGTCCTTGAGGGCATAGCCGCCCTCTACGGGGGCGCCGCCCAGTCGCTCAATGGCCGCGCCCAGCGCGGGGGCCAAGAGCTGCGGATCAGGGGAGGGCAGGAAGGCCCGCGCGCGCAGGGGCATGACCTTGTTTTTCATCAGGTCGATCTTGGCCGTCAGCGCGCCGGCGAGGCCCGCCTCGGTGGGCTCGGCCAAGCTCAAGAAGGCAGGCTTGCTGTAGTCGAGGAGGCTCGGATCGACGCCCAAGGGGCGATCGAGCTGATCGAGGATGGCGACGCGGTTGGGCAGATCGGCGGGCAGGAGCTGATCGACGGCGCGCAGCACCGCCTTGTAGCGCACGACGACGATGAGAGGGGACTGGGCGCTGAAGTCCACCACGTCTACGGGGCCTCGGGGCCACTCAATGGCGTGGGCGTTGAGCGTGGCCGCGCAGGCCAACAGGAGGATCAGGCTTCTCATGCTCTTCCTTTAAAGCCGGGCTGACTTTTCATTTGGGGGCGACGGTATTTGGGGGGCGACGGTTAGGCTCTTTGATGCGTGATACACGGCGGAGTTGCAAGGGGCGCGGTCGAGGCGAGCGTGTTGGGGCGTGGAGATCATTGGCCTGGTGGGCGCGGCGCGTTATCTTCAAGCCCCCGCGAGCCGTGCAAAGGATCACCCCCATGAACCGCGATGACGCCCTGAAGCTGCTGGCCGAGGTCTTTCAAGAGGGCCTACCCGATCTCCTCGCCCCCGAGGCCGACACCCCCCTGCTCGGCCCGGACGCGGCCCTGGAGTCCATCGATCTGGTCAACTTCGTCGCCGACGTCGAGGACGCCATACAAGCGCGCTTGGGCGTCGCCTTGGTGCTCGCCGATGAGCGCGCGCTGTCGCGCAGCAAGAGCCCCTTTCGCGATCTGAGCGCCCTGGCAGACTACCTCGTCGAGCGGCTCTCCGATGCCTGAGGGCGTGGGGGGCTTTGAGGGGCAGGTCATCCTGATCACGGGGGCCAGCAAGGGCATCGGCGCCCACCTCGTCGAGCGCTTCCGCGCGCGCGGCGCGTGGGTGGCGGGCTGCGCGCGCTCCATGACCCCCAGCGAGGACGAGGGGGGCTCCAGCCACGCCGTGGATGTCACCGATGAGGTCGCCACTCGCGCTTGGATCCGCGAGGTCTACCAGCGCAAGGGGCGGCTCGACGTGCTGATCAACAACGCGGGCGCGGCGCAGATGAACCACTGCCTGCTGACCCCACGCGCCACCCTCCACGCGGCCCTGGACTTAAACTACGTCGCGGCGGCGGTGGCCTCTCGCGAGGCGGCCAAGCTGATGCGCAAGGCCCGCTATGGGCGCATCATCAACCTGACGACCATCGCCGTGCCCATGCTGATCGAGGGGGAGATGGCCTACGCGGCCTCCAAGGCGGCCTTGGAGGTCAGCACCCGCGTCATGGCCCGCGAGCTGGCGCCCTTCGGCGTGACCTGCAACCTCGTCGGCCCCTGCCCCGTGGACACGGATCTCATCCGAGGCGTGCCGCGCCCCAAGATGGAGGCGCTCATCGAGCGGCTGCCGCTCAAGCGCATGGCCTCCCTGGAGGACGTGGGCTACGCCGTGGAGGTCTTCGCCCGCCCTGAGGCCGCGCACCTGAGCGGGCAGGTGCTCTACCTGGGGGGCGTCTCTTGAGCTTGGCCTGGCTGGCGTCGGCGTTGGCCGTGGAGGGCGAGGCGATCTGGCGCCATGAGGGGGGGGTGTCCTACGCAGAGCTGCGCCAGGGCGTCACCGCGCTGCGGGCGCGCCTGCGCGCCAAGGCCTGGGGGCTCGACGACGCGCGCGTCTTTGGCTTTGGGGGCGATTACAGCCTGGAGGGGGTCGTGCGCCTCTTGGCCTTGCTGCTGGAGGGCCGCGTGGCGGTGCCCTTGGCCCAAGCCCAGCCAGAGGCGCTGGCCGCCGCCCAGGCTGCGGCGCGGCTGGACGCCTTTTGGCCCCAGGGCGCGCCCCTCGACGCCCCGCCCCAGCGGCTCGATCCAGGGCCACGCCACCCGCTGTTGGCGCAGCTTGGCGCGCGCGCGGGCTTGATCATCCTCACCTCGGGCTCCAGCGGCGCGCCCAAGGTCATCCTCCATGACGCGGCGGCGCTCTTCGACGGGCTGCGCCACCCACGGCGGCCCTACCGCGTGCTGGCCTTTTTGCTGCCGGATCATATGGGCGGGCTCAACACGCTGATGGGCGCGCTGACCTCGGGCGGCGCCGTGGTGATCCCCCGTGATCGCGCCCCGGAGTCGGTCTGCGCGGCGGTGTCGGCCAGCGGCGCGACCTTGTTGCCGGTCACGCCCTCCTTCCTCAACCTGCTGCTGCTCTCCGAGGCGCATACGCGCCACGATCTCTCCAGCCTGCGGGTGATCTCCTACGGCACCGAGGTGATGCCGCCGCGCACGCTGGCGGCGACGCGGGCGGCCTTCCCTCAAGCGCGGATTATCCAGCTCTATGGCTCCAGCGAGCTGGGCATTCTGCGGGGCAAGCCGGGGGATGAGGCGGGCGCCTCTCTGCGCTTCGAGGGCGCGCAAGCCCGCGTCATCGAGGGGCGGCTCTACCTCAAGCCGCCGCGCGCCATGCTGGGCTATCTCAGCGGCGAGCCCAGCGGCTTTGACGCCGAGGGCTTCTTTGACACGGGGGATCAGGTCGAGGTCCACGGCGAGGGGCTGCGGATCTTGGGGCGGATCAGCGAGCTGATCAATGTTGGCGGGCTGAAGGTGACGCCCGCGGAGGTGGAGGACGCGCTCTTGGGGGTGGCGGGGGTGATTGATTGCGTCGTGGCGGCGGCGCCGCACCCGATGCTGGGGCAAGTGGTCGTCGCCCGCGTGCAGCTGAGCACCGATGAGGACGCCTTGACCTTTAAGCGGCGGATGCGCCGCGCCCTGGCCGCCAGCCTGGAGCCCTACAAGCTGCCGGTGCGCGTCACGCGCGTGGAGGGCTTGGTGGGGCGGCGCTGGAAGCGCGTGCGCGCCTGAGGGCGGCTTGACATCACTTGATCTGGCCCCAGAGGCTCAAGGCCCGCAGGCGACCTGCCTTGAGATCGACGATCGGCCTTGGGTAGTCGCGCCCCAAGCGCACGCCCGCCTGGGCCAAGACCTCGGGAGGCGCCGCCCAAGGCTGGTGAACCCACTTGGCTGGCAACGCCGACAGCGCGGGCACCCAACGGCGAACATAATCACCTTGAGGATCAAAGCGCTGCCCCTGAGCCGTGGGGTTGAAGATCCGAAAGTAAGGCGCAGCGTCAACGCCGCTCCCCGCGCACCACTGCCAGTTCATCCGATTGATCGCTAAATCCGCGTCTAGGAGCGTGTATTCAAACCAGCGCGCGCCCTCTCGCCAGTCAATTAAGAGATGTTTTGTTAAAAATGAAGCCACAATCATACGCGCACGGTTATGGATTCGCCCGGCTTGCCATAATGAACGCATCCCCGCGTCTACCATCGGGATTCCGGTCTGTCCAAGGCGCCAAGCGGATAAAATATCAGGATCATGATGCCATTCCATGCGATCAAAACGCTTATCCATATTATTTTCCAACGAATCCGGCCAATGATACATGACATAATAAGAAAAATCGCGCCATATCAGCTCACGGATAAACGCCTCCGCGCCCGCTAAACCTTGGACACGCGCGACCACCTCACGGGGGCTGATCTGCCCAAAGCGGAGGTAGGGTGAGAGCTGCGAGGTGGCCGCCTGGGCCAAGCGATCCCGGTCCACCGCATAGGCGCCGATGAGGTCCACCGCGAAGCGATCCAGCGCCTCAAGCGCGGCGGCGCGTGTCGGCTGCGCTTCTACGGCGAGCTTGGCCATCCAGGGGCGCTGAGGCAGGCGGGCGATGGCCGCCTGTGGCGAGGTCGTGGGCTTGACCAGGCGGCTCAGCGCCGCCGTCGTCACCGAGGGTGAGGGGGGCATCAGCCCATGACGCCGCGCCGCGTTAAAGAACGGCGTGAAGACCCGATAGGGCGTGTCATCTGCTTTGCGCACTGTCCACGGCTCAAGCAGCAGATCCCCTGGGGAGCTGTGGGCGCGCAGGCCCGCGCCTCTCAGCCAAGCCTTGATCGCCGAGTCTGCGGCCTGATCTGATGGCGCGTAGCGGCGATTCCAATACACCGCCTCGATGGGATGCGTGTGCAGCAGCGCCTCAAGGACCTGCCGTGGCTGCCCCACGCGATAGATCAGCCGATCACCAAGCTGAGCGGAAAGATCCAACAGCGCCTCGCGCCGCCACCAGACCTGGGCGGGTGGATCATCCTCATCGATCGGCGGCTCGATGTAGACGCACAGCGTCGAGGCGTGATGGCGCAGCGCGTAGCTCAGCGCCGGGTTATCGCTCAGCCGCAGATCATCGCGGAGCCAGTAGAGGGCGAGGCCGCCAGTGCTCATCATCATGCGCACTCCCATAACCTCAAGCCAGCCGCCGCGCCCAATAAAATCTTCCGTTCGCGGAGGAGATCGCATATCCATACAGCCGATGACTTCGCCCGTGAGGCCCTATGCGCCGCGTCAACGATGGCCGATAAGCCCAGCTGGAGAGAGCGCGATCGCCGCAAGGACAGCAGCGCTCATCGTGATCACGCCCCCACCCGCCCCGCGCCGCGCGTCGAGAGCGCCACGGCGAGCTATAAGCGCCAGCTCGACGCCTTCTTTAACGAGGGCAAGGTCCCCGCGCACCTGCGCGACAAGCTGCCCGAGGGTGAGGCGAGCCCCAACCGCCGCCAAGCCCTGCTGCGTGAGATCCGCAAAGGGGACGCCGCCGCGCAGCAGCGCGCCGTGCAGGCGCTGCGTGATGAGTTCGGCCTCCCTGATGACCCAGAGATCCTGCTCATCGCCCTCAGCCACCCCGATGACGCCATCCTCCGCGACGCCCTCGACGCCGTGGAGGCCCTCTTGGCGACGGGCCGCCCCCTCCCCAAGAAGGCGCTCTTTCGCCTGCGGCTGTCAGGGTTAGAGTTCAGCGCCTTCGATCCGAGCGTGCAGCGTCGCAGCGCCGCGCTGGCCGCCCGCCTCGTCTAAGCGTCCCAGTTCGGTTAAGCTCGCGCCTCATAGGAGGAGCGATGCGCGCGTTTTTTTTGCTCTGGGGGATCGCCTGGGCGCTGGTGGCCTGTGATGACGACCCGGCGGGGAGTGTAGCGCCCTCGGACTACGAGGGAGATGAGGCGGGGGAGTGCGAGGACGGCGCGGATAATGATCGCGACGGCCTCTTTGACTGTGATGATCCCACCTGCAAAGGGAGCCCCGTTTGTCAGGACGGCGGCGCCCTGCCCCCCTCGTCAGACGGCGGGCTTAAGCCCCACACAGACGCAGCCCCGCCACGCATAGATGCCGCTACGCCACGCACAGATGCCGCTACGCCACACACAGATGCCGATCCACCGCCGATCGAGGCCCGCTACACCCACTACACCCTGACCTACAGCCTCAGCCTCGACTTCGACGATGAGTACGCGGCGATGCTCGCTGAGGCGGGCCTGGGCGACTGCGCCAACGTCTATGAGGGCAGCGGTGAGGCCCTGGCCGATGACGGCGAGGTGATCCTCTTTGATGGCCTGTGGCGGATGCGCGACAGCGACTGCGCCGAGAGCCTACGCGGCGCCGATATGGTCTGGACCGACGCCAGCGGCGAGGCCTTCGCCAGCCTCACGATCTCCGGGGGGCAGCTGATCCAGTGGGTCGCTCACCGAGATCGCGCCAATGACGCGCCGCTGCCCGAGGCCAGCCGCCACGGGCAGTTTTACATCACTGAGATGCGCGCCCCCATCTCGCAAGAGGGCGCGGCCCATCATGAGGAGGTGGGGCATACCCTGATCGAGGGGATGCTGCCGCTGACCCTGCTCCACCAGCTCGATGTTCAGCTCACCACGCCTTAAACGAGAGATCAAAACCCCATGACGCCGCTGCTTGAGCTTGAGCGCGCCCTCTTTGAGCGCATCAACCACGCCCGCTCGCCCCTCTTCGACCAGCTCGGGGCGCTGCTGTCCTCCTCCACCTGGCCTTGGCTGATCGCCATCGCGCTCCTGCTCTACGCCCTGACGCGGGGGGATCGAGAGGGGCGGCGCGCCGCGCTCTTTATCTTCATCGCGGTGTTGGCCGCGCGCCTCGTCTCGGGGGGGCTTGCGGATCTCATCCAGCGCCCCGCGCCCAAGCACGCCGTGGTGGGCACGCACTTCACAGAGACGAACGGACAACACGCGGTGCTTAAGCCACGCACGCAGGCGGCGGCGGCGACGCTGACGAACGCGACGCCCAGGCCAAGCGGCCCCCTCGACGCCTGCCCCTCCCCCGAGGCGGCCACGCTCTTGGCGGCCATTGGCGTCCTCAGCCTCTTCTACTTCCAATGGTGGTTGTTCGTGCTGCCGGTGCTCAGCGGTTGGGCGCAGCTCTATACGGGGGATCATCGCCCCGGCGATGTCCTCATCGGCTGGCTCATCGGCGCGGCGGTGGCCGCCATCGCGCGCACGGCGCAGACCGGGATGGGGCGATCACGGCAGGATCTCAAGGCCTATCAGGCGCACTTGGCGCAGCGACGCTAGGCGCGCTGGCGGGCGCGCTGGCGGGCGCGCTGGCGGGCGCGCTGGCGGGGGCATCCACGCAGATCGCTTGACGCGCCTCGATCTCATCGCCGCCGAAGAGGAGCCCGAGGTTGATCTGCGCCATCGTCCCGTTGGCCCCCACGCTGCTGCCAAACTCAAAGAGCGTCTGGGCGAAGATAAAGCCCCAAGACACCTCGGGGATGATGCGCACGCCCGGCGCCACGCGCCATGAGTAGCCCAAGGAGGCCCCCGCCGAGGCGATGTTCGCCGTCATCGTGCTCGCCCCTGTCCCCGTCCAGATCTGATCCACCACCCTCGGCGCGACGATCAGCTCATCCGTGCCGAAGCGCCAGCCCATCAAGACCGGCACGCTCAAGGTGATGATCTCCAAGGTGTTGCCCTCGCCCGTGGCCGTGCCCTCGAAGCCCCCCATGTAGCCAAACGTCGGGTCCAGCGCGAGGTGAAAGCCCGCGCCCTCTTCGTAGCCCATCAGCGCGTACTTGGCGTCGATCTGGATGCCCGGCAGCCAGAGCTTGCCGCCCAGCTCCAGGCGCTTGGTGAGGCCATAGCGGCCGCCGATCTCCAGCTGAGGCGCATAGAGGGGCTCGCCCGAGCCGCGCTTATAGCGGGTGTAGCCGGGCGCGATGAGCAGCTGCGTCTCACCCGGATCGAGGTTGCTGGCCGTCGTCAGCGTCGAGAAGGAGCAGCCCACGATGAGGGCCGCCGCGCAGAGGATAAGGGCTCTCATCGGGCTCACTCCTGGGCCAGATCCCACTTGGGCCGCAGCCAAGAGGCCCGAAAGGCGGCCACGTCGCGCTCATAGGCGGCGTGATCGGCCTCGATCCCCTCCAAGAAGGCCACGAAGTCCAGCTGCCGATCAGGCTGATCGTAGGCCGCATCGAGCTGCCGCACGATGTCATTGGGCGGCAGGGTGATCCGCCCCATGATCTCGCTGAGCGTGATGTCCAGGCTGCGCCCCTCCGCGCTGGGGGCCTGATAGCTGGTATAGACGACCTCGCTGCACACCATCTCGGACTGGGTGAGGAAGTCAAAGTCAAAGTCATAGGGCTTGCCCCAGTGCGAGAAGCTGCGGGCGATGGCGCGGGCCTTCTCCAAGGGGGTTAAGCGGGGGCGCATGACCCCTACATAGTCGGCGAGGCAGGAGTGATAGAGGCTGCTGAAGATGACGCCCTCGGAGACGGCCTCGATCACCCGCCGAGTCTCATCGCCCTCCCCCTCATTGAACGCCGCCCAGGCCTGGGGATAGGTCTGGGCGAGGTAGGCGCTGAGGCCCTCGGGGAAGGCGGCGAGGAGGTCAGGATCAGCGTCGAAGGTCGCCGCCAGCTCTGAGGGGGCGCCGATGAACAAGGCAGAGTGAGGCCAGAAACCGGGCAGCCCCAAGTTGGAGAGGTACCAGTTACGCCGCTCGACGATGATGTCACCCGGCGCCAGGCGCGGCAGGAGGGCGTCGAGATCGGCCTCATGGATCAAGCTGGTGTTGGCGTGGCGCACGCGCGTATCACCCAGCCAAAGCGCGATGTCCTTGACCACAGGATCGATGGCACGATTGAGTTCATTGGTGACGATAATCCGCACCGTCTCGCGCACCAGATCCATCCCGTGGCGCCGATAAAGACGCTCGATCTCCTTCGTCGCCTCCAGGGTGTGCTTGATCCCATTGATAAGCTGCTGCTCAACCTCAGATTCGCCTCGAAACATCTTGTCGGAGCGCTGCTCCAAAAGCTCCGCGCCGATCTGCACCATCATCAAGGCCTGGGGGGCCGCGACCTCGATGGCCAAGCGGTCGAGGAAGCCCGCCGAGACGCCATACTCCGGCGTGGCCTCGTTGAGCGCGGCGCGCAGGGCCTCATTGCTGCCGACGAGCCCAAAAAGGGTGAAGGCGACGCGCAGCTGCTCAGTGTGGGCGTGCAGCCCGATGGTCAAGCACTTCACCGGCCCCTCATCGCCCTCACCGGCGTCTCGCCAATGCAGGAGGAAGCGCTCCTTGAGGGCGCGGAAGGCCAGGAAGTGATCGATCATCGAGGCCCACAGCGGCAAGAGGAAGGCGCGCTCATCGGGGGTCAGCGGCGTGGTGGAGGGCCGATCGAAGAGATCGGCGCGCGCGTTGAGGAGATCGACGATCCGCTGATTGGCGTCGTGCAGCTGCGCCATGGCGGCGATCTCGGCTTCATTGGGGACGGGCTGATCGACCTTGTCCCAGCAGCCGAGCAGGGCGAGGGGGAGCAGCGTGGCGGTGAGCGTGCGCAACATGACGGGCTCCGGGGTGAGCTAAATAGATGGCGCCGTCGTTAAGATCGCCTTGAGGTCTTCATCGTTAAACTGAAGCCCCACGCCCACGAAGAAGTCAGTCAGCTCATCATTCCAGATCTCATCGACACCCGCCGCCGCGTAGAGGTGGTTAAAGAAGGTGTAATTGGCCCAAATTTTAATCCTGGGGTTGACATTTTCATCGAACGCAAAAATATCAGAAGAAATCTGAAGATTATCATCGAGAAAGTGTAGGTCTGCCCCTAAGCCGCCGGTGCCTTCAATAATCCCGATTCGCCCCGTAAAGAAAAAGAACCGCTTAGCGAACTGCAATGAGAGACGAAATCGGTCCTCTGTGATGGTTTGCTGTTCGCGAATGACAGGATCTTCGCTTGAGTCGCTTGTCTGCGTGACCTTTTGGACAAAGGTTGTTCGACCACGGGGGTCATCAACCACCTCAAAGAGATAGTATTTGTCCTTTTTAGGCTGGAGCTTGACGCCGACGTAGTTCTTGAGCGCGCCTTGGGCAAGATAAAACTCTGAGCGGATGCCCACGATGGTCTGAAGGCGCGTGACCTGCTTAACGAAGCCGCCGGTCTCATCGACCAGCTCATTGACGCTGTTGATCAGCTTATCATCATTGATCAATTTGCCGATTGTGCCCTCGCCTTTGTCGATCTTTTGGGTGATCGAGCGTGTGCTCTCCAGCGTGTCATCGAGCTTAGCCAGCGCGCCCTCTAGGTTCTCCACCGCGTGCTTGATCCCTCGCTCCTTGCCGCCGGGCTCATTGGCGCCGACGACGTGGCGCACGTCCTCAACGATCACCCGCGCGCCCTCAGCGACCGTCCGCGCGTCCTTCATCACCTTGTCGGCGTCCTGACGGAACGCGATGACGAACTTCCTGACGTCGTGAGAGATCCGCACCACGTTATCAACGACCTGATCGACCTTCTTATCATTGCCATTGACCACCCGCTCGATCCCCGCCACGGTCTTGTCCACGTTATCGAGGATCTGCTGAAGCTTCTGCTCCCCCTTGTCATCGCTGACGACGCGCTTGAGGCTATCGGTGATCTCACGGACGTTCTCGGCGATGGCCTGCATCTCCACCATGATATTGCCCGGCTCAGGGGGCAGATCGATGTGCTTGATCTGCTCACCGTCCTTGAGCGGCGTGCCGCTGACGCCTGGGTTGAGCTGGAGATAGTACTCGCCGAGGAGGCTGGCCGAGCGCTTAGAGATGCGCGCGTCGTCCTTGAGCGGCACGTTGACCAAGAGCGTGACCTTGGCTTGGACGCCCAACAGCTCGATGGTGTCGATCTGCCCGACGGTGATCCCGGCGATGACCACCCGCGACTTCTCCGACAGGCCGCTGACGTCATCAAAGACCGCGTAGACGTGATAACCGCTGGGGTCGTCGCCGATGCCCTCCTTGACCTGACCAAACATCCAGACGCTTGAGGCCAGGCCAGAGAGGGCGAGGAGGCCGACGCGGAGGGGGGTGAGGAGCTCTTTCATTAAAACATCGCCGCCGTAAGGAAGTAGTCTGCGATCAAGATCGTGACGCTGGAGACGACGACGGATTGGGTCGTCGCGATGCCCACCCCGCGCGCGCCGCCCGAGGCGTAGAAGCCCTTGAAGCAGCCCACCATCGTAAGGATCACCCCAAAGACCGCCGCTTTGATTAAGCCGCTGAACAAATCTGGGGGGTCAACAAACCAATAGACCTTGGAGAGAAAGGCACCTTCGTCGATCCCCAAGAGATGCACCCCCACCAGATAGGAGCCCATCATGCCCACCAGCGTAAAGAGCGCGCAGAGGGCCGGGACCATGATCAGGCCCGCGATGACCCTGGGGACGATGAGGTATTGGACCGGGTTGACGGCCATGGTGTAGAGCGCGTCGATCTGCTCGGTGACGCGCATCGTGCCCAGCTCCGTGGCGATGCCGCTGCCCGCCCGCCCCGTGACCATCAGCCCTGTCAACACCGGCGACAGCTCCCGCGCCAGGGAGATGGCCACGGTGGAGCCGACCATGCTCTCGGCGTTGAACATCTTGAAGGCGATGGCGCCTTGGAGCGAGAAGACCGCGCCGGTGAAGATCCCCGTCAAGAGCACGATGAAGAGGCTGCCGACGCCGACGAACTCCATCGCTTGAAAGAGGAGCTTGATCCGGTAGGGCGGGCGGGCCGCCCAGATGAGGGTCTCGACGAAGAGCGTCGTCAGCCGCCCCAGGCCCTCAAAGGCGTCTCGGAGCCAAGCCAGCGCCGCGTGATTGGGTGAGGGCATATTCTTCTGTCTCGATCCCGCGAAGGTTGGGGCAAGGCTTTAGCAAAGCTGGGCTTGAGAATCCAGCGGCGCGGCGGCTGGCGTGATCGAGCTTGGCGCGTCGGGCTGGATCAAAAAACCCCGCCTCAAGATCATCGAGGCGGGGTTGTACCCTCAGCAGGACTCGAACCTGCGACCCCAGGTTTAGGAAACCTGTGCTCTATCCAACTGAGCTATGAAGGCCCACAGACGCGCTCTTTTAGCCGCAGCGCGCATAAAAATCAAGCCTGACGATGGTCGAAAGCAGGGCGAGCGCCCAGCCCTCATGAAGACGGGTCATCAGTTCACTGACCGTCAATGTATGAGAAGAGTTCTTGCGCTTCTGCCAAATTAGAGCCCTTTATTTTCAATGGCTTACATTGAAAGACTGGACTATTGGGCGGGTTATTTTTCGGTCAAGAATTTTGCTTGAAGCGGAGCGGAGGGGGGTCTATCGTCGAAGCGCCGAAACCAGGCGTTGATAGGGATAGTGTCGCGATTACGATGACTTACAATCGAGCGCCTGAGCCTCCTGTCCATCGCTGCGCCTCAAGGAGACGATGTTGAGCACGCGCCTCTTCTCAGCGGTTTATCGCATCCTTCAAGCGCGCGGACTCTCCGCGCCTGATGGCCGTCCGCTCTACCAATATCGTCTAACCGCTGCCGAGTTGGCTGAGCTGCGCCAAGCAGGCCAAGGGCTTAACGCGCAGGATCCCTTAAATTTCATCAAGTTAGGCCAGCCGCGACACCCTAACTGCGTAGTCCTACCCTTAGAAACGACATATTCAGGACAGCCCTCCCGCAAGATGCGGTGTGACAGTCCTGAATTGATCGTTGTTTATGTAGAAATAACCGAGCAGGGCGCTCATGCTTTTTGAGAGGCTTTAGAATGAGTAAAAAATTGCATACGATCTATGATAGCCGACCTTTAGAAGCTGACGAGCTTTGGCCTGAGCAAGTCACGATTCTCAATAGTATTTATCATCATGTTGAAAATATGATTGATGATGCAGGTTCTAGAAATTGGAGAGAGGGTGATAATGGTAATGGAGCATGGGCATCACCAGAACCGAAACGTACACATAGAACATTATTTTTAAATGGTACACGTGGAATTGGTAAAACATCGATATTATTAACAGCTTTAAGGTCATGGAATTGGCATCGAATATCATTACAAAATTCAAACAAACACAATTTAAATGAAGATAATAAAAATAATATTTTATCAAAATTTCATGAACAAGGTCGTAGTGTTCTTGCATTACCTTTGCTTGATTTTGACCAATTATCCCCAAAAATTTCATCTATCTCTTGGATTATTCTCTCATTTAAGAATTTAGTTGAAAGAGCAACAACAATGAGATCGGATCTCGATAAAGATCGAAGCAATCTTCTTAATCGGTGGCAGAATTTCTTTAAATCAACTTTAACAGTTTGGAGTCCAGAACCTTTATCAAAATCAAGCAGTGTTGATGATTATATTCTAGATTTACAAGATGCGTGTAATGGACTTTTTGGCATATATGGAACTTGGTACGATCTTATAGATAATTTAATCGAAAAGTTACATAAAAATGGTGATTTATCTAAAAATGGTGTGATATTAGTATCAATTGACGATCTTGATTTAAATCCTGGGTTTATTTTAGAGTTATTACTTGCTCAAAGAATTTTGTGGCACCCTAAATTGATTTTTATTTTATCTGGAGATGAGGAGCGTTTAAAGAAATCTTTAGAAAAAGAACTCTCAAAAAGAGAAGAAAGTGAATCTTCTCTTTTAATAAATTTATCAACTGATATTTATGACAAATTTATATCGCGTTATTATAGAATTTCATTGCCGATGGCGACAACATTAAATGCCTTTAGTTTTTCAATTGGAATTAATTATCATAGAATTAATCATCAAGGATATTTGCTTGAACGAATAAATTCATATTTACCAAATAACGAAAATAATGAGATAAAGAGTTTTTTTGTTAATTTAATTATGAAGAACAATGATTTTGAAAGATTTAAATGGAGGAGTATTCAATTTTTAAAAAATGAATACTCTTATGAAAAAATTATCATATCACTAATGGGAATTATTTTTAATGACCTAATACCGAATTCTGATGGAGAAGATTTAGTTAATAAATTATTCCAAAAGGACTGGTTTATTTTACCTGAAAATAACTATTGGATTGAATTGGTTACTTCTACTCCTTTTGTTGGTAGTAGTGAATTTAATCGTTTTTATAAAACAGATCATAAGTCATCCTACGATTTCTTTGTCGAAATTGATGGTAATTTATTTAGATCAAACTTGCCGATTATTTTAGATACATTTTATCATTTAATCGACACCAATAATCATAATCATAGTAGAATAACTACAACATTCCCACCAATAATATCTATATTAAATAAAGACTATAATATATCATTCATACTTCCGACTAAGCGCATGAATGTGTCAAACATATTAATTTACAAAGAAAGATGTGAAGAAATTCTTTCCAAGAGACCACTTTCTAGCGGAAATTATGACTATTTTTTCGTAAAGAGCTGGATTAATGAAATTATATTTGATAATGCTCCACTTGATGATGAAAATATCACAATTTCAAATTTAATTAATAAAACAAGATTGCGATTAACCTTAGATTCAGAGATATTTTTATTAATAGGTTTACTTTCTTCACCCGAGTATTCTTTCTCTGAAGATATCTCAAATGAAATTTTAGAGGCATTATTACGCCAAGCTATAAATAAAAAAGTATGGTTAAATTTTTGTGCTAGATTGGACGAATTTCGATTAACGAATATTAAAAACACATTATTTTGCCGAAATAGAATTGGAAATAATTCAAATCAAATAGATCAAAATAAATATATTGAATATATCAATGAAAATTTCCGTAGCTCGCCATGGTTTTCAAAAGAAAGAATTTCATTTAACTGGTTAATTGATCATAATCACGCTTTTCTTCTTTTGCTTAAAAAAACTTTTTTTACAAAAGAATACTATCATTCCGCTAGTCGTGTTAATCCAATTAATCTAAATCTAGATCTAATCGATCTATTTTATTTTAAAAGTTCCCGCGATTTTTCCATAGAAAATCAAACATGGATTGGCAAAATAATTGATGATGAATCAAGGGCGCAACCCCGAAAAGTTGGCAGAGTCCCTGACATGCCCTTGAGGTCCTGAAGACCCCCCGAAAAAGAAAAATCCCGAATCCAACCGATGAGTTAGGTGCGAACCAAAAACCGACGGAGGAAACGGGATGAGGGCAGTA
>JAHJCH010000156.1 GCA_018813065.1 Myxococcota bacterium
CGCCCCCACCGGGCGGCCACCGATGCGCGGCGCCCCCACCGGGCGGCCACCGATGCGCGGCGCCCCCACTGGGCGCGCGCCGATACCACCACGCGCGCCGATCCCCGGGATGCGTGGTCAACCAAAAGGGCAGGATGAGGAGTAAGCGCCCCTGCGCCTCGCGCGGCGTAGGCGAATCGCTTACTTAGGGGCAGGTCGAGGCGGGCAGCTCAACGGAGGGATCGTCTTCATCGCTCTGCGCTTGCTGCTCGTCCGGGACCCAGCCCTCCGGGCCAAAGTCCTGGGCGATGTTGAAGGCGTGATCGCCGATCCGCTCAAAGCTGGTGAGCATCTCAATAAAGAGCACGCCCGACTTGACCTTGCAGCGCCCCTCCTTGAGCCGATCGATGTTCTTCTTGCGTAGCCGCGTGCGGTGCTGATCGATGCGCACCTCGATGGGCCAAGCGCGGCGCAGGATCTCAGGATCAGCCTCGTAGATGTTGGCGACGACCGTGGCTAAGAGCTGGCGCACGTCCGCCGCCATGGCTTGCAGATCCTCGATGGCGTCGGGCGTAAAGTCGAGGCGGTTTTGCTGCTTGCGCGAGATCAGCCGCGAGAGCCCCTCTAGGTGATCGCCGATCCGCTCCAGATCATGCGCGGAGCCCGCGATCGCCGAGACCTCTTCGCTGAGCTTGGAGGAGATCTGCGCCCGCGCGGTCTTGATCATAAACTGCGCCAGCTCCTCCTCGAACTTGTCCAGCTCGTCCTCGATCTCACGAATCCGCCGCGCGCCGCCCTCAAGATCGGCGCCCTGGGGCGCGCAGATCAAGGTCACGAAGCTCTCAAAGCCCTCAATGGCGAGGCGCCCCATGTGGTGCAGCGTTTGATGCGCTTCCTCCACCGCCAGCTCAGGCGTGGCGACCAAATCCGAGCGCAGGAAGCGCAGCTTTGGCCCCTTCGTCTCCCCATCCTTGACCATCCAGCGGGCCACCCGCGCCAGCTGATCCACCAGCGGGATAAAGAGGATCGTGTTGATCAGGTTAAAGATGGTGTGGAAGGCCGCCATATGATCGGGGATCGCCGCAGAGCGGATCTCGATATCCGCGCTAAAGACCTGACCGGGGATCAGCGCGTCGATCATCTCCACGAACCAGAAGAAGAAGAACATCATCCAGATGACGCCAGCGACGTTAAAGAGCATATGCACGCGGGCGGTTTGGCGGGCGCTGGCGCTGGCGCCGACGGCGGCGAGGTTGGCGGTGATGGTGGTGCCGATGTTCTCGCCCATGATCAACGCCGCGGCGGTGTTGAAGTCGATGAGGCCCTGCTGGGCGAGGGTCATGGTCACGGCCATCGTGGCGCTGGAGGATTGGATGATCATGGTCACGGCGGCGCCGATCCCCACCACCAGCAGGTAGCTGCCAATGCCATTGACGCTGGCGCTGCCCAGCCACTCCATGACCGCCTGTGATTTGCGCAAGTCGCCTACAGAGTCCTTCATAAAGGTGAGGCCGAGGAAGAGGAGGCCGAAGCCCAGGAGCACCCCGCCCCAGCTCGTCAGCTGCTCTCTCTTGAGGAAGCGCGCGAAGAAGCCCAACCCAATCGCGGGCAGGGCCAGCATGTTGATGTCGATCTTGAAGCCCAAGAGGGCCACCAGCCAGCCCGTGATCGTGGTGCCGATGTTGGCGCCCATGACCACGCCGATGGCCTGGGTCAGCGAGATCAGCCCCGCGCTGACGAAGCCGACGAGCATCACGGTGGTGGCGCTGGAGGATTGGATGATCGTGGTGACAGCGAAGCCCGTGAAGATCCCCGCGAAGCGGTTCTTCGTGAGCTTGCGCAGGAAGCCGCGCAGCCGCTCTCCTGCGACGTTTTGGAGCGCCTCGCTCATCACGCTCATGCCGTAGAGGAAGAGGCCAAGGCCCCCTAAGAGCGTGATTATCATAGAGGTTTTCATTTTAGCCCCGTAACCCCCGCCGTGGCTTGTGTGTTGATGTTCTCAAGCTCATGGAGATCCTCCTTGATGAGAGCGTGTCTGTGTCTTTGGTGCTGTCAACGTCTGGGCGGCGTGGATGGGTGAAGGGATCTGGGCTGATGCCCAGGCTGGGCGAGGTGGGCGCTGAAGCGAGGGGGTCAACCTCAGCGGCGCTGGGCGGCGGGTAAGCCCCGGCGCCACAGGGCGTGGGCCACAGAGGCGATCAACGCCAAGGCCAAGCCAAAGAGGGGCACCGCGTCCCCCCACCCCCCCGACCAGGAGCGCGAGAACTCCACGCTGATGATCCCCACGCTGGCGATGAGGTAGAAGGCGGGCAGGTAGGGCCGCCCCCCCAGCGCCTCGCGGCGGCGCAGGCTGAAGTAGGCGATCACCGTCAGCGCGCCGGTGGCGATCATGGTCAAGCTGACCGCCAACAGGAGGGCCTCGAAGCGGTTGGTCAAGATCAAGGCGATGGCCCAGGCCGCCTGGACCCACAGCGCGAAGCGCGGCAGGCCCGTGCGCGGATGAAGGCGCCCCGCGCGCCGCCAAAACGCCCCATCCTGGGCCATGGCGTAGACGACGCGCGCGCCGCCCATGACGCTGCTGTTGAGGGAGGCGAGGAGCCCCATAAGGATGAGGAGGTTCATCATCGCCCCTCGGCTCGGCCCCCACAGCGCGCTGACCATGGCCGTGCCCGCCTCGCCCGCCTCGGCGATGCCATCGATGCCCAGCACCAGCACGAAGGCGAGGCAGAGCGTGAGGTAGAGGGCCGTGATCAGCAGCGTGCCGCCGATGAGCGCGCGCGGGAGGGTGCGCCGGGGCTCGGCCACCTCACCGGCGACGTAGGTCACGGCGTTCCAGCCCGAGTAGGCGAAGTAGGCGGCGAGGAAGGCCGCGGTCCAGGCGCCCACCCTCGGCTGGCTGAGCCCGCCGCCCTCGGACAGCCGCGCGGGCAGCGCGCCGGCGTGGGCGAAGATGGCGTAGAGGGCGATGAGGAAGAGCAGCCCAAGGGGCAACAGCGCGGCGACGCTCTGGGCCTTCTCCGTGGGCCGGATGCCCACGGCGTTGAGCCCCGTCAAGGCCAAGATCAAGGCCGCTCCGCCCAGCTGTGAGCCCGTGATCGGCCCCAAGAGCGGCGCCGAGAGCGCCCAGCCAGTCAGGCCGCTGATCTGATAGTCAAAGATGGCCACGGCGATGGCGGCGATGGAGCCCGTGAAGATGGCGCCGAAGAGCGCCCAGCCCGTGGCGAAGGCCACCGACTGGCCGAAGGCCTCGCGGTGATAGACGTAGTCCCCCCCCGCGAGGGGGTAGCGCATCCCCAACTGGGCGTAGGCCACGGCGCCGCCGAGGACCATCACGGCCACGAGCAGCCAGATGATGAAGAAGGCCAAGGGATCGCGTAGGGCGGCGGCCATGCTCACAGGGGAGAGGAAGATCCCCACACCCAGCATCGAGCCCGTGACGATGGCGAGGGCGCCGAGGGCGCTGATCTGATGAGGCTTGCTGTTCACGGGGCCTGTTTAACCAATTCGCACAGGATCGTCGAAGTTTTTATCACGGGTGGGTTGGAGAAGGCGGATCGCCGCCGCCGCAGGTCAACCTCAGGCGAGGAAGGGGGCGAAGCGCTGCTTGTCTTCAGCGTGGAGGTGCGCCTCGCGACCCAGGACGCGCCCGCGCTTGAGCAGGGAGAAGAGGGCGTCGTCCATGCTGACGCTCCCCGGCGCCTGGGCGATCTCCGAGGCCAGCGACGCCACCTCACGGCCCGCCACCAGCCCCTCTGAGACGCGCCGATCTCCCCAAAACAGCGAGGTCGCCAAGACCTGCCCTCGGCCATCGACGCTGCGCAGTCGCCGCTGCGACACCGCCGCGCGCAGGTGCGTCGCCAAGATCGCCCGCCCCCAGGCTTGCTCACCCTCGCCGAGCGCGGCGAGGAGGGCGGCGAGGGCCTCGACGATCCCTTGGGCGCGGATCGTGAGGAGGACCAGCAGCCCCGAGGCCGCCGCCGTCAAGGCGGGGGCCAACCAGCCCCCACCCAGGCTGGGGCTGTCGAGGGCCAAGGCGTCGATGTCCTCCTCATCCAAGCGCCGCAGCCGCGCGGCGAGCGGGCCTTGGCCCGGCGCGGACAGCGCGCCTTGATCCAGCAACGCCGCGCCGGGCGCATGGAGGTACGCCCAGGGCTGGCTCAAGGCCAAGAGGTGACAGGCGCGGCGCTGGTTGATCTCCTCGACGAGCGCCGCCCACGTCGCGCTGCGCCCATGCCCCGCAGGGCTGCTCAGCAGCACGAGGCCCTGGGTGATCTCGGGGACACGCCCGAGGGCTTGAGGCAGCCCCAGGGTGTAGAGGCGCGGGGCCTGGGGCGCCAGCGGGCGGCAGGTCACGCGCCAGCCCCCCACCTCGATGGCGTGTACCCAGAGGCGACGGGCGCCGTGGGTGTAGATCACCTCAAAGCCCTCGGGGGGGACGATCCCAGGCAGCAGCGGCGCGAGGAACCGCCCCAGCGCCGCCTCGTCGAGCGCCGCCTCCAAGGGGGTGAGGCCCTCCTCAACGCGCAGGTGGGCGCCCTGGGCGGCGGAGAGGTGCAGCGCCATGGCCCCTCGCCGCAGCGCCTCGTCGATCAGCCGCTCGATCTCAGCCATCGGCCTCTACCTCACTCGGGGTGTCCTTGATCCCCGCCGCGCCCGCGTCGATCAGCCCCTCTTTGACCAAGCGCGCCAGCGTCTCACGCAGCGCCACATGCCGCCCACCCATCGCCGCCGAGGCGCGAGCGCCGAGCTGGGCCTCGACGCCACTGAGCCGCTGGGCGCGCAGGGCGTGGGCCAGGCTGGGGGTGCTCAAGGTCAGGCCCCATGCCAAGACGCGGCCAGGCCCTTGGGCGCGAGGCATCAGCCGCTGCTCCAAGACGCCCAGGAGCTGATCGGCCAAGGCGGCGGCCCGCCACGCCCGCCGCGCGGCGGGGCCACGGATCAAGAGCCGCGTCAGCGCCTCCTCCAAGGACGTGGAGGCCACCGAGGCGAAGACCAGGCAGCCACGCTCCGCCGCCCGCAGCGCCGCCTCGACCCCCTGCTCGCAGCGCAGCGGATCAAAGATCAAGACGTCGGGGTTGAGCCGTAAGGCGGCTCGGCTGATCGCGGCGATGTCTTGGGGCGCGGGCATGGGCCAGACATCGATGAGGGCGCGGCGCGGCTCCAACGGCGGCAGATCAAGGCCGCCAAGGGCGATGGCGTGGGCGGCGCGCTCCTCGCTGAGGATGCGCAGGAGCGCGGCGAGGGTGGTGCTCTTGCCGGACCCGCGCGGGCCCGTGACCAGGAAGAGGCCCTGGGCGTGGTTTGTCAGCAACGCCAGCCGCCCCGGCAAGCCCAGCGCGCCCAGCTCGGGCAGCGCCATTAAGCGGCGGGCCGAGATCAAGACGCCCTCCCCTTGGCGGGTCAGCCGCAGGCGCCAGCGGCCCCAGCCGTCCCCCTCGATGATCTCCACCGCCTGGCCCTCATCGGCCAGCGCCGCCCAGGTCGCCGCGCTGAGGCGCGCCTCAAGATCAACCTCAGCGATCGGCGCCGCCGTGGCTGGCTCCAACTCTGCGCCGATCCGCAGCCACGCGGGCTGGTCAAAGCGCAGGTGGACATCTGTCGCCGCCCGCGCGTTGGCCTCCCTCAAGATCGAGGCGAGGGGATCGCGGGGGGGCGCGCTGGTGAGGTGGGGCGTGCGCGGCAGGCTGGAGGGCAGCCGCCCCGCCTCGAAGGCGCGCCGCTGCTCGGCCAAGAGGGCGTTGAGCTGCTCGAAGTCGAGGAAGCCCAGCTCAATGAGCACCTGGCCGAGCCGACGCCCGTCGCGCTTGCGCGCTTGCAGGCGCGTGGCCTCAGCGAGCTGCTCCATGGTGAGCATCCCGTGTTGAATGGCGAGTCTGCCGATGAGGGCTTCCATGGGGGCACCTATCGGCGGCGCGAGGGGCCGCCTTAAACCACGTGGTCTTTCCGCTGAGCTGGGCGGCGCTTATGATAAAGCCACCCAAAGCCAACCCACCAGGATCACCTTGCCACGCGCCGCTCAACTCACCCTCATGGCCCTCCTCTGCCTCGGCTGTGGGGGGCCACCGATGCCGCCGCCGAGCCCCGTCAGCGCGCTCACCCGCGACGTGGCGCGGATCATCGACACCCAGGAGCAGCTGGGCTGGTTTATCGACGAGCTGGAGCTGGAGGCGGCGCTGCCCGACGCGCTGATGAGCGCCTGCCGCGTGACGGCGGCGACGCGGCAGGGGGCGCTGCGCTGGCTCGACGCGCGGGTTGAGGCTTTGGGCGGTGATCCGGGCGCCGCGTGGCAGGCGCGGGGGGAGGATCTCGACGCCGTGGCAGAGCTGCTCCTCTATCACCGCACCCGCGCCCTCCTGCGGCGCGCCGATGACTGGGCGCGGCGTGGGCGCTGCCCCTTCTGGCTTAAGCCTCAAGCGGACTTCAAGGGGCAGCAGGCGGCGGCGGGGCGGGTGTTTTTTGCGGCGGAGACGGGGGGGCGGGCCTACGCCCAGTGGGGGCGCGAGGGCCAGGGCGGCGGCGGCGAGCTGCGGCTCCTCTTGGGCAAGGGCCAAAGCGCCGCCGTGACCACGCTGACGGGCCTGGAGATCGGCGGGATGGGCCTCTTTCGAGGCGTGACCCTCGGCGAGCGCCTGGGGGCGCCTGACATCATCGTCACCGCCGCCGCGCCGCTGACCCTGCGCCTCCACGGGCTGTCGCGTCACCTCGATCTGGAGGCGGCGCCGCTCGTCTATGTCGATCAGCTGGAGGCCAAGGCGCGCTGGGGCGGGCGCGTGGCGGTGGGCGTCGGGCTGAGCTACCTGCGGCTGCGCTGGGTGCTGCCCACCTTGACCTTCGCCCTCACCTTCGACGCGCTGCCCAAGGCCCTCAACGAGGAGGCCGTTGGCGTCTATCGGCTGGGGGCGGGGCTGCGGGCGGGCTTTCAGCTCTTGCCTTGAGCGGCGCGCAGGGCCTCAGCGTCAGCGCCGCGCCGTTCATAAAGGCCTTCTCACGCGCGGGCACCAAGAAGGGCGTCGTCCACATGATCTCGCTCAGCCGCGCGCGGGCTTGAGAGAGCGTCCCTTGGAAGTTGATGACGCCCCGCGCCCCCAACACCCCCCTCACGCGCTTGGGCAGCCGCTTGAGATCCGGCGGCAGGACCAGCGCGGCGCGGATCTGGAGCGCCTCACCACGCGCCCAGCCATCGACAGGGCGGATCACCTTGGAGAGCGCGTGGGCGTGGTGCAGCGTCAAGCGCAGCGGCGCGCCCGCGCCCAGATCCAACTCCACCTGCGCCGGGCTACAGTAGGGGTGGAGATCGCGGATCAGGATGGGGATCTCCACGGCCCCACGTCGCAGCGCGCCGCGCCAGCAGCGATCCTCCGAGGGCGCCAAGCGCGACGGGGCCTGTGGATCGAGCAGCGGGCCTGAGAGGGGCGCGCCGGTGGCCTCAAAGCGCCATGTCGGCGCGTCGATGCGCTTATAGAAGAAGCCCACCGCCTCGCCGCGCCGCCCCTCCACGCGCAGCGCCCGCGCGGCGGCGCCCTCCCCGTCTTGAAAGATCGTGATCCGCGCCGTGATCTGCCCCTCGATGGGGGGCTGTCGCCGCCAAGGCTCGGGGGGCAGCGCGCGGGTGGTGCCGCTGGGCCCTTGCGTGATGTAGGAGTAGGTCAGCAGATCGTTCTCCCCCGCCGTGTCGAAGTCATAGAGGCGCGTGTAGATGTCGCCGCGCGCGTCGATGAGCATGATCGTCGAGGCGCTGGCGCTGAGGTTGATCGCCTCAAGCCTCCCCCGCTGGGGGCCGCAGACCTGTCGGCTCCAATCCGCTGGCAACCACCAATCGTTGAAGTGGATGCGGCGCCCATCGGGGCTGAGCCGATAAATATGGGCGACGCCCAGGCCCACGCTGTGACGGACGCCGTTGATGTCCTCATAGTGGGCCACCCCAAACGGGTGCGCATCAGAGACAGCCCAGGCGCGCAGGGGCCAGCCCTCGACCAGCCCAGGCCCCTGCGCGGCGGGCCAGCCCCAACGATCTGTCCACTCAAACCAGCCCTCCACGTGCCCCGCCTGCGTGAAGTTGACCCCTCGGTAGAGGCGCCCCGCCTCTGAGAGCGCCATCAGGTGTACGCCGTCACCGGAGATGGCCACGATCCGCTTCGGGCGTGGCCCACGCTCCAGGCCGTCGCCCTCGGGCAGCCCCGTCTCCCCCAAGAGGTGCCAGCCGCCGGGCGCGTCGGGGCGGGTGTCGGCGTTGGCCCGCACCCAGATCCGCCCGCCGCGCAGCGCCGCCCAGTGCTGCTGGTTAAACGTCTCGGTCGCGTCGCGGAAGAGGACGCGCTGGGGGAGATCGGCGGGGGCGGGGATGGCCAGCCGTTGAGGTGGCGCGCCGCAGGCCACCGAGAGGATCAGGAGCAGCGGCGGGGCGAGGCGGGGCATGGCGGGCGGCTAATCTTCCTCGATCTGCGCCAGGACATCGCCCTCTTGAACGGCGTCGCCCTCCTTCACAAGCAGCGCGGTGAGCGTGCCATCACAGGGCGCCTCGACGGGCATCTCCATCTTCATCGACTCCATAATGAGGATCACATCGTCCTCATCCAGCGCGTCGCCGACCGCGCGCTCAATCTTCCAGATCGTGCCAGTGATGTGGGCTTTGATGTCCATGAAGGCTCCTTGTTGCTGCGGCGAGTTTATGTGCATTGATCAAGGAGCGCAATCATGGCTTTTCAAGCGCGAGGCCCCCCGCTCAGCGCCCACCTGGCCGGGCTCTATGATGAAAAAAATCTTTCTTATTCATGGCTTAGCGCCTTGACCTCCCGCCTGGATTTTGCGACCCTCCCCGCGTCCATTAGTTGTGACATTTTCTCGGCCATCACCTCAGCGCGCGATGAATCGCGGATTCATCGCGCGCTGAGGCAGGCGCTCCGCTGCAGAAAAATCCGCTTCGCGGATTGTTTCCTTGCTCCGGCCTGTCCGGGTTTACCCGGATGAAGTCCGAAAAATGTCGGTCCTCGGGCTGCTTGCGCAGCCCTGCGGCTCAATTCAAAAGATTCTCTTTGAAAAAGTGTTAACACCATTGCGCGTCCATCGAGGTGAAATATGCGCACCGCCCAGCTCGCCCTGCTCACCCTCATCGCCGCCTGTCAGCCAGATGCGGCCCCGCTCACCGAGGAGGGCGCCCTGGTCACCCCCCAACTGGATGGCAAGTCGGACTTCGCCCAAACCGTCACGCTGCATGGCGCGCTGAGCTGGGAGGCCGCCGTCGAGGGGGCGTTTACGCAGCACTTCGAGTTTCACCGCTACACGCTCAACATCGCCACGCCCAGCGCGCTGCGGCTTGAGATCACCCAGGCGGGGACCAGCCGCGATCTGGACACCAGCCTGTTCATCTTCGGCCCCCGCGCCGCCGAGGAGGACGCAGGCCCGCTCGTGGCCCAGGACGACAACAGCGGCTGGGGACCGCACGCACGCTTGGACCTCAGCGGCTTGCCCAGCGGCGAGTACGCCGTCGTCGTCGGCACCGCCGACGCCTTGGGCAAGGGGCGCTACCGGCTGGCGCTCACCTGCGGCGCGCCCGGCGCCTGCGAGGCCTGCGTTGACGCGGATCTGGGCGAGGCCGTCGGCGCACCAGCGGCCACGGGCTCGACCGTCAACGGTGAGGATCTCACCACGGGCAGCTGCGGCTTTAACCCCGCCCCTGAGCGCCGCCTGCGCTGGCGCGCCCCAGCCGCAGGCCTCTTTGAGTTTGACACCTTCAACTCGCGCTTCGGCACCGTCCTCTACCTGCTCAGCGACGACGGCGCCTGCGGCGGCGAGGAGCTGGTGTGCAGCAACAACGCCAGCCCCGGCGTCTACCAATCACAGCTGACGCGGGTCTTCGAGGCGGGCGAGTCGGTGATCGTCGTCGTGGATGGCTATAACGCCCGCCAAGGCGACTTCGCCCTCAACATCAGCGGCCCCTTCGCCCCTTGCCCTGACCTGAGCTTGGGTGAGGCGCTGGGCGCGGTGATCTCCGAGGGGCTTGAGGCGGGCTGGCCCTCTGATCTGAGCGGCTGCGGCGCGGGGCGCTTGACCCGCAGCTACGCGTGGCGGGCGGCGGCCTCGGGGCGCTATCGCTTGCGGCTGCGCGGCGAGGGCGCCCTGGCGCTGGAGATCACCGATGGCTGTCGAGGCGCCCCCTTGGCCTGTGCTGAGGGCGGCGAGGTGACGTTGACGCTCTACCAAGGCCAAGAGATCATCCTCCACGCCAGCGGGACCGAGGGCATCATGACGCTGGAGATCGAGGCGCTTGAGCCTGATCCCGCCGAGTGCCCCAGCCACGCGGCCTTGGCTTCGACGGCGGCGGCGGGGCAGCGGACGCTGGGCTATGACACGGCCCGCGCCTTCATGTTCTCCACGCTCGATAACCAAGGCGGCCAGGTGCAGTGCGTCTACACCGGCGAGTGGGTCAGCGCGCGTGGCATCCCGCCCAATGAGGTGATGAACACCGAGCACACCTGGCCCAAGAGCCGGGGCGCGGACTTCTCCCCGGCCCGCGCCGATCTGCATCACCTCTTCCCCACGATGAGCCGGGCCAACAGCGCCCGCTCCAGCAACCCCTTCGGCGACGTGACCTCGGCGACGGACACCTTCGGCCCCGCCTCGCTGGGCTGGAGCGCCGACGGCCGCTTTGTCTTTGAGCCACGCCCCGAGCACAAGGGCGACGCCGCCCGCGCCATGCTCTACTTCTCCACGCGCTACGACATGCGCATCAGCGCCGCCGAGGAGGCCACCCTGCGCCGCTGGCACCTTGAGGACCCGGTCAGCGCCGGGGAGCGGGCGCGCAACGACGGCGTCGAGGCCCGCCAGGGCAACCGCAACCCCTTCATCGATCACCCCGAGTGGGCCGACTGCGTCGCCGACTTCTGATCCCCGTGAGCGCCGATGAGCGATCCCCGCTTGGGCTTCTTTGGCCGCGATGAGGAGCTGTCTCAGCTGCGCGCCTTGCTCACCGCCGCGCGCGGCGGGGTGGGCCGCGCCGCCCTGGTCATCGGCCCCAGCGGCGTGGGCAAGAAGCGCCTCGTCGCCGCGCTCTACCCCGAGATCTTGCCCGAGGAGATCCTGCTTGAGGGCTGGTGCCACGCCCAAGATCCGCGCCCGCATGGGCCGCTGATCGCCCTGCTGGGCGAGGCGGCGCGTCAGCTAAGCGCGCGCGGCGACGAGGTGGAGGAGATCACCCTCGCCTTGGACCTCGCGGCGGGGCTCTTTGACGCCAGCGCCGATCATCTGCACTTCCAAGAGGCGCTGCTCAGCGCCTTTCGGGCCTTGAGCACCGCGCCGGTCATCACCCTGATCCACGACGCCCACCTCGCCGATCCGGCGCTCTTGGGGCTCTTTGAGCTGCTGCTCACCAACCTCTTCCCCGATCCGGTCTTTCACTGGGCGGCGGCGGCCCCGACGCGGGGGCTGTTTATCTTTACCCTTGAGCCGCAGCCGCATGTGGAGGGGCTCTTGGAGGCGGCGCGGGCGTCAACGGCGGTGGCCCGCGTCGAGGCGGGGGGGTTGGAGGGCGAGGCGCTCTCGGCGCTCTTGTGCGCGCCCCCTGTCCACGCGCGCATCAACGCCATCACGGGCGGGGCGCCGGCGGCCCTGGCCCACCTCTTGGCCTTGCTGCCGCGCGACATGGACGAGCTTTGGCGTTGGCGCTTTGGGCGGCTGGGGGCTGCGGCGCGGCGGCTCTTGGATTTGCTGGCCTTGATCGGCGCCCCCTGCGACGTGCATCGGCTCAGCCAGCTCTATGAGGGCGAGGATCTCAAGGCGCTGCTGGGTCAGCTGGTAGAGGGAGGCGTGCTCAGCCGGGCGGTGGAGGCGGGGCGGGTTCATTTCTTCTTCAGCGATCACCTGATCCACCAAGCGTGCTTATCGCGGATCGCGCCCTCGCGGGCCGTGGCGCTGCATCGGCACCTCGCGACGCGGCTCAAGGGGCTGGCCAACGTCTCGCCGGTGCGCCTCGCCGACCACGCCTTAGCGGGGGGGCTCGCTTGGGAGGCGGAGGTCAACGAGGCGGCCACGCTGCTGGCCTCCAACATGGCCTTTGAGGCGGCGGCGCGGCGGCTGGAGCGGCTCATCGAGCTGCAAGCGCGCCCCAGCGTCGAGGCGCGGCAGCGGCTGGCGAGCCTCTATGTGCGCAGCGGCCAGCCGGACGCGGCGCGGCGGGTGTTGATGGCGCTCAACGACGCGGGCGCGGCGGCGGCGGGCGGGGCC
>JAHJCH010000157.1 GCA_018813065.1 Myxococcota bacterium
CCCCGCGCCCAGGCGGGGCCCAGCGCCTCATCCAGCGCGCCGCGCCGCGCCCTCAGGCGGTTGCGCGCGTGCCGCTCATCGGCGTTGCTGGGATCCTCCACCCAGGCCAACCCGCGCGCGACGGCGAAGGCGATGATCTCCGCCTTGCTCACCCCCAGCCAGGGGCGCGCGTAGGGGCCGCGCCGCGCGGGGATGCCCGCCAAGCCTCGGCTGCCTGCGCCGCTGGCGAGGCGCATCAAGACCGTCTCTGCTTGATCATCGGCGGTGTGCGCGGTGAGGATCACCGCCGCGCCGCGTCGCGCCGCCGTCGCCGCCAAGCAGGCGTAGCGCGCTTGTCGCGCGCCATCCTCCAGCCCGCCGCCACCACGCACGCGCCGTGGGTCCGCCATCAAGAGATCCACGCCGCAGCCCAGCGCCGCGCCCAGCGCGCGCACGCACCGCGCCTGCGCGCCTGCCCGACGTTGAAGCCCATGATCCACATACGCCAGGCGCACCCGCCAGCGCCCCAAGGCCACCGCCGCCGCCGCCAAGCTCACGGAGTCCACCCCGCCCGAGCAGGCCACCAAGGCCACACCCCCTGGCGGCTCAACGGCCTCCAGGCCCGCCCGCAATGCCGGGGGGAGGCTCACTCTCCGCCTCCATCGGCGCCCTCAAAGAGATCAAGGAAGGCGACATCGGGCAAGGTCAGCGCCGCGTCATCGCGATCTGGGGAGGGCAGCCCAATGAGCGTCCGAAAGGCCCCCGTCTCATCAAAGAGCGGCGCGCCCAGGGGCAGCGGCGCCCCCGCCGCCCAGACGAAGTAGGCGCGCTGATCCTCGGCGGGCCGGGTGATCTCGTAGTAGAAGAGCCGCCCTTGATGCGCGGCGAAGAGGCGGCTGCCGCTGGGCAGCTTAAAGGCGTCGAGCTGTAGGGGCGGATCGGCGACCCCCTTGGACTTCAAGGCCGCCCAGCCCCAGCGCGGCGAGGCCTTGAGGATCTCGAAGGGCCACCACGCCCCCTCCAGCTTCGCCTCGATCTGGAGCGGCGGCGGCGGCCCGCCGTTGAGGCGCGGGGGATCATCGAGGAAGGCCTGCGCGGTCAACAGCAGCCTCGGTGAGGCGCGCCAAGCCCGCGCGTAGAGATAAGGATCAGGCGGGGCTTGGAAGCCTGCCTGGAGCCGCATGGGTCGCCGCAGCGTCACCGTGGCGGCGGCCAAGCGCGCGCGCAGCTGCTCACGGCGCTGAAGGCTGAGCGACTCGATCGAGGGCGCCATGAGCGCCAAGCAGAGGAGGATGGGGGGCATCTGCGCTCCTAGGGCTCCAAGGTAAGCGGCGTCGCCTCTTGAGCGGGCGCCCGTCATGGACGCCTCGCGGCGCGCGAGGTTAATGGTAACCTTTTGTAATTAAAAAGTTTTATTTAAAAAACATGGCATCATGTGGAAACCATTTGACATCAACTCCGAAAATTTTTCTAGGCGATATGATCGGATTGTCATAGCCACCTGATATCACACCTCCGCCTACCTGTAGCGCCCCCTCAAGGGGCAATCTGCGCCCGCGCGGTGACGCGGCGCCGTGCTTTGGGCGTGCATCCTGACCTCGATGTCAGGCTCCTGCGGCTGAGGCGCTCGTGCGTGAAGCATATTTGAGATGATTTTCTATTTAAATCAGCACCTTAACTTGATGGCACGCCCCTCGCAGAGCGCCCCGCTGAGGGTTTTTGAGGAGCACCTATGAGGACAGACCTTATCCGCGAGCTGGAGCACCACCGCGCCATGGCCTTGGCCGATCGCACGCCCCAAGCCATCTCCCCCCGACTGCTGATGTCCTGGATTCACCACGACAATATGCTCGAAGGCCGTATGTTCCACCCCGGCGAGATCTCCGAGGCCTTCAAGGGCAAGGACGCGGGCTGCGACGCCTACCTCCAACCCCTGATGAAGCGCATCCGTGAGTACCGCGACGTCATCGAGTACATCTGGCGCAAGAGCTATGAGGGCCCCAGCGCGGTGAGCTTGGAGACGCTCAAGCGCATTCACAAGATGTTGACCCCCTCGGGTAAGGATCGCGGCGGGCTCTACCGCAAGACCTCGCCTGTACACCGCGACTATTACCAGCGGATCTGCGCCCCCGAGAAGATCCCATACCACCTCAAGAAGCTCTTTGAGTTCATCGAGGAGGGCTGTCAGGACGCGCCTGATCCGGTGGAGTTCGCCGCGCAGGTACATCACCGCTTGATGTTCATCTATCCCTTCCGGCGCAACCCCGGAATGACCGCGCGTTTGTTCACAAACTTGCTGCTCTTAGCCCAGGGGTATCCACCGGCGATCCTCTCCGCGCACGCACGCCAGAGCTATTATCGGGCTTTGGATCACGCAGAGACAGATGAGATTACGCAGATCTATCACGACGCGGTGTCTCACCTCTTGGATAAGAGCGGAGGGCTCTATTTGATCAGGAGTTGAGATCATCGAGGCCTCATAGACCCAAAACACGACCCAATTTGATTATTTTTCTTCTGTTTTTTCCAACTCAATAAAGCCCTGCGCGACGATAAACAGCTCAACGCTCTCTTTGCGCGTCGCTTTTGGCTTGATCCGCTTTAATTTCTTGAAATGTGGCTTGATCTCCTGGGCGAGATCATTGACCTCAGCCCCTTCAAAGACCTTGCAGACGAAGGCGCCGCCCGGCTTGAGCCCACGCGCGGCCACCTCAAAGGCGCGCCGACAGAGGGCCACAGAGCGGACATGATCCGTAAAGCGGTTACCCG
Organism: Myxococcota bacterium; assembly: GCA_018813065.1. Classification (GTDB taxonomy): domain Bacteria; phylum Myxococcota_A; class Bradymonadia; order UBA7976; family UBA1532; genus JAHJCH01. Next base: position 2,749 of record JAHJCH010000157.1, read on the forward strand.
AGGTGGCGGGGGCCATGTCGCTGAGCACCACATCGAAGGGGCCGCCCAGGGCGATCAGCGCCGCCTCATCCAAGGCGAAGGCGTCCGCTTGCAGGAGCGTGATCTGCGGCTCAGGCAGCGGCGCGACCTCTTGGAGATCGACCCCCAAGACCTTGCCCTTTTTGCCGACACGGCGCGCGGCGTATTGGAGCCAAGAGCCCGGCGCGCAGCCCAGATCGAGGACCGCCTGCCCCGGCTTGAGGAGGCTCGTGCGCTGATCGATCTCCTCCAGCTTGTAGATGCTGCGGGCGCGGAAGCCCTCGCGCTGAGCGCGCTTGGCGAATGTGTCCATCTCTCTACGCATGGGCGGAGCCTGCAACAACGTCCCCTCGGTTTCAAGGGCCTGGAGCCGATCAAGCCGCCGCGCCAAGGCCTCGCGCTCAGCGAGGGAGGGCTTAATCACCCGCCCGCTGGTGAGATCAGGCAAGGTGTCGCCGGGCGCCGCCCCTGGGGGCAGGTCCACGAGGGGCACGTTGATCTCCGCGCCCTGCTCGTCATAGAGCACGGCGTAGGGCGGCTCGACGCGATCAAAGCTGAGGGCGAAGAGGCAAAGCGCGAGGGGCATCAGCTGGCCCCCTCGCCCTCAAAGCGCCAGCGCGCTTGGTTGCCCGCGATGACGACCTTGGGCAGATCGAGGCCGATCAGCGCGGCGGCGGCGAGGAGGCGACGCGCGGCGGCGGCCTCCTCAGGGGCCAGCGCCTCGCCTGGCCGCAGCGAGACGAGCCACCAAGGCCCCTCACCCTCGGCGATCAATCGCGCCAGCAGCGTCCCCAGCCGTGTGCCCTCACAGAGCGTCTCACCTAAGGCCAAGCTCAGCGTCGGGCGGCCTGGCCGATAGCCCAGCAGCGCCTGCTCGCTGGGCGATATCTGACCCCGCAGCAGCGCGATGGGATCGACGGGCTCGGGCGCGTCGCTCGGCCCCTCCTCCACGCGCCGCCCCACCTCAAAGGCGGCCAAGATCCGCGTCGCCTTGACCGGGCCAATCCCCACGATCTGCTCTAAGGCATCCCTCGGCGCCTCAGCCAACCCCACCAGCCCTTTAAAGGCGATCAGCAGCCGCTCGGCCAGCTGCAAGGCGTCCTCACCGCTGCCTCGCCCCGTCCCCAAGACCAGGGCCAACAGCTCCACATCGTCTAAGGCGCGCGCCCCTAAGCGGATCATCCGCTCTCGTGGGCGCTCCCCCGCGCGCAGCGCAGATAAGCTCAGCATCGTGACCTCCTGCCAGCGGCCCTTATCAATTGGTGTGCCTGCGTTTTAGCCTGGTTTTGCGTATGCTGAGGTGTTCAAGGTGTTCAAGGTGTTCAAATTTTGAACGCCTCTGCTCACGATGATTAAATTGATGGTCTTATTGCTTTAAAGGGGCAGTGATCGTCTTCAAATCGAGGCGTTTGTGGAGTGAAGGCGAGGTCACGATCAAGGCGTAGAGGCGAGCGAGGTGGGGCGGGAGCGGGGGCTACTCCAGCGGGCGAACCTTGTAGATACCACCACCGCCCATGACGTTCCCCTCGGGATCGGCGCCGCCGACGCGCTCAAAGGTGGAGTAGACCTGGTTGCAGTTGAGGTTGCCCATCGCCCGCGCGGTGAAGCGCGCGCCGCCAGCGGCTGCGTCCGCGCCGAAGCCCGCGCTCTGGTACTCGTACCAGAAGTAGTGAGGATCATCGACGGCGAAGTTAAGCGCCTGCCAAACCGCGTGATCCCAACCGTCGGGGAACGCCGTCGGATCACACTTGTCGCCTTGGGGGCTGCAGCACGGGTTGTGACCCGCGCCTGGGCCAAGGGCGGAGCCTTCAGGCGCGATGGGGAACTGCGGTAAGACCGAGTCACCCTGACGTGTGCTGTGATCCGTCTCGTAATAGGCGACGCTGGAGTCAAACATCTTACGCAGGTTCATCGTCGCCTCAGTGGTCTTGGCGCGACGGATGTACTTGGTAAAGGCCGGCACCGCGATGGCCGCGAGGAGCCCAATGATGGCGACGACGATCATCAGCTCTATGAGCGTGAAGCCGCTGCGCTGCTTTCTCTCTCTCATCTCAACACCTTGTTTTTGGGATGTCCTCATTCTGATTCTGACTCGCCCCGACCCCGCTTAGCGGGGTTCACTCCACAAGAGAATCCTAAAACTGAATGAACATAACAATTTTTCAACGGGGGGGCAATTCTGTTGTGAACAAAAAAATTAAATTCTCCTGAAAAACTTGAGCGCGCATCTCCGCCATCACCTCAGCGGGGCTTCTTTTTACGCCCCTTCTTCTTGGATGCCTGCTTCTTCGTCGGCTTCTCCTCTCCGCCCTCGGCCCGAGCGAGCATCCGCAGGGTCGCCAAGCTCGCCTCCGCCCGCACCAGCGGCTCGCGGTGATCGAGGCCTTCGAGGATCAACCCCAGGGCGCCGACGGCGCCGTAGAGGCCCACGGCGTTGATCGCCGCCGCGCGCACCGGGGCCTGCTCGCGCTTGAGGCCCTGCATATAGGTCGAGAGGGAGGCCGCTTGACGATGCGCCGCGATCCCCCGCAGCGCGCCAGCGGCGATCTCCTCATGGGCGCAGGCCTCAAAGACCGTCAACAGGCGGGTCAACGCCGCTCGCGCGATCAGCCCATCGAGGGCCGCTCGCTGCGCGTCCCCCTCACCCTTCAGCGCGATCAGCTCCAAGGCCGCCTCGTCGATCTTCTTATCGTCGGCGAGGACCTTGACCTCCTCGGCCTTGAGCAAGAGCGCGGGGCCTTTAAAGTCATCCAGCGTGTCCTTGGGTTTGAGGTGCAGGAGGTAGCGCCACGCCATCGCGCGGATCTCAGGATCGGGATCGCGCTTGAGCATCCCCAGGTAGAGCGCCGCTTGAGGCTTGCCCGTGCCCTCTAAGACCCGCGCGCTCTCCACCTTGAGAGCCCGATCCCGTGAGGTGATCGTGAACTGCAACGCGGGGATGATCTCAGGCGTGCCGATGTTGCCCAGGCCCTTGACCAGGGCGAGCTTGACGCTGTCTTTAGGCTCGCGGCGCAGATAGTCGGCCAGCAGCTTCTCGTCCCCCGGCTTGGCCACGGCGGCCAAGCCCTCCGCCGCCGCCACGCGCATCACCTCCTCGGGCTCGCTCATGGCGGCCTTGAACAGCTCCAAGCTGGGGCGGTGCTTAAGCTCAGCGAAGATGCGCAGCGCCTGGAGCCTGATCGGGCGGCGCTCGCTGCGGCTGGCCTCCTCCAACATCTTGAGGACCGCGGGCTCCCCCGTCTCCTTGCCCCAGTCGCTCAGCCAGGCGAACGCGCCCTCCATCTCGCCTTCACGCACGTTGGTGAGGATGCGCGTGCGCATCTTGCGCAGCGTCTCTGTGTCGCGGACATGGCGCAGGCCGTCCCAAGAGCGAGAGCGGATCTCCTGGGAGATGCGATAGCGCACGCCCGCCTTGAGCGTGCGCTCGACCTCCTTGATCTGGCCTCGGTTGGCCAGCACCCAGGCCAGGTTGAGGCGCTTGGGGAAGTCCCCGTCCACCTTGAGGTAGTGCTTGAGCAGCGCTTTTTCAAACTTGGCCGCCTTCTTGGGCTCGCGCTGGGCGCGCACGAGGAAGCCACGGGCGATCTCGCCCTCCTCGCCCTCGACGAAGATCCGCTCCAGCGCCCAGTCCATGCCCTCGGGCTCATCAAAGGTCTTCATGGCCTCCAGGGCTTCCTTGTGCTCGCGGCTCTCAGGCGCCTCGGCCAGCCCCGCCTTGAGGATCGCCCACGCGCGCTTGCCGCCCAGCCCCATGAGCAGGGCGCGGCCATGGGCGCGCGCGTCGGGGCTGCCCAGCTTGGCCATGCGCTCATACCAGCCCAGCTGCGCCTTGGCGTCATAGTGGGCCTTGACCAAGCCCAACCCCCGCGCCCGCTCCGACGCCTCCGAGGACTCCAAGAGCTTGCCCAGGATCTCCTCCGCCGTCGCCACGCTGGCCTTCATCTCACGCGCCTTACGCTGGGAGAGGATCTCACCCAGCGTGAGGTCTTGGATGACGAGATCTGCGTCCTTGAGCCCCCGCTCAAACAGCGCGCCCTTGTCCGCCTCAAGCGCGAGGAGGCCCTGGAAGGCGAGGCGCCGCACGGCGGGGTCGGTGTTGCCCAAGAGCTCTTTGCAGGTGGAGAGCACGCGGGCTTGGATCTTCTCGACGTCGAGCGCGGGCGCCTCCTCGGCGCTCGCCGAGAGCGGCGAGGCGAGGAGCAGCGTCAGCAGGAGAGCGCGGGGCATGGATCACCTCATGAGAGAGAGCGTGTGCGAGGCGATAACATAGGCGCCTCGCCCCATCAAGGCGCGCGCGGACGGACGCCGCGCCGCCTCGCTTTGAGCGCGCCAAGCCGCGCGCCCTCGTGCTATACCTCCAGGATCTGAAAAATCATCGCTTGGATGCGCGTCTACTGTGAACTCCACACCCCCTCGGCTCCGCCCGCTCCTCCTCGGCCTCACCCTCCTCGGCTGCACGACCCCTCACCTCGACGCGCTCTCACAGGTGGAGTGTGTGGAGCTTCGCGGCTGCCCGGATGGGCGCGCCTGCGTGGACGGTCGCTGCGTGGCCTGCGGCGATGAGATCTGCGATGGCTTTGATAATGACTGCGATGGCGAGATCGATGAGGGCTTTGATCTCACCTCCGATCCCGCGCGCTGCGGCGCGTGTGATCAGCCCTGTGATGGGGCGTGCGTCAACGGCGCCTGCGTGACCTGCTCGCCTGAGGATGAGGTCTGCGACGGCGTGGACAATGACTGCGATGGTCAGATCGACGAGGGCGTCACCAACGCCTGCGGCGCCTGCGGCCCCGCGCCCAGAGAGATCTGCGATGGGGTAGACAATGACTGCGATGGCGAGATCGATGAGGGCGTCACCAACGCCTGCGGCGCCTGTGGCCTGGCCCCCATCGAGATCTGCGATGGCGTGGACAATGACTGCGATGGCGAGATCGATGAGGGCGTCACCAACGCCTGCGGCGCCTGCGGCGCGCCCCCCATCGAGGTCTGCGACGGCGTTGATAATGACTGCGATGGTCAGATCGACGAGCACTTTGAGGGCCTGGGCGAGCCCTGCGAGATCGGCCTGGGCGCCTGCGCGGCGGTGGGCCTCATCACCTGCGCCCCCGATCAGCAGGGTGTGCGCTGTGAGGCGGCGGGGGCCGGGACCAACCCTGAGCCGGAGCTGTGCGGCGATGAGATCGACAATGACTGTGATGGCGAGGTCGATGAGGGCTTCGGGATCGGCGCGCCGTGCTACGCGGGGCTGGGGATCTGCACGGTAGAGGGCCATATCGCCTGCGATCCCAATGACCGCAGCGCGGTGCGCTGCGAGGCTGTTATGGGCGTCGCCAGCGAAGAGCTGTGCAATGGCTTAGATGATGATTGTGATGGCCTCGTCGATGAAGACTTCGATTTGGATAATAACCCCCTGCACTGTGGCGCGTGTGATCATACATGCGTTCAGCCTAACTCTGAGATGATCTGTGATCGCGGAGAGTGCTTCGTTGAGGCTTGCTTTAACGGTTTCAATGACGTGGACGGCGAATCAAGCAATGGTTGTGAGTGCAACCCTGACGCAGATGACATACCAGACCTAGAGCGCCGCGACGTGGACTGTGATGGCTTGGATGGGCCGCTGAGCCGGGGCATCTTTGTCTCCACGCAGGGCGAGGACGCCGCGCCGGGCACCGCCGCGCAGCCCAAGGCGACCTTGGAGGGGGCCTTGATCCTCTGGCGCGCCCTCGATCCTGCCCGCCGCCCGCCGATCCTCCTCGACGCGGGGGACTATATGATCAGCGCCACCCTCCAAGTGGAGGGCGCGCTGGCCCTCTACGGCGGCTATGTCTTCGAGGCGGGCGCGTGGCGGCGCCCCCCTCGCTGCCTGGAGGACTGCGCGGCCTCTTGGCGCCTCCTCGGCGACGCGGGCGTCTCCCAGCTCTTTGACGTCGGCGTCGGCGCGCGCCTGATCGTCGAGGAGGTGGATCTGATCGGCGCCGACGCGGAGATCGACAACGCCGTGACCATCCGGGGCGCGGGCTGCCAAGAGATCCAGCTGCGCGCGCTGCGCCTCCACGCGGGCGCGGGGGCCGACGCCGAGGCGACGGGGGCGATAAGCGCTGAGGGCGAGGCGGGCTGGCCCGGCGGCGACGGCGCCGCGGATGGAGGCTTTGGTGAAGGGGGCGTCAACCCCGCCTGCGCCAACGCGGCGGGTGGTCGAGGCGGCGCGGGCGCTCATGTGGTGGGTGAGCTGTACGCGGGCGCGGCGGCGGTCGGTGGCGCCACC
>JAHJCH010000158.1 GCA_018813065.1 Myxococcota bacterium
CGCCCAGGGGCGCTGGGCCTTGAGGGCCAAGAGCCAGCGGTGATAGCGGGCGGCGATGGCCCTCAGCGAGCGGCTCGGGGGGCGCGCCGTGACCCCGCCGACGGCCACGACGCGCGCGCCCAGCGCCGCCAAGGCCGCGCCCAAGGCCATGTCCTCCGCCAAGCGATCCTCAAAGGCTGCCAGCCCGCCCAGGCGACGGCGCGCCGAGGGGGCGAGGGCGAAGCATTTGCCCACGAAGCAGCCCGGATCGAGGCGCGACAGCAGCGGGAAGGCGTGCAGGCTGGCGTTGAGCACCCCCGCCGAGGCCCGATCTCCCCATGACCACCCCTGCGGGCGCTCCACCGGGGGGCTCCAGGCCGCCGCCGCGCCGCCGTCCAGGGCCTCGATCAAGGTGGACACGTCCGCCGCGCGCAGCTCTACATCGGAGTCGGCGCTGATCAGCGCGTGATCAGGGTAAAGATCGGCGGCGTAGGTCAGGTGCGCGGCCTTACGGTTGGGCGCGTCGGTGGCGTGAACCAGGCGCGCCGCGTCGATCCCGCGCGCCCGCAGGCGCCGCGCGGCCTCCTCCGCCGCCACGCCCGCAGGATCGACGCTCGATCCCACGATAAAGCGCACGACCGAGGCTGCCTCGGCCCCGCCTTGGAGGCGCCCCGTCAGCCCAGGCTCGGCCCCCGCGCAGGGGCGCACCAAGAGCGTGGGGATCGGCGGGGATTTTGAGGGTGTTTGGGGGGGGCGAGGGCGCGGCCACAGGGCTTGTAGGGTCGCCCCGGCGATAAACAGCGCCCAGCCCAAGGCCAGCCCGCCGCTGATCACGGTTGTTCGCCCCCTTGCCGCATCCGATAGGGCAATAAGGCGCGCACCCAAGGGCGGGCGAAGCGGCGCAGATCGAGGGACTCATGGACGATCTCGCCGCCCGCCTCGGATCGCCACGCGGCGCGGGTGTAAAAGGGGCCATCCTCAAGGCGCCGCGCGCCCTGGATCTCGCCGAGGGGGCGGGCGAAGCGGCGCTGCCCCCAGAGACTCGGCCACAGGGCGCGCCGAGGCAGGGGGTGGAGCGGATGCGGGGCGCCGTCGGCGTCAAAACGGACCGCCAAATCGTGGATTTCGCCCGCCTTGGACCATACGTCATAGACGACCGCCGCTCCGCCCTCGGGAGGAAGGGCGCGCAGCCAGTCCCAGCGCCTAAAATCCAGCTCCAAGCCGCGCGATCCGGCGTTGAAGTCGTGGTAGGCGACGCCCTCGAAGGCCAGCGCAGGGGCGGAGAGCCGCGCCGAGGAGCGCCCACGCGGCGCGATGGGCTGCCAGCGGTGGCCGGGCAGCAGCGTAAAGGCCACGGCGGGGCTGATCTCCGGCGTAAAGACCACCTCGCCCTCCAGCGGGGCGCCCAGGACCGCCGTGCGCTCAGAGAAGCGCACCTCCAGCCCCCCGTTAGGCGTGATCACCGCCCGCGTGCCGCCGATCTGGAGGGTCGTCGCCGTCCGCTGGACGGCCGCCGCGCGTCGCTCGGTGAGCACCCAGGCGCGGCGCCCGTGGCGACCACGCAGGGCGATGTTGACGGCGGCGAACTCCAGCGGATCAGGGGGCACAGTACCCTGCGTGGAATGCAATCGCTTCGCGCTTGCAGCGCCCCGCCGCGCCTTGAAGTAGCCCGGCGAGAAGACCGCGCCGAGCATCAAGATGATCGTCAACGTCGAGCCGTCTTCGCCCGTGGCGTCCAGGTACCACCAGGCGTAGCCGCCGGGGGGGATCTCTAGGTCGAAGGCCGGTCGTGCAGCCAAGCACGCGCGGCCATCCCACCACTCAAGGCCGCCATCGGCACCCCCGCCCCCGGATGGGCCTCCCCCCCGCAGAGGTAGAGGCCCGCCAGGCGGCTGCGCGCCGTCGGTCGCCGCAGCGAGGCCATCAGGCCGTGGGTCGCCCGCCCGTAGATCGCCCCCCCGCTCCCCGGCGAGAGGGCCTCGAAGTCCGCCGGCGTCCACCGCGTCCGCGTCATGCCCCGCAGGCTCAGCCCCGCGCGGCTCAGCGCCTCGAAGGTCATCTCCTCGCATCTCTCTATCTCCTCTTGAGGGAGGCCCGCGCCACGCGGCGGGGCGTTGACGAGGGCCAAGAGCCGCTCGCGCTTGGGGGAATCACCTGGCCGATCTTGGGCGCAGATGTAGATCGTCGGATCAAGGGGCATTTGCCCCCGCGCCAGGGCCTTGAACTCGGCGCGGTAGTCCGCGCTGAAGAAGACGTTGTGGTGGGCCAGCTCAAAGCCCTCGACCTCGGCGACGATGGCCCAGGTCACCGCCGAGAGGGAGGGCGGATCACGCAGCTTGACGGCGCGGCGGGCGGGCTCGCCGAGGTGCCCCGCCGCCAAGGCGCTGATGCCCTGGGCGGCGATGACCGCCTCGGCCTGTCGCGCCTCCCCCGCGATACGCGCGCCGATGACGCGCCCGCCCTCGACCAGCAGCGCCGTGGCGGGCGCGCCCAGGTGAACCCGCCCCCCCAAAGCCTCCAGGCGATCACGCAGGGCGTCGGTGAGGGCGGTCATCCCGCCCTTGAGCGTGTAGACGCCCAGCGCCTCGACGTGGGCGATGAGGTTGAGGGTGGCGGGCGCCCGCGTGGGATCGCTGCCAACATAGGTGGCGTAGCGGGCGAAGAGCTGGCGCAGGCGCGGATCATCAAAGCGCGCCGAGAGGGCGCGCCACATGGAGCGGTGGCCGTCGAGCTGCCGCAGGGCTTGGGGCAGGCGCGGCCCCTCTTGGCGCGTCAAGCCCCAAAGCGTGGGGCGCGGCGCGCGGATAAACGGCCCCTCGACGGCCTCATAGGTGGCCCGCGCCGCCTGCATAAACGCGCGATAGCGCGCCGCCTCCGAGGCGCTCGTCAAGGCGGCGATGGCCTCGACGCTGCGCTCCAAGTCGGCGTAGAGATCCAGCCGCGATCCATCCGGCCAGGCGTGCCGCGCCAAGATCTCCAAGGGCTGGAGGGTGACGACCTCTTGAAAGGCCACGCCCGCGCGGGCGAAGAGCCCCTCAAAGACCCAGGGCATGGTCATCACCGTCGGCCCCGCGTCCACCGCGCGCCCCGCGACGTGGGCCACGCGGGCCTTGCCGCCCACGACATCGGCGCGCTCATAGAGGTCCACCTCAACCCCCGCCGCCGCCAACTCCAGCGCGGCGCTCAGCCCCGCGACGCCCGCGCCTAAGACCATGACGCTCATGGGATGCTCCCGCCGCGCTTGAGCGCGACAATCGTTAAACGCGACAATCGTTAAACGCGACAATCGTTAAACAAATCTTATCATTGAGTTTGACAAGTGTATAACAACTCATCAACATAACTTAAAACTTTTATTCGGCGCGCCGCTGCGCCCGCTCAAAAGAGCCCGCGAGGTGTCCATGTTTGACGAGCGCATCTCCCAAGCCCTGGCCGCGAGCCTGGCGGGCGCGGAGGCCACAATCCCCCCTCGGCTGCGCGCGGCCATGGCCTCTGCGGTCTGGGGCGGCGGTGGGCGGCTGCGCCCCAAGCTCTGCCTGGCGGTGGCGGCCATCGGCGGTGATCCGCACCCCGCGCTCACCGACGCCGCGGCGGTGGCCGTGGAGCTGATCCACTGCGCCTCCTTGGTCCACGACGATCTGCCCTGCTTTGATGACGCCGATTGGCGGCGCGGGCAGCCCTCGATCCACCGTGCTTATGATGAGGCCACGGCGGTTTTGGTTGGCGACGCGCTGATTATTGCCGCTTTTGAGGTGATCGCCGAGGCCGCCAGCGTCGATCCCGCGCGCGGGCTGCGGATGTTGCGCGCCTTGAGCCGCGCCTCGGGGCATCGCGGGGGCTTGGTGGCGGGGCAAGCCTGGGAGTCGGAGCCCGCGCCCGATCTGGCGCGCTATCACCAGGCCAAGACCGGCGGGCTTTTCGCCGCCGCCGCCGCCCTGGGCGCCATCTCCGCCGATCTCGATGAGGCCCACTACGCCGCCTTGGGCGCTGAGCTGGGCGCCGCCTATCAGATCGCCGATGATCTCTCCGACGCGCTGGCCGATCCCGACGCGCTGGGCAAGCCCGTCGGCCAAGACGCGGCCCTCGATCGCCCCAGCGCGCTGCGTCAGCTGGGCTTGGAGGGGGCCAAGGCGGCCCTCTGCGCGCGGCGCGACGCGGCGATGGCCTTGACGCCCTCAGATCCCACCGCGCGCCCCCTGCGCGCGCTTATCGAGCGGGCGATCAGCCGTCTTCTACCCCCCGTTGAGCTTGCCATCGCGGGATGATCGCCCTCGCCCTGGCGCTGGCCACGCTGGCGCCCCCCCTCACCGCCCCCGACGCCCCTAAGCTGCGCGGCTGCTGCGCCTTTGGGCGCGATCTCTCAATGCGGATCGGCCCGCTGGAGACGCCGCTGCGGCTGGACAACGCCTTGGGCGTGGAGGGGCTGGGGCAGCACCGCGCGGGGGCGGGCTTGGGCGAGGGCAACGGCGCCCTCTACACCTGCGCGGGTGGCTTCATCGACGTGGCCCATGTCCGCACGGCGGCGGACGCGGTTGGGGGGCTCTACGCGGCCCTCGCCCAGCCAGGTCACGCGCCCCTCCGCCGCCCCGTCCTTGAGGGCGTGGCCCTGATCGAGCGCGACGCCCCCTTGAGCGATCCCCTCGGCGCGGCGACGCGGGCGGTGGCCCTGATGAGCGCCTGGCATGAGGTGGCCACGGCCCACGGCGCGCGCTATATCGCCGCCCATGATGAGCGCTTCTCGGCCCTCTCCCCCGAGGATCTCTACTCGGATCTCTTGGGCGTCTATGTCGCCGAGGCGGCGCTGGCGCTCCAGGCCGAGGCGCCGACGCTGAGCTGGGATATGGCCGTCACCCGCGCCCTCGACGCGCGCCTGCGCCGCCTCGGCGCCCTCGATAAAGCGACGACGCGCCGCGCTTTTGATCTCGCGGCGGGGCGGCTGTGGGATCCGCGCCGCGCCATCCCCGATCATCGCCTCGTCTTAGCGCGGCGAGGGCTGGATCGTGGCCGCTGGGTTTGGCCTGCGCGGGTGGCGCTGGCGGAGTGCGCGGGCCGCTACGCCGAGCCGCTCCTCTTCCCCCGCGCCGAGGGCGTCAGGCTGCGCTTTGAGGTCGCCGCGCCGCTGCGCGCCGCCCTGGGGGGGGATACGCTGAGCGAGGCGGCCTTGCTCCGCCTCGCCC
>JAHJCH010000159.1 GCA_018813065.1 Myxococcota bacterium
CCTTTCGTCCACGCTGAGGGTGTGCCCACCGTGAGGGGCAGAGCACGCGCCCACCGCCAAGCGTGTACGAAAGACAAACCTTTAGGCCCTTTCGTCCACGCTGAGGCTGCGCCCACTGCAAGGGACAGAGAGCGCGCCGCGCGCGCCCACCGCCAAGCGTGTACGAAAGACAAACCTTTAGGCCCTTTCGTCCACGCTGAGGCTGCGCCCACCGCGAGGGGCAGAGCGCGCCGCACACGCCCACCGCCAAGCGTGTACGAAAGACAAACCTTTAGGCCCTTTCGTCCACGCTGAGGGGGCTCCGCATAGAGTTCGATTTTCGAGGCGCATCATCCGCCCTCCCCCATGCCATGATGAGAAATCACACCCAGGAGAAGCCCATGAGCTTTGATAAACACGCTCAACGCCAAGCGCAGCGCGTCGCAGAGGCAGACACACACAGCGCGGAGTGCTTGGCCCCGCCTTGGGTGCGCTATCCCAGCTACACCCGCTACACGATTGGCTGGCGTATGGGCAGCGGTGAAGATTGGATGTGGCGCTGGGGCCAGGCCATTGAGCCCCTTGATGCCGCAGCACGCTATGCCTACTTCAAGAGCCAACGCCCCGCACCAAAGACCTGGGCGAGCTTTGTTTGGCAGGCCCTCGATCCCAGCCGCAGCTTTGAGGCAGAGCCCAACGCTGAGGCCCTGATGTGGCTCGCCGCCGAGGGGCTGATCGGCGATGACGTGGCCTATGGCAATTGGCGAGCGTCCCTCGATCAAGACTCGCTAAGCCCACCTTGGGCGCAGGTTGAGGATGAGGAGGCCCTGCGACGGCTGGGGCGTTATCAACCACGCGCGCTCTTCTTCTATGGCCGCTATGCGCAGGATGAAGGTCATGCCCCGCCGCCACCGCTGCCGTGCCCCTCGACAACCGCAGGTTATGCGCGGTTGGCATGGGAGGCGCGCCTCAATCCATGGCTGCCCGCCCCTTGGCAGTGGGGAGAGATGGCGTCAGAGGGCGCAGCGGGGGACTATGGCCACGCTTGGCGAAGCTGGATAAGCGCCTGCTTTGATGACGCGGTGATGTGGCAGGCGTACCGCTCCCGCCTCGATCCGCCTCATGGCGCATGGCTGGACTTTGTGGCCGCAAAATGGGCCGAGCTTGATCAGCCTCGACCATAGAGATCGAGCTTCGATTTGGGCTTGGGCTCAAGCCTGTGGCGTTGTCGCAACGCTTGGGCTGGGCCGCGCAGCGGCGCAGGCAGCTCGCCGTAGATCATGTGGACGAAGCCCAAGATCCCCGCCGCTTTATCCCGCCCCTCAGCGTCAAGCGTGGGCGCGTGGGCCAGACGATGTAAGGTCGCTCGATAACGCTGAAGCTGCGCCCGTGATAGCCGCAGATGAGCCCCGTCCAGGCGCACGCCGCAGACCTCCAAGCGCGGCGCGGCCATGCGCGCCCACTTCCGCGCGCTCCAGCGGAAACCCGCGCGGTGGATGATCTGCTTGATCTGATCGCCAAAAGCCGCGTCGATGGCCTCCACGCGGGGGCTGGAGAAGGTCAGATCGTCGGCGTAGCGCGTGTAGGTGATCCCGCGCGGGCCGCAGGCGTCCTCCAGCAGCCGATCCAGCGGGGTGAGGCAGAGGTTAAACAGCGCCCCAGAGGTCGGCGCGCCCTGCGGCAGCCGCCCTCGATAGGTCAGTAGGCGCGTCAGGAGCCCCAGCGCCTCGCTGGCGGCCTCAGCGCTCGGCCCCAGGCTCGCTAAGCGCGGCCCCAAGGCGCGATCAAGGGCGTGACGGACACGCTGGGCAGACACGCTGGGGAAGGCGTCCTCGATATCGACGTTGAGCAAGGCCGCAGCGCCGAGGTGGGCGCGGGCGTTGGTGGCGATGGAGCGGCCCTCCGCGAAGCCATGGGCGGCGGCGGAGAGCGGCGCGCGGCTGATCAGCCGGTGGAGGATGCGCGTCTGGAGGCCCTTGAGCGGCGCCGCAGGGCTCTCGATCTCACGCTCTCCCCCCCCGCCCTTGCTTAACCGCCAGGTGGCGTACGCGGCGCCCGCCTCCAGCAGCGCCAAGGCGCGCTCCACCTGGGCCATCGGGGCGTCCAGCCAGCGCGCCAATTGCGCCACGCCCGGCGCCGCAGCGGTCGGATCGCCTTGGAGGTAGCGCAGGTAGGGCGCGCGCGGCGATGACCACGCCCGAGCAGGCGCCGCCTCGGCCCAGCTTTGGAGGAAAGGCGGCGTCTGCGCGTAGATTTGCCGCGCGAAGGCCGCCAAGCCCCGCAGCTCCGCCGCCCCAGGCGCGCCCAACGCGCTGAGCGTGGCCGCTCGGGCGATCAGGTCAGGGCCAAAGGCCACGCCGCCGCTCTCAAGGGATAGCCCACAGATGATCAGCGGCCCCTCCCCCACGCGCCAAGCCCGCCGCTTGAGAGGCTGGCTGCTGAACCCCACTCGCTCAATCAGCCGCTCCAGCTGACGCGTGAGCCCTTCAGGCAGCGCGCCGCCCGTGGCCGTGATGGTGAGATCGTCGATGTAGCGGGTGTAGCGCAGATCCACGCCCGGATGTGCGCGCAGCAGCTTGTAGACGCCACGATCCAGATCCGCGCAGGCCAGGTTGAGCAGGGCGGCGGAGGTCGGCGCGCCCTGGGGCAACGCCCAGGCGGTCTTGGGCTTGGGGCGCGCGCCCTGGAGCGGCGCGCAGGTCAGCGTCGCTAAGAGGTGGGCGAGATGATCCCGCGCCACGAGCGGACGCAGGCCCTCCAGGCCGGGGAGCCGCGCCACCGGCAGCAGCCGCGCCAGCCCCTCATAGAAGACGCGGTAGACGCGCTGGAAGCTGACGCTGGGGTAGGCGTCCTTGAGATCAAGGCTGAGGGCCTGGCGCGGCTGGGGCAGGTGGGCGACGGCCTGGGTGATCAGCGAGCGGCCAGGCGTCGCGCCGTGCGCGGCGTTGGACACCGGCAGCCGATAGAGGAGGCCCTCCAAGATCGCCGCTTGGATCTCGATGAGCGCGCCTTGGGGCGCTTGAATCCGCCGGGGTTTGCCGCTGGGGGCCGTGATCGTAAACGCGCGGTAGGCCTCGCCGCGATGCAGCGTCGTCAGCGCGGCGTCGATGGCCTCTGGGGCGCGGCCCAGCGCGGCGGCGACGGCCTCGATCACCCAGCGCGCGTAGCTTGGGCGCGGCGACCAGCGATCTAAGCGCGGCTTGTAGACCCGCCCCTCGGCGCGCACCGCCCGCCCCTCGATGCCCAGGCGCGGGCGCAGATCGCGGGGGCTGTGACGCGGCGCGGCGGCGGTTTTTTCTAGGCGAGGCGGCGCCGCCAGCGCAGCGTAGGCGGCCTCTAAGGCCGCGTGATCATGGATAAATGCCAGAGCCTCGCTCAAGGCGCGCCGCGCCTCACCTGGTCGCCCCTCCAGGACGCACAGCGCCGCGTCGCTGATCAAGAGGGCGGGGCGGTTGGGGGTGTAGCCGAAGAGATCGTCCAGGGCGGCGCCCGCTGAGCGGAGATCGTCGCTCAAGAGCGCGCGCTGAAAGCGGCGATAGCTCACATAGACCTCAACGCGCAGCGCCTCGCTTAGCCGAGAGCCCCGCAAGGACTCGCTGGCGGAGAGCGCCGCCGAGAGCAAGCCCGTCAGCGGGCCGCGCGCCCCACGCAGGGATGGGCGGGCGTCGATCAACGCGCTGAGGCGGGCGCGGGTCGAGGGCAAGGCCGCCCATCGCGAGGTCAGCGCGCGGCGCAAGGCTAAGCACTCCGGTCGGGCGAGGTGTGTGTCCACCGCGCGCCACAGCGCGCCATCCGAGGCCCCCCCCTCCGCCAGCTCAACCCAGCCCGCCAGGGGCGCCGAGAGCGGCCCCTCCAGGGCGTCGAGGAGCGCGTCGAGGAGCGCCTGCGCCGGGCCAGGCCGCTGAGCATGCTCAAGCGCGCTGAGATCACCGCCGAGGGCGGCCTGAAGCTCAACATCGCCGGGGAGGAGCGCGCCGATGAGAACCTGCGTCGCCCGCCGCGCCGCCTCATGGGGGGTCGCCCGCGCCTCACTCGCCCCCGTGGCCGCGCCACGAGACATCAACCGCGCCAGCCGCGCCGCGCGCTGTGTTGGCTCCGTCATGCTCACTCCTCTCACGTCGCGCTCATCTCAGGGATCGAGGGAGGATCGCACCCACGCGCTCGCCAGAGAAAAAAAAGACGCCCCGCCGAGAAAAAAAAGATGCGCGCTTGACATGGTGTCAAAGTGACACTACAAGTGCTCGTGTCGTGAGGACACAACCGAAAAGAGAGGCGCCCATGAACATCCACCTCGTCATCGTCGATCCCCAGCGTGACTTCTGTGATCCCCACGGCGCGCTCTTCGTCCCAGGCGCCGATGAGGACATGAAGCGGCTGGCGCGGCTGATCGAGCGGCTCGGCGGCCCCAGCTCCCCGATCGTGGACATCCACGTCACCATGGACTCCCACCAGAAGGTGGACATCTCCCACCCCATTTGGTGGCGAGACGCTGCGGGCAAGCCGCCCGCGCCCTTTACGTTGATCACGGGGGAGGCGGTGCGGGCGGGCCAGTGGACGACCTATCAACCGAGCCTCTTTGAGCGCAGCCTCGCCTACCTCGACGCCTTGGAGGCCCAGGGGCGCTACCCGCACTGCATCTGGCCGGAGCACTGCTTGATCGGCAGCGAGGGCCACGCGGTGGATCCAACCCTCTTCGCCGCGCTCCAAGGCTGGTCTGAGCGCTTCGCCACGATTGACTATGTCACCAAGGGCTCCAACCCCTTCACCGAGCACTTTAGCGCCGTCAAAGCGGAGGTCATCGACCCAGAAGATCCCAGCACGCACATCAACATGGGCCTCGTCTCCACGCTGGAGCAGGCCGACGTGGTTTTATTCGCGGGGGAGGCGCTCTCACACTGCGTGGCGAACACGGGCCGCGACATCGCCGATGCCTTCTCTGATCCGCGTTACATCCAAAAGATCATGCTCTTGACGGACGCCAGCAGCAACGTCACCGGGTTTGATCAGCTGGG
Organism: Myxococcota bacterium; assembly: GCA_018813065.1. GTDB lineage: Bacteria > Myxococcota_A > Bradymonadia > UBA7976 > UBA1532 > JAHJCH01. The sequence continues at coordinate 4,992 of JAHJCH010000159.1, forward strand.
CGACGCCTTCGTGCGCGATATGCGCGCCCGTGGAATGAAAGTGAGCACCTGCAAGGATGCCATTGATCAGTTTCGATAAGGTTTAACCAAACTCAGGTTTATGGTGAGCATGATCGAGCAAAGAAGAGTAAAAAGTTTATCTTCTCAGGGCCGTTTAATCTGGCTCGACCCGGTCTTCTGTTTACCTCTAACGACACCCCCAGAAAGGGAGCCCTATGCCGCTCTTCAACGAACCACAGACACGCGTGCAGATTACAGGCTCGGGCTACCACTTCTCTGGCGCGCGGATCGCCGACTTAAGCGCGACCGAGTACACCCTCGTTACGCTCGTCTGTGATCTCTCCGGCTCGGTGATGGCCTACCGTGATCAGCTGGAGGCCTGCGTCATCTCCATCATCGAGGCCTGCCGCCTCTCGCCGAGGGCCGATCACCTGATGCTGCGGCTGGTGGGCTTCTCCAGCCGCCTGGAGGAGATCCACGGCTTTCGCCCGCTGAGCCTGTGCGTCCCCGACGCCTACAAGGGCGCGCTCAACCCTGGCGGGGCCACCGCGCTCTATGACGCCAGCTACAACGCCGTGATGGCCGCCCACCTCTACGGCCAGACGCTCACGGATCAGGGCTTTGACTGCAACGCCATCGTCTTCGTGATCACCGACGGCGAGGACAACGCCTCGCGCGGGAGCGCCGCCCAGGTGGGCGCGGCGCTGCGGCGCGGCGTCGAGGGCGAGTCCATCACGGCGCTGACGTCGATCCTCATCGGGGTTGGGGCCGAGCGGGCGGGCAGCGCGCTTAACCGCGAGCTGAGGCGCTTTAAGGACAAGGCGGGCTTTGATCAGTATGTGCCCCTCGCCGACGCCTCCGCCGCCACCTTGGCGGGCCTCGCCGACTTCGTCTCGCGGGCCATCGACGTCCAGAGCCGCTACCTCGCCGAGGGGCAAGTCCAAGCCACGCTGCGCTTCTGAGGCGCTGAAGGGGGCGAATGCGCGTCTACGTCGAGGGCCAGGCCTTGAGCTTGAGCCGCGAAGACTTCATCGGCGCTGGCGGCGAGGGCCAGGTCTACATCCAAGGCCAGCGCGCGCTGAAGATCTACCATGATCCCAGCCGCGCGCTGACCCTCGACAAGCTCCACGCGCTGCGCGCGCTGCCTCAGCCCCCGTTCATCACCCCTCAAGCCCTCGCCCATGATGAGATGGGGCGGATCATCGGCTACGCCATGGCCGCGCTGCCGCCCCAGAGCCTCGCCTTCGCCCAGCTCAACGCCCGCGCCGCCTGGGCGCGCCTGGGCTTCACCCTGCCCCATGCCCTGAGCCTGCTCGATCGCCTGCGCGCCGCGCTGATCGAGGCCCACGCTCAGGGGATCGTGCTGGTCGATCTCAGCGGGGTCAACGCGCGCGTCGGCCCTGACTTGGCGTCGATTTACCTCATCGACACCGACAGCTACCAGACACCTGAGCACCCCGCCACGGCCCTCCAGGAGAGCCTACGCGATCCCCTCGCCGACGAGGGCTTTACGCCCGCCTCTGACTGGTTCGCGTTTGCCCTGCTCGCCTTCCAGATCCTCACTGGGATGCACCCGTACAAGGGTCAACACCCCACGCTCAAGGGGCTCTCCGCGCGGATGCGCGCGGGCGTCTCTGTCTTTGACCCCGCCGTGCGCCGCCCCCCCAGCTGCGCGCCGCTGACGGAGATCCCCGATCCCTATCGCGCCTGGCTGCGCGCCGTCTTTGAGCATGGCGCGCGGCGTCCTCCACCGCGCTTGGAGGGGGCGCCGGCAATGATCCAGGCCTCATCGCGCCCCGAAGCGCCCATATCGGAGCGCGGCGCGCTGAAGATCGAGCGTATTTTTGAGGCCTCGACGCCGATCTTGGGCCTCTTCAGCGACGGCGCGCGGCTGATCACCCGCCATAAGGGCGGGCTGCGGGTGGACAACGGCCCGCTGATCCCCGCCGCGCCGGATGTGGAGGTGGGTTTTATGCCCTTGAGCGGCGATCCTGTGGCGCTCAGCCTCGATCCATCGGGCGTGGCGCGGCTGTGGCGCCTCCTCGACGACCAAGAGATCACGCACACCCTGCGCGGGGCGCAGGCGATGAGCCATGAGGGGCGCCTCTACCTCAAGCAGGGGGGCCAGATCGGCGAGGTGATCTGGGGCGGCGGCGGGCGCATCGCCGGGCTCCACCCGGTCGCCCAGGTTTTACCGCGCGCCACCCGGCTTTGGCCGGGGATCGCCGCCCAAGATGTCCTCGGATCGGCCTACCTCACGGTGTTTCCAGGCCCGCGCCGCGCCCTCCAGGTGCGCATTCCCGAGCTGGACGGCTATCAGCTGCTCGATGGGCGCCTTGAGGGCGGCGTGGCGCGGCTCATCGGCGCCCTCAAGGGCCGCGTTGATCGGATCTGGCTGCGGATCGACGGCGCGACGGGCCGCTATGACCTCTCGATTACGCCTGGGGTGGTGTATACGGGGATCAACTTCACGGCGCTGCCCGGCTCCAAGGTGGCGGTGGAGCTGGGCGAGGAGGGTGAGCTGCGCCTCTCCCCCTGCGCGGTCGGCGCCGAGGGCGAAAAGATCATCACAGACCCGCTCCCACGCGAGAGCGCCCTGGCCCGGCGAGGCGAGCAGCTCCTCGTCATTCAAAATCACAGCGTGTACACAGCGACGATGCGATGAAATACACCTACTCGTTCCCCAAAGCAGACGTGACCGTGGACGCGGTGGTCTTTGGCTTGGGCGTGGAGGGGGTCTTGAGCCTCCTCCTGGTCCGGCGCGGGCGCCCCAAGGAGCCCTTCTTTGACCACTGGGCGCTGCCTGGCGGCTTCATCGACATGGATGAGACGCTGGAGGGCTCGCTGCTGCGCGAGCTGCGTGAGGAGACGGGGTTGATTTTGCCTTATATGGAGCAGCTGGGGGCCTTCGGCGATCCGGGGCGTGATCCGCGTGGGCGTGTCATCACCATCGCCTACCTCGCCTTAGTGCCGCCAGCGGCGGTGAAGGGCGGTGATGACGCCGCGGAGGCCCGCTGGTTCCCGCTCCAGGCCCTGCCGCCCCTGGCCTTTGACCACGCGGCGATCTTGGAGGCGGGCCTGGCGCGGCTGCGAGCGGGCCTGATGGTGTCGCCCATCGCCCGCCCCCTCCTGCCTGAGAGCTTCAGCCTGGGGGATCTCCAGCGTGTCTACAGCGCGATCTTGGATCAGCCCCTCGATAAGCGAAACTTCCGCCGCCGGATCAACGATCTCGTGGAGCCGACAGGCGAGCGCCGCGAGGGGAAGCACCGCCCGGCGATTCTTTATCGCTTTCGCTGAACGCGCGATGGGCGATCAGCCCTCTCCATGTTGAGGCGTGCCCGACAGGCCCCCGCTGACCCAGCGCACGGCGCCGCCGGTGCGCCTCAGCCGAGCGGTGAGGGCGCTGAGATCGGCGGAGGGCGCGGCGCTGGGGGCGGC
>JAHJCH010000160.1 GCA_018813065.1 Myxococcota bacterium
CCAGGGGGCCGCGACGCCCTCCACGTCGAGGCTGAGCCGCGCCTCAAGCCCCGCCGCCTCACCCAGCCCCTCGATAAAGGCCGCCGCCTGTGGGTGTCCCCGCATCAAGCGGAAAGCCAGGGCGTTGAGATCGGCGCGCTCAGCCTCCGCGCCCGCCTCAGCCTCCGCGCGCAGCGCCGCCGCCGCCGTGGGCCAATCCCCCAGATCATAAGCGCGCCGCAACACCGCCCAGCGCCCCAACGCCCCCTCGCTGGCCGCCCCTGGCGTGCCCAGACAGAGATCGCGCTTATGCCGCAGCGTTTGAGCGTCCTCAAAGGGCGTGGGCTGAGCGAGGGCCTCCTCATAGAAGGCCGCCGGATCGCCGCCGCCGCGCAAAGTGATGCGCTCAAGGGCCATGGCGGCGGGGCGCAGGGTGGGATCGAGGCTGAGGGCGTGGCGATAGGCCTCCGCCGCCGCCGCGTGATCCTCCACGCGCTCATGCAGCAGCTCGCCATAGCGCAGATAGGCCCAAGCCGCCTCCTTGGGGGCGGAGGCCGCGGCGGCGCGGCGCTTGAGCACGGCGGCGAGGGCCTGGGGGCGGGCCGTGCGCTCATAGATGCGCTCCAGGCCCTCGATGGCGGTCAGCGGCGCGGCGTGGAGCAGCGCCTCATAGCACTCCGAGGCGGCGGCGGGGCGATCCAGCCGGTACTCATACAGCTCCGCCAGCCGACGCAGCCGATCCGCGCGCTCGGCCTCGCTCAGCGCGGCGCGGCGCAGCTCCTCTTGATAGAGATCCGCCAGCGCGGCGACATCCCCGGCCTCAAAATAGAGGCGCCCCAAGGCCCTGTGCGCGGCGCGGGCGCCCGGCGTCAAGGCCAAGACCTCCCGCAGCAGCGCCACGCGCCGCGCCCACCCCTCGACATCCGAGCCCTCCAGGGCCGCGCGCCGCAACAGCAGCGCAGCCCGATACGCGCCCTCGGCGTTGAGCGCCTCACGCGCCAACAGATCGCGCTCCAGCGCCACATCGCCGCGCGCCTGAGCCAACGTCAACAAGAGCCGCCGTCGTGTCGGGCTCAGCGCCTCGACGTGCGCGCGCAGCAGGGCCACGGCCCCATCCTCATCCCCCGCCCTCAAGCGCGCCTCCGCCCAGACGAGGGGATCGCCGCTCTCCAAGGCCGCCGCCGCGCCCACCCAATCGCCGCGCAGCGCCAGCCGCCGGGCCCGCGCCTGGGGTGTCGTTGTGAGGCGCAGCGCGGCGTCCAAATCCCCCTCCGCCTCCGCCGCGTCCGCCGCGTACGCCCCCCCTGCGCGCAGCTGCTCAAAGATCGGATCGAGCCGCCGCAGGCTGGCCTCGGCGATCTCATCACCTGGCTCCAAGGCGACGCGCTCGGCCAGCGCGCCTCGGGCGGCCTCCACGTCACCGGCGCGCTCCATGGCCAAGGCCCAGCGCCACTCATCCTCATGGGCCTCGCGCGGCCACAGGGCGACGGCCTCGGCCCAAGCGCCCTGCGCCTCGGCGTGATAGGCCAGGGCGCGGCGCGCCGCCGTCGGCGCCCCCTCCCCCGCCGCCACCCACGCCGCCCCGTGCGCCTCTTGCAGCGCGCCGATGCACCGCCAAAGCCCGCTCAGCTCCGCCGCCTCCAGCTTGAGCCCCACGCCGCCCAGCGCCAGCGACGCCCACAGCGCCTCCTCATCCGTCGGGCAAAGCGCGAGGGCCTCCTCCAGCGCGAGGCGTGCGGCCTCAGCGTCGCCCCCTTGCATCTCCAACCGTGCGATTTGTTTAAGGATCGCGGCGCGGGCCTCGGGCGCCTCGGGGCGGGGGCGGCGGCGCAGGATCGCCAAGCGGGCGCGGGGATCATCCTCGGGCAAAGCCAGGCGCAGCCGGGTGAGGATCTCAAGATCATCGGGGGCGAGGAGGATCGCCTCTTTAAAGGCGGCGAAGGCGCCCTCCTGATCATGGAGGTGATCTTGGGCGATGACACCGAGGCGGCACAGCAGCGCCAGCCGCCCATCGATATCCTCGGCGGGGGTCAGCGTTTGCGCGCGGGCCAGCCAGCGGCGCGCCTCGGCCAAATCGCCTTGAGCCTCATGGAGATCAGCCAGCGCGTGGATGGGGCGGGGATCATCGGGGCTGAGGCGATTGGCCGCGCGCAGCTGCGCCTCGGCCCCTCGTGGATCGCCGAGGTGGGTGTCATAGATCCGCGCCGCCTCCAAGCGCATCTCCACGGCCGCCGCGCCGCGCCGGGCCTCGGCCTCGTCTTCATACAAGCGCGCCCAGGCGCGCCAGTCGGGGCCGCTCATGGGCGCGCCTCCATCCGCAGCTGCCCACGCAGCTCAAGCAGTCTTGCGCTGATCCAGAATCCGAAGAGGGCGCGGCCCGCTGGAGAGAATCGCGCGTCGTCGCCCTCAAGGGGGGAGAGGTGATTTAAGCCGCCCATCTTAAGTTGCTGTAATCTCTGCGCTCTCTCCATTTGCTCCAGCTCCGAGCGGCTCGAAGATAGACCGCCCCCCTCGCCGCCTCAAGCAGAATTTCCGGTCGATTGACTACGGCCAGCTTGCTGGCCGAGGCGATGAAGTCGCCCACATCGGTGGATGATAAACCCGGAAAAGACGATCGGCCCTCGCCGACTTAGATTTTAAGTCCGGAAAAGACGATCGGCCCTCGCCGACTTAGATTTTAAGTCCGGAAAAGACGATCGGCCCTCGCCGACTTAGATTTTAAGTCCGGAAAAGACGATCGGC
>JAHJCH010000161.1 GCA_018813065.1 Myxococcota bacterium
CCGCGCCCATCACCGAGCCGCCCGCCGCGCCCACGCCCGCCGTAGAGCCCCCCTCCGCCGCCCCGACCGTCAGCAAGAAGCGCGGTGGGCGTCGGCGCAGCTCAGGGCAGAGCAAGACGACGAGCCAGGATGACGGCGAGGATGAGCCGCCCGCCGCCGCCGCGCCCAAGCCCTCCAAGCCCAAGGCGCAGCCCGCCAAGAGCAGCGGCGGCGACACCTCCGACGTGGATGATCTGCTCGGCGCCCTCGACGGCAAGAAGTCCAGCGGTGGCGGCGGCGGTGGCCGCACGCAGCCCCCTGAGCCCGCCGCCGATCCCATGCTCCCTGAGCAGCTGAGCAAGAACCAAATCCTGCGCGTGGTCAAGGGCGGGGCCGGCAAGGTTAAAGCCTGCCGCACCGAGGGCGAGGGCATGGTCACCGTGAAGATGACCATCGAGAAGAAGGGCAACGTCTCCACCGCTGACGCTCAAGGGGCGAACGCGGGCAGCGCGCTGGGGCGCTGCGTCGAGAGCAAGGTCCGCGCGTTCCGCTTCCCTCAGTTCAGCGGCTCGCCGATGACCATCAACATGCCCTTCAAGATCTAACAGCCCTCTTGACACCCACCCTCTAATCCTGCAAGTTCCCGCCGCGCTCAAGACGTCCGCGCCCTCGCTGGACCGCTCATCAAACGAGCGCGAGACAATCAACCCTCAACATTGGAGGCGAAGATGCAAGGGGTTCTTGGAGAGAAGGTCGGCATGACCGCGATCTTTGAGGAGGGGGGTCGCCAGATCCCCGTCACCGTCGTACGCACCCTCGGTAACCGCGTCGTCGGCAAGCGCACCCAAGAGAAGGACGGCTACACCGCCCTGATCGTTGGCTTCGGCGAGCGCCGCGTGAAGCGCCTGACCAAGCCCGAGCTGGGCTTTTTTGAGAAGCAAGGCTTGGTCGAGGAGCGCCAGGATGGCACTCGGATCGTCAAGCGCCACATCCGCGAGTTCCGCATCTCCGCCGAGGAGCTGGCGGCCTATGAGGTCGGTCAGAGCTTCGACGGCGCCACCCTGTTTAAGAGCGGCGAGCGCGTGGACGTGACCGGCACCAGCAAGGGTCGCGGCTTCACCGGCGTAATGAAGCGCCACAACTTCAGCGGCGGCAAGGCCACCCACGGCGTCCACGAGTACTTCCGCCACGGCGGCTCCCTCGGCGCCTGCACCTACCCCGCCCGCGTCTTCAAGAACAAGAAGATGCCTGGGCAGCACGGCAACAAGCGCGTGACCCAGCAAGGCCTGACCATCATCGACGTGCTTGAGGACGGCCTGCTCTTGGTCAAGGGCAACGTGCCCGGCCCCAACGGCGGCCTGCTTCAGATCCGCCGCCCCGTCAAGCAGCGTCGCTAATTAAAGCCTTCGCCTGATCCCAGACAATCCATATCCTCAGCGCATCGCCGATCCCACATAAGGAGCCGCCGATGCGACGGTTGTGCTTTCCCCTCCTCGCCCTGGCGCTCTGTGGCTGTCTTGAGAGCCGCACAGTCCAAGCAACGCTCGATCAAGGTCAACGAGACGCCACGACGACGCCACGCTCTGCCCCCGACGCCGCTCCCGAGGCGGATCAAGGCAGGCGAGAGGACGTCGCGCTTGTAGACGCCGCCTGCGCCCCGACCCCTGGTCTGGAGTGTGGCCCCGACGGCTGCGGCGGCTTCTTGCCGATCTGCCCACCCGCTCAGCGTTGCCAAGAGGGGCGCTGCGTGATGGGCTTGATGGACTGCGGGGATGGCTGGTGCGCCCCCGATGAGGGCTGTGAGCGCTGCCCCGAGGACTGCGGCTGCGGCGCGCGGGAGGTCTGTGATCCTGCGGGCGGCCGCTGCGTCTGCGCGCCCCAGTGCGGCGCGGACGCCTGCGGCCCCAACCAGTGCGCGGGGACCTGTGGGCGCTGCGACGGGGCGTTGTTTTGCCTAGAGGGCTTCTGCGCCTGCGCGCCGCGCTGCGTGGGCCGCGCCTGCGGCTCTGATGGCTGCGGCGGCGCCTGTGGGCGCTGCTCCGAGGGGGCCATCTGCGATAGCCGGGGGCTGTGCGTGCCCGCGCCGACGCGCTGCGGGAATGGCGCGTGTGATCTGGAGGAGGACTGCGCCACCTGCCCCGCCGACTGCGGTGACTGCTGCGGGGATGGCGTCTGCATCCAAGGCGAGGACTGCCGCAGCTGCGCGGTGGACTGCGGCGACTGCTGCGGGGATGGGATCTGCGACGGCGATGAGACCTGTGACGCTTGCCCCCAAGACTGCGCTTGCCGTGAGGGGCTGCGCTGCGAGGCGGGCGCCTGCGTCTGCGCGCCGCGCTGCGAGGGTCGCGCCTGCGGCGCGGATGGCTGTGGAGGCCTCTGCGGCGGCTGCGCAGAGGTTGGGCGCGTCTGCGCGGAGAACGGGCAGTGCGTGGAGGTGCCCCACAGCTGCGGGGATGGCGCCTGCGGCGCGGGTGAGGGCTGCCTCAACTGTCCCCAAGACTGCGGCGCCTGCTGCGGCGATGGCGCTTGCCTTGAGTACGAGGGCTGCGACACCTGCCCCCAAGACTGCGGCTGCGCGCCGGGGACGCTCTGCGACGCGCACCTGCGCGCTTGCGTGTGCGCTCCACGCTGTGAGGGCCTTCGCTGTGGACCTGATGGCTGTGGCGGGGTTTGTGGACAGTGCGCAGCGGAGCAAATTTGCCAAGACGGCGCCTGCGTCTGCGTCCCGCGCTGCGCGGGGCGGGTCTGCGGTGAGGATGGCTGCGGCGGCCTCTGCGGTGTCTGTGAGGGCGGGGCTGAGTGTGACGCGCGCGGGCGCTGTGTTGGCGGTGATGGCCCTTGCGGCGACGGCCAGTGCGGCGCGGGCGAGGGCTGCGACAGCTGCCCCCAGGACTGCGGCGCCTGCTGTGGCGACGGCCAGTGCGGCGCGGGCGAGGGCTGCGACAGCTGCCCCCAGGACTGCGGCG
>JAHJCH010000162.1 GCA_018813065.1 Myxococcota bacterium
CCTCGGCGGCGGCGCGTCGGCGTCGGCGGGCAGCCGCGCGGCGAGCCCGGCGATGAGCGCCAGCAGCGGGGCGAGGAGCCACAAAAGCGGGCCGCTGCCGATGGTCGTCGAGAGCTGACCCACCAGGAGGTTGCCCAAAAGCCCGCCCAGGGAGCCGATGACCCCCATGGCGCCATAGAGCCAGCGCGCTTGGCTGATGGGGAAGCGCGCGTTGGTGTGGGCGTAGAGGGCCTCGACCAAGACGACGATGTAGATCTCTTTCCAGATCGCCAAGGCGAAGAGGGCGCCGCGCCAGTGGGCGTCGAGGAGGAGCAGCCCGGCCAAGAGCACCCCCGAGGCGGCGGCGGCCTCGGCCAAGAAGGCGGCGGGGCGGCGACGGCTGAGGCGCCCGTTGACGGCGATGACCACGCCCGTCATGACCACCGCCACCAGCAGCCAAAGGTGAGGCAGCCGCGCGCTGGTGTAGGCCCCGATAAAGAGGGACTCCACGGCCGGGCGCGCCAGGGCGTAGCCGAGCATGATCAGGAAGCTCAGCGCGCCGAGCAAGGTGAGGTGTTGGCGCTGGGTCATCGCGGCTCAGGCATAGCGGTAGAGGCGGTTTTCAAAGGGGACGGGGGCGGCGTGATCGAGGAAGGCCAGCGCCAGCTTGGAGAGGATCTCATGGCCGACGTTGAGCGAGGCGCGGATGCCCTCGCCGTGGAGGCGCTGGCGGTGATCGGGGGGCGAGTACTTATGGCCGACGACGAGGCCCGCGCAGGGGATGGCCAGCTCATTGAGCAGCACGACCTCGGGGCCAATGGACATGGAGTTGACCTCCGCGCCCCAGCGCGCCCACAGCCGGTTCTCCGAGGGCGTCTTGGTGCGCGGCCCTGGCGCGTAGCCGAAGACGACGCGCGGCGGCGCGGGCCAGCCTTGGGCGCGGATCAGCGCGTCGAGCTGGGCGTTGAGCGGGGTGGAGAAGAGGCCGCCGTCCACCACGAGGTGCCCCTGCTGGGGCTGAGGTGGATCGAAGATCGTACAGGCCTGCCCATCGGGGAGGCGGTTATCGGGCATCAGGAGATCGCCGAGGAGCAGCGGCGTGTCCAGTGGCAGGCGCGGCGTCAAGACGCCCACCGAGCTGGTCAGCAGCGCCGCTTGGCAGCCGATCTCGGCGAGGGCCAGCGCGTGTGTCCGCCAGGGGATCTGGTGAGGGAGGTGGCGGTGTGGTTGGCCGTGACGGAAGAGGACCCAGCGCTCCCCCGCGCGCCACAGCGGGGCGGGGCCGAGGCGCGTCTCTACCGTCACCGGCGCGTACTCCGAGGGGAGGCTGCGCCCAGAGGCGGCGCTGCCCAAGATCACGGCGCGGATCATCACGGGCTCCGAGGGTGAGGCGGGCGGGGCGATTGGGGTTAATCGACGAACTTGAGCGCCCAGTCGCGCAGCGATTGGATGGGGAAGGGCTTGGCGAGGAAGTGAGCGTAGGGGCGGCTTGGCCCAAAGCGATCTTGAATCTCGCTCTCTAGGCGGCCGCTCGTGAGGATCATCGGCGTACCGGGTTTATGAGCGACGATCTCATCATAGACCAGGTAGGCCTCCATATCGGGGAGGCCGTCATCCAGGATCACGACCCCGATCTCATCGCTGTGTGCTTGGAAGATCGAGGCGCCACCTCGCCCAGTCTCGCTGACGAGGTAGGGGATCTTAAAGCGCGAGAGGACGCGCTCCATCACCCCAAGGACTTGCACTTCATCCTCAATGAGCAAGACTGTTTTTCGCTCAGCCATTGACACTTCACCTCCCATCCATCGGGGCTCATTAGCAAATCTACGGATAGATTACTAGGTCGGAGATCTGCGCAGAGCGCCTAAGCCGCGCCTCCGATTGACGCGCTCAATACGTGCGCCGTTTCGCGCCGTGTTGAACTGCGCTAAAGAAGTGCGCGCTTGATTGACAAAGGAGCTGAGATGACAGCTGAGCACACCCCCGAGCAGGCCACTGAGCAGGCCGAGCAGGTCACTGAGCAGGCCATTGAGCCGAAGATCGCCCCCCGGCTGCTGATACGCGCCCTCGTCGGCGGCCTCTTGATGGGCCTCGCCAACCTCGTCCCTGGCATCAGCGGCGGGACAATGCTGGTGGCGGCGGGGGTCTACCACCGCTTTATCGACGCCATCGCCGAGCTGACGCGGCTCAAGTTCAAGGCCGCCTCGCTGATCGTCCTCGGCGTCGTGGCCGGGACCGCCGCGCTGTCGATCCTGCTCTTCGCGGGGGTGGTCAAGGGCCTCGTCGTCGAGCACCGTTGGATCATGTACAGCCTGTTTATCGGCCTCACCCTCGGCGGCGTGCCTGTGGTCTGGGGCATGGTCGCCAAGCCCAGCCGTGGGCTGTGGCTCGGCGCCGTAGCGGGCTTCATCGGCATGGCCATCATCGCCATCTTTCAGAGCCAGAGCCTTGGCGCGGGCGGCAACAACGAGGGCTTCGTGATGATGCTCATCGCCGGCGCCGTGGCCGCGGGCGCCATGATCCTGCCTGGCATCAGCGGCGGCTACCTCTTCTTGGTCCTGGGCGTCTATGTGCCCATCCTCGGCGCCATCGATCAGGTCAAGCAGGCGCTCAAGGCCATGGACATCGCCGCGCTATTGGGGCCGGGGCTGTCGGTGGTCTTGCCTGTGGGCGTGGGCGTCCTCATCGGCGTCGTCGTCGTCTCCAACGCCCTCTCAGCCCTGCTCAAGCGCCACGAGGCGCCCACGCTGGGCGTGCTCCTGGGCCTCCTCATCGGCGCGGTTGTCGGCCTATGGCCCTTCCAGCAGGGCGTCGCGCCCAAGATCGGCGAGGTCTTCAAGGGCCAGATCCTCACCGCCGAGGCCCTGGCCAAGCTCTCCCCCGACAAGCTCCCCACGGCCTTCTTCAGCCCCAGCGTCGGCCAGGTCTTCGGCGCGTTGGCCCTCATCGGGCTCGGCTTCGCCTTAACGGCGATGATCGCCCGCCTGGGGCGCGAGCCCAGCTGAATGCGCCTGCGCCTCGCCTGCCTCTGCCTCCTCACCTGGGGCTGCTCCTCGCAGCCCGCCCACAAGCCTGATCCGCACGCGGGTGAGCGCGGCGTCTATTACACCGTCGAGGCGGGCGACACGCTCAACGAGATCGCCGCCCTCCAGCGCCTCGACCCCGCGCAGATCATCGCCGCCAATGAGATCGCCGACCCTGACGTCATCGAGATCGGCCAGCGGCTCTTCTTACCTGGCCTCGACGCCCTGCGCCCGCGCGCCCCCTTAAGCCCGGGCATCCGCCTGATCTGGCCGGTGGATCACGTCCGCCTCACCAGCCCCTTTGGGCGGCGGGGCAAGCGGACGCACAAGGGGATCGATCTCGGCGGGGCGGTGGGGACGCCGATCAAGGCGGCGGCGGCGGGGGTGGTCATCTACAGCGACAACAAGCAGCGCGGCTACGGCAACCTCGTCATCATCCAGCACCCTGGCGGCTTTGAGACGGTCTACGCCCATAACCACCGCAACCGAGTTGACGAGGGGGAGGCCGTGCGGCAAGGTCAGCGCGTCGCTGATCTCGGCAGCACGGGGCGCTCAACTGGCCCCCACCTGCACTTTGAGCTGCGGCTCAAGGGCGCGGCGATCAACCCCATGAACCATTTGCCTGCGTTGGAGAAAAAACCGTGAGGGTTCAAGAGCTTATCCGCGACATCCCCGACTTCCCCAAGCCGGGCATCCTCTTCGCCGACATCACCCCAGTGCTGGCCCACCCCGAGGCCTTCGATGAGGTGATCATGGCCATGAGCGGCCTCATTCAGATGCAGGGGGTCAACAAGATCCTGGGGGTGGAGTCGCGCGGCTTTATCTTCGGCGCGCCTGTCGCCCAAGCGCTGGGGCTGCCCTTTATCCCTGTGCGCAAGCCAGGCAAGCTCCCGGCGGACACGATCAAGGTCGAGTACACGCTGGAATATGGCGCTGACGCCTTAGAGATCCACACCGACGCCCTGGAGGCGGGGGATCGTGTCGCCATCGTCGATGATCTGCTGGCGACGGGCGGCACGGTCGAGGCGGCCTGTCGGCTGGTGGAGGGCCAGGGCGCCCATGTGGGCGCCACCGTGTTTATGATCGAGCTGTCCGCCCTGGGTGGCCGCGAGAAGCTGGCCCCGCGCCCCGTCTACAGCCTGATCCAGCGCAGCTGAGCCTCGATCAAGGCACCAGCGGCCACAGATCGTTGAGATAAACCAACCCCACCAAGATCATCAGCAAGCCCAGCGCGCCCTTAACCACCTCCATCCAGCCGCCCGAGCGTGGCATCCGCGAGAGGAGCTGGCTAAACGTGCCCAGCACGATAAAGAGCAGGCCCATGCCCAAGGAGTAGACGATCAGCAAGCTGAGGCCGGTGGAGATCGAGCCTTGGGCGGCGACATAGGCGAGGATGACGACGAGCGGCGGCCCCACGCAGGGCGCGGCGATGATCCCCGCGACGGTGCCCATGAGGTAGGCGCTGACAAAGCCGCTGCCTTGACCCACGGTGTTGAGGCGATCGCTGAGGGCGGCGGGGAGGCGGATCTCAAAGACGCCGAGCATGGAGACGCCCATGAGGATAAAGACGGCGGCGACGCCGCCGACGACCCAGGCGGACTGGAGCGCGGCGCCGAACAAGCCGCCGCCGCGCGCGGCGATGACGCCCAGGATCGAGTAGGTGGTGGTGATCCCCAAGACATAGACGAGGGAGCGCAGGAAGCCTTGGCCCTTGGACAGCGCCTCGCCGCCGCCGAGCACGCTGATGGTGATGGGGATGAGCGGATAGACGCAGGGCGACAGCGAGGCGACGATCCCGGCCAAAAACACCAAGAAATAGAGCAACATCGAGCCGCTGGAGAGCGCCTCCTTGAGCCGCCCCGCCAGGCCGCCGCCCAGCTCGGTCCCCTGCTCCAGCGCGTCGATGCGGGCCAAGAAGGCCGAGGCGTCCTCAAAGCCGGTCAGCGTCAGATCGGGGCGGGGCGCGCCTGTGGCCGTCACCAGGGCCACCGTGGGCAGCCCCTTGACCTCATAGCGACGCTGCGCCTCAGCCAGCTCGGGGCGCGCCTCGGTCAGATCGACGCGAACGACCACCCAGCCGTTGAGGCGCGCCATCACCTTGGGATCGGCGAAGGTGTGGCGCTCCAGCTCCTTACAGGCGCCGCACCAAGAGGCGGAGAAGTCCACCAGGAGGGGGCGACCTTCGGCCTTGGCCTGAGCCTCCGCCGCGTCGAGATCGGCCCGCCAGCGGAGGTGGGCGCCCTCGGCCTCTGGGGCGTGGCTGGGGGCGCCGATGAGGCCACCGGCGCGCAAGAGCAGCAGGGCGCCGAGCAGGGCGGCGAGGACGCCGAGGCCCTTACGCGCGCGACCGAGGGCATCCAGCTCGAAGTTGGCGGTGAAGACGCGGCCAAACAGCAGCGCGCCGACGAAGAGGGCGCCGCCGAGCAGCGGCCGCAGGGTGTCGAGATCCATCAGCGTGGCTCCTCGGCGGGCGTGGTGGCCCCTTGAATCAGCTTGAGCAGGCGTGGGCCATCGAAGCCGCTCATCAGCTGACCGCCCACGTCAAAGACGGGCACGCCGCCGCCCGCCTGACCGGCGGCCTTGAGCTTGGCTTGCAGCTCACGCCCCGCCGCCGGATCGGCCTCGATGTCCTTCTCGGTGAAGGCGATGTGCTGCGCCTTGAGGAAGGCGCGCGCCTGTTTACAGACGCCGCACCAGCTGGCGGAGTACATGATGACGGGGGCCTGTGGCGGCGGGGCGGCCTTGATCAAGCTGGCCTCCAGCGCGGCGCGGGGCACGAGGCGACCTTGATAGGGGGTCTTGGAGAGATCAAAAACCTGGACGAAGTCGCGGGCGGCGCGCGCCTCGGGGGAGCGGCTGAGATCGACGACCTGCACGGCGCCGCGCGCGGCCTCGGGGATGGCCTCGATCTGCGTCACTGACTCAAAGCCACCATCGGCTTGATAACGAAAGAGGAGATCCTGGCGATCGGCGCGCACCTCCGTCAGCGTCGGCGTCGCCGCGTCGGCGGGGGGGGGCGGATCAGCGCGGTGACAGCCTGAAGCGAAGAGGAGCAGCGCCAGCGAGGCGAGGCGGATTGAGCGGGTCATAGAGCGCGGCCTTTGTTGAGCTTGGGGGGCAAGATGCAAGGGGGCGTGGCGGAGATGCAAGGGGGCGTGGATGAGATCGTGGAGGGCGGCGCCATCGATTCAGCTGACACAGTCCTGCGCGCCGTCGGCTCCAGGCAGCGAAAACCGCTCGTGTTGACTCAACAAGGACGCACCATGCTCGCCACCGAACTGACCCACATCACCAACGACGCTGAGCTTAAGCAGGCCCTCGCCCAAGACAAGCAGCTGATGATCTGCTGTGGCCGCAACGGCCCGATGTGCCTGCCGGTCTACGACGCCATGGAGTCGGTGCAGGATCGCTATCAGGGCGTGACCTTCAAGGTCATGGAGTTTGACACCCCTGTCGCCCGCTACATCCGCGCGCTGCCCCAGTGCCGCAGCTTTATGGGGCTGCCCTTCACCGTCTACTTCAAGGATGGCGAGGTCGTCGCCGCCACCAGCAGCATCCAGAGCAAGGGCCAGATCACGGCGATCCTCGACGCGCAGTTTGGGGGCTGAGGATGGCACGCCACTTCGGCGCCGTCGTCATCGGCGCGGGCGCTGCGGGGCTGACGGCGGGGATCTACCTGGCGCGCGCCCGCGTCAAGACCCTGATCGTGGATGAGGGCGTCGCGGGGGGGCAGATGGTCTTAACCCACGCGGTGGCCAACTACCCTGGCGTGGAGGAGACCTCGGGGGCGCTGCTGTCGCGGACCATGCGCGCGCAGGCCAAGCGCTTTGGCTGTGAGATCCTGACCCAGACCGCCACGCGGCTCATTGATCTCAACGCCGCGCCCAAGCGGCTGGAGGTCGAGGGCGAGGGTGAGATCACCGCCGACGCGGTGATCATCGCCACGGGGGGGCGGCCTCGCAGCCTGGGTTTAGAGTCCGAGGCGCGCCTTAAAGGCCAGGGCATCTCATACTGCGCCACCTGCGACGGGGACTTCTTTACGGACATGGAGATCGTGGCCATTGGCGGCGGCAACTCTGCCTTGGAGGAGGCCGTCTCCTTAGCCAAGCACGCCTCCAAGGTCACGATCATCCACGAGTTTGATCACTTCCAGGCCCAGCCTTGGGCGGTGGAGGCGGCCAAGGCCGAGCCGCGCGTTGAGTTTATGATGGCGCAGGAGGTCATGGGCTTTGAGGGCGAGGTGGCCCTTGAGGCGGTGGTTGTCCGCGACAAGCAAACCGACGAGGTTCGCCGGATACCGGCGCGGGGCGCCTTTATCTTTATCGGCTACGTCCCCACGACCGAGGCGCTCCAAGGCCATGTAACCTTAAACGCGCGGGGCGAGATCCTCACGGATGAAGGGATGGCCACGAACATCCCGGGTGTGTTCGCTGCGGGAGACTGCCGCGTCAAGCGTTACCGCCAGATCACCACGGCGGTGGCCGACGGCACCATCGCCGCCCTCTCGGCCATCGAGCACATCAGCACCAGATAAGCCGCGCGCCCCCTCAAAACAAGCTGAAAAAGTCCACGCTGCGCACGGGCGTACCTGAGAGCAGATAGAGCCCGACCAACGACAGCGTGTTGAGCAAGGTAAAGAGCCCCAACACCGACAAGCCCCGCTCAAGCCAGCCTCGGCCTCGGAGCTGGATGAGCACGAAAGCCACGGCGAAGGCGAGGTTGCTGATCAAGATAAAGAGCAACAGATCGCGATCAAAGGTGAAGGCCAGCGCCCAGGTGGGGCCGAAGGATCTCACGAGGGCTCCGATCTGCGCTCGGCGGGGATGAGGCTGTGGAGGTTGAAGAAGTTGACGAGGAAGTGCGCGAGGAAGGCAGGCAAGAGGGAGCCAAAGACCTCAAAGAGCCAGCCCAGGGCCAAGCCCATCAAGATGGCGGCGAGGGTCCAAGGCGCGTGAACCCAGCGGCTGGGCAGGTGGGCGAGGCCGAAGAGGAGGGCGGTCAGGCCCAGGCCCAGGTGCCCTTGCAAGAAGCCACGAAAGAACAGCTCCTCGGCCAGCGCGCTCATCAAGGCCAAGGCGAAGACCTGCTGACGATCGACGCCGCCGAGCTTATCGCGGAAGTCCTCATCGAGCCGCCGCGCCCAGGCGAAGCGCGCCGAGGCGAGGCGTGACAACAAGACGACGCCCAGGCCCAAGCCCACGCCCACGCTGACGGCCACCTCATCGAGGGCAAAGCGGGCGCCCAGCAGCCCCATGGCTTCGCCGCCGAGGGCGATCTGAAGCAGCAGGGTGAGGCCGACCATAAAGAGGTAGAGCTGAATCACGATGGCATCTTAACACGCTCATCGGGCAGGCGCGATGGAAAGGTTTGTGATTTTTGGAACGCTAAGCGTTCGAATTTAAACATATTTTTCAAACAGGTATGTTGGGAATCTCTTGACAGCGGGCCAGCCACGCACTATCTTCACGCGCCCACTCGGAGGACATATGCTGCGCGACTACCACGAGGTGGAGGAGCCTTCGGAGGAGATGCTCATGGAGCACCGTGAGCTCTTCCGTGAGCGCCTTTTGGAAGAGAAGGCCAAGCTGCTGCGCAACGCGCAGCGCACCCTCACCAAGGATATGACCCTCGACCAAGAAGACCTGCCCGACGAGATGGACCTGGCGACGGCGGACTACAACCAGTCCTTAGCCTTCCGCCTGCGTGGTCGCGAGCGGCACCTCTTGGAGAAGATCACCGACGCGCTGCGGCGGCTGGAGCAGGGGGAGTACTTCTGGTGCTCTGAGTGCGAGGGGTTCATCGGCCTCAAGCGGCTCAGCGCCCGCCCTGTCACCACGCTCTGCATCCGCTGCAAGGAGAAACAGGAGAAGCGCGAGCGCGCCTTCGCGCAATAATCGCGGCTAGAGCGGCGGCGAGAGCAGCTGTTCGATCACCACCTCGACCTCGCGCCCGTCCCCCAAGCGCAGCGACACGCCGCGTCCGGGCGCCCCGCGCAGCCGCGCGCGAACCTCATCCAAGGTCAAGCCTGACACCGCCTCGCCGTCCACGCTGAGGATCAGATCGCCCACACGCAGGCCCGCCGCCGTCGCCTGAGAAGGGTGAAACACCATATCGATCTCCACACCCGCAGGCGACCGCTTCAGCTCCACGCCCACGCGTGACCACTCACCGGGCGGCGCTGGATCGGCCACATCGGGCGCCAGGCGAAAGCGATCCGCGCGCCCCTCGACGTGAACGAAGAACTGACGAAAGAGGGGATAGCCGAGGATACCCGCCACGTTGAGCCCCAGCGCGTCGAAGATCGCGCGCAGGTGATGATCATCGGGGATGATCACCACCCAGCTCATCACCATGTGACCGGCCACATCCAGGGGCAAATAGGCGATCGTACACATATCGGTGCCGTAGCGGGTATGCCACGCGTAGCCCTCCAAGCGCGCCTCGGGCAGCGGCCCCGCCGCGGAGGCCATCAGGAGGGTCACGCCTGAGCCGGTATCAGCCACCAAGGCCGCTGGCCCTGTCGGCGCGCCCAAGCGCACGACGGGCAAGCCTTGAACGCGCTCAAAGGGCAGGGTGATGAGGGGGCCGAAGCCGGGCGGGGTTGGGATCTCGACCTCATCGATCCGCGCCGCCGCGCGGCGATAATCCAGGCCGAAGTCAAAGCGATCGAAGAGATCCTGACCGATGACGCCATCGAGGGGGCCGATATACGCGCGGGCCTCGGAGAAGTCGGCGGCGAGGGCGGCGAAGTCGGGCAACGTATAGCCGCCGAGGGCGAGATCCACGCGCCCCACGCCGTTCTCGACATCGCGCAAGCGGGCCTCCTCCAGAGAGGTGCGCATCGCGCCGGTGTCGATGACCAGGGTGGCGGGCGCGCCATCGAGCGAGGCGTGGAGCAACATCTGCCCATCGAGGGGGATGAGAGCGGGCTCAAAGCCCTCGGGCAGCGGCGCCGAATCGGCCACATCAACGCCTAAATCGGCAGTATCCGTGATCACATCAGGCTCACCCGTGATCACATCAGGCTCACCCATGATCACATCGGGCTCACCCGTGATCACATCGGGCGCACCCGTGATCGCACCTTGGGCCGAGGGCGTGACCTCATCATCACAGCCCAGCAGCGCCCAGAGGCACGCGGCGCAGATCAATCCGCGCAACATCGCACGCTCTCCAGCCGCGCGCAGACCGCCGCGCTGGGGCGCGCGATGGTGATCTGCCCCGCCACGGTAAAGCGCCCGCCCTCCGTGGCGGTGAGGTTGACCGCCTCATCAAAGCTCAGGGTGCCCTCTACGCCCACGCCGCGCAGGCAGACGCCGGTGAGATCCTTATGCTCGATGAGCATCGCCATCGCCTGTGTCCCGCTGTCATCGACGACCCAAGGCACATGGGCCACGATGTCGGCATCTGGGGCGAAGTCCAAGCGCACGGAGAACTGTGGGGCAAGGAAAGCGCTCATGCTCACCTGCTGAAGCGAGACGACACCATCCTGAGCGTGTGTGCCATAAAACATCTTCTCGGGGTGCTCATTGAGGGCGACGGCGTGCAGGTCACCGGTGACGCAATACTGCTGAACGAGGTGCTCGAAGTGCATCGCCATATAGCCGCCATCGCTGACCTGGGCGGCGTCGAGGACATAAGGCACGGCGCAGTTGACCGCCAGCGTCCCCAGGACATCACCTTGAGGCGCCGCGTCCACCTCTAGGCCCTGATCAGGCCCAGCAGGCGCGGCGTCAGGCTCAACGGGCGCGGCGTCAGGTTCAACAGGCGCGGCGTCAGGCTCAACGGGCGCGGCATCAGGCCCAGCAGGCGCGGCGTCAGGCTCAACGGGCGTGGCGTCAGGCGCAACGGGCGTGGCGTCAGCGAGCCCCTGATCCTGGGCGCCATCCACCCGCGCCGCATCCTTAAGCACAGTGGCATCGCGCAGGGCGCCGAGATCAGACGCAGGGGCTTGGCCGTCATCATCATCACAAGCGCAGAGGGTGAGCAGGGGCAGCGCGAGGGCGTAGAGCAGGGTGTGCTTCATAAGGCTTCCTTGGAGTGAACGGCGAGAGGATAACGCCGCGCGCCCAACCAAGCCATCACCTGCGGATCAGGCTGCGATGACGCTCTGTGGAATGCTGGGGGGTTCACTGGGCAGAGGAGGGCTGGGAGCACCGCGCAGCTTGGGTCTAGAGCGTGTTGTGTACTTTAAGTTCATGAAATCTCAAGAAATCAATCGATTAAGCATGAGTCTTCCAAATGCGAGATAATGAAAGCTCTCAAGTGTTCCAGGAAGGCGCTCCACATCTCGAGCAAGTCGACGAAAACGAGACATCCATCCAAAACTACGTTCTATAACTCATCTTCTTGGTAAAAGAATAAATCCTCTCTTTGCTTCTGTGTGTGATACAACTTCTAACTCGATATCATTAAGAGCAGCAATTTACTCTGTAAACTCACCGTCATACCCTTGATCAACCCAGACTATTTTAACATTTCCATCGGTAGCTTTTTGGACATTCTCGCATAATAATTCGACGTGAGCACGATCATCTTCGTTTGCTGTGGTAACATGAAGGGTTAAAAATAGCCAGAGGCTATCTACTGCCATATGAACCTTGCTGCCTTTTTTCTTTTTCGCACCGTCATAGCCAGCTCTTCCCCCGCTTTCTGGAGTACTCTGCATTATACGTGAATCGAAAATAGCAGCACTTGCATTCTCATCTCGATCAGCCTTCTTGCGCAAAATTTCGCGCAAATCGTGGACCATATCCTCGAAAACCTCTGCTTTCATCCACCTTTTTATCTGTTGATAGACGCTGTTCCAAGGTGGAAAATCACTGGGTAGATATCGCCACGGCGATCCTGTTCGCACTACCCACCTCACCGCATCGAACATGTCTCTCAGAGGATATGTTCGTTGGATGGCGTCCTCCCGCATCAATGTCAGGTAAGGCGCGATGAAGGCCTACTCTTCATCTGAGGTATCACTCGGATATTTATGATTTTTTTGGCTCAGCATCATGTCGAGAGAATGCCATCAAAGCAGCCCCGAACTCAAGCCTTACCGAAGTACACAACACGCTCTAAACCCCAAGCCCTCCACCGGCTGTCTCCGCGATTGCGGAGACGCACCCTTTTTTTTTCTCTTTCTCCTCTTCTCCCACCCCCCCATATGAGTATGAGGACCAGAGGACCAAAAAACGAGAAACCGGCATAAGCAAGGAAAAGTAGGAATGATATCAAATCGAATTTACTCAAAAATCCTTTGGAGCACAACTCTGCTCTTTGGATTTTTCCTGATTCTTGGGCTCAGCGCTCAAGGTTGCAATCAAGATAAGAAAAAGCTCAACGAGATTCATATAAGCATATCGAGCGATAGTGGTAACTTTAATCCACTACACAGTAACTTCTCCTCGGTGGGACACTTTATTGAAGGTCCCCTCATGCGCTATAGCTCCAAAGGCGGCAAGCCATTCCCCTACATCGCCAGTGCTATCAGTTCTGAAGCGAATGGCCTTCAGTGGGTCATTGAACTTGCGCCTAACCGAATGTTTTATCCTCAAGATAAAAATATGAAACCAGAACCGATCAAGTTAGAGGACGTTGCAGAGAGTATTCGAGCTGCAGCTACAAAAAAAGGAAATCCGAAAAAGGGGCTATTTGACCAGGGCGGTTATGAGAAAGTTGAGATCCGTGGGGATAAAATTATCGTTCACTTTAAGAATGCTTGGACACCTGCGGAGACTCTCCTCTCAATGATTACGGTGTGGCCCGCTGATATGATTAAAAATCTGGATCCGATGGCGATTCTTAACTTCTCAGATGTTGCTGGGGCTGGTCCTTACCGCATAGCTGAGTATCAGCCCAACGCTCGTGCCCTTCTCCAACCTACAGGACAGGGCGAAAACATCGTTCTCGATGTACAAAATCCTGATGCCGGTGCTCAAGCCTTCAAAGAGGGCAAAGCGCATATAATTTATGCAGAGCCTGTTCACCAAAAGATATTTAAAAATTTACCTAATACACGCGTGTTGATTTATCCATATAAAGATCTTATTGCCATTACTTCTCGCTGTGTAAAACCCGGTTCAAGTCCAGCATGCAACCCTGTATTTCGTGAGGCGATTTTCAAGTCAATAAATGCTGATTTGATACAACAACTTGCTACAAGAGGGCTTTCCTTAAAATCTAATGGTCGTATTCATGCAATGAAATCTCATGAAGATTATAATAGTCCAATTTCAAATCAATTGGAAATTCCATTTGACTTAGAATCAGCTAAAAAGCTGTTAGATGATCAAGGCTATAAAATTGTAGATGGTAAGCGTATGCTTAATGGAAATCCTCTAAAAATCAGCATAGCGACTTATAATGAGATTAGTGAATACAATATAATCTTGGACCGTGTTGTCCATGACTTAAAAAAAGATTTAAATATTGATGTTATTGGCAATTCAATGCGTAGTGTTGATTTTAGAAAATCAATAATGAGTAGTGAGCAGAAATTTGATTTTTGGATTGGTGAGTATCCTAGGCATATGTCTGAAATTGAACCAAGTATCTCAAATTCTATCCATTCAAAGTCTACTCCGAGTAATGGTGGATTAAACTATGCTTTCTTAGATAGCGATGAAATAGATCAACTTGCTGTAAAAACTGATTCTGTACAAAGCCATGAATCGAGAAAAATCATATTTCATGAGCTTCACAATGCCCTTCTTAAGCAGATGATCTTTAAAGGGCTTTATTTTGTTAAAGATGGGTATGCAGTGCAGTGCGTTAATGGAATCGATGACAATGACCCTTACATTCAGAAAACAATTTATAGTTGGCCTGATACACTCTCTTTAAATAAGAACTGCAAGTGATTTTGATCACAGCATCTCTAGTAAGTCAAAATACCTCAAAAAAACAAGACTAGAGCGCATCTAGTTCATAAAGACGCTCAAAAATCAATTAAAAAAAGCAGAAAACCTTAAAAGATGAAAAAAAATCATAAACTAATTAAGTTTATAGTACTCTGGGGGGTGATCTTTGGCTTACTTTTCCTTGCAGTACTCTTTACAGAGCCCCAAAGCTCTCAGTCTAATGGTGGTTATTATACGCTTCCATCCCTAAAGCATTGGTTAGGGACAAACGGTTCGGGTCTAGATGTCTCTCATCTCCTCCTGGCTGGGCTTGGACGTAGCGTACGTATCGCCACCGTCACTGGGCTCGGTATGCTGATCATCGCCTTCTTAATTGGGGGATTTTGGGGAATTTCTAAGCCAGGCTCTCGGAGCCATCGACTGCTCGAAGCCTTAACCCTCGGTCTCCTTGCCCCGACTCCTATTGTTATCTTACTTGCCCTGCTGGGTGCAGTCCCAGAGGCAAGTCGAGCGAGTGAGATCAACATCATCCTGGTGATCGGAATTGTTGGTTGGCCCGGTTTCGCCTTGCGTCTTTACAGTGAGGTTTGTCAACGCCGCGATGCTGTATACCTCGACGTTGCTCGTCTAGAGGGCGCTCGCCCGTTAGCCTTGCTTTTCGAAGAGATTCTCCCTGAGTTAATGTCAGTCCTTATGGGATTGTTTATCCTTGCCACCATTGGTATTGTGTCGACTGAAACACTGTTAGGATTTCTTGGAGTATTTAATAATAGCTCAGACACATACTCACTAGGGACAGTATTGGCTCAAATCTCAAAAACTGCGAATGATCCTGAAAAATATGTGCAGTATCAAGGGCTGATAATGCTATTTAGCGTAACTATTGTGATTGGAACATTACTAGGTGGACTCAAACTTATTGAGAGTTGGCTAAAAGATCGACGAATAAACAAGCATAGACGCTCGATTTCATCACCTAATCGTCAAGTTTTTGAGATTAGTGGCTGGGAAATTGATTTCATCAATCATAAAAGTACTCGACAACATTTGGTCAAAGCTGCTCGTATCCCTTACAGGCCTGGGGAATGTGTCTGTGTCTCTGGACCCAGTGGATCTGGTAAAAGCATTAGCTGTTTGAGCATCGCGGGTGAACTGCCAATAGAGTTAAATGCACGTATCCATGCTCCTCGCGAGGGGTTAAAAGTAAGAATGCTACCTCAAGGTCAGGTGGAACTTTTCGCTAAAGATATCTCGATCAATACCTATTTTGAGTCTGTTGGAATACGCTCTAATGAGATCGGCAATCGTGTTGAACGCTTTGACTTAAGCGAGTCTGAACTAAAACACGAAGATGGTACTTGGAAAAAAGGAAATGAGCTTTCAGGTGGCATGGCCAAGCGCGTCAGCGTTTCTCTTGTGTCATGTATGCCTAAAGTCGACGTACTCATTTTTGATGAACCTGCTGCGGGCCTTGATGCGGAAAGCACCAAACAACTCGCTTCTGTCTTTAAGAAACTCATCAATGATTTCCCAGACACGGCGATCATTATCATCAATCACGAGCAAACGTTCACACAAGCGATTGCTGACCACATTGTCTACTTTGATGAAGGGACAACTCTCCTCGAAACAAGCGCCGAGACCTTTTTCTCTCGGGAAGCCCGCACGACCCTCCCTTCCCAAGTCAAGGGCTACCTTGAGGCCAACGAGCGCCTGAAGACACCTCGTTCACATAAGCCTCTGGAGCATGGGGACCCTGTTATCCAAGCCAAGCATCTTTGTTTAGGCCGTGATTCCTCAAAAGCCATCGTGGATGACTTTAATTTAGAGGTTTTGAAGGGGGAACGTGTAGCTCTTTCCGCGCGCAGTGGTGTTGGCAAGAGCACGATCTTCGAAGCGCTGGCTGGGCTCCCGGATGTCCAACGTCTAAGTGGAGAAGTAAAAATTTTTGGTCAAGTGCCCACCCATCATCTCCTCAGTGGCCCACTGCGCCTCACACGACAATCTCCAAGCAACGCCCTTAACCCTTATGTCCCGATAAAGCTTACCCTCCAGCGGGCAGCACGTCGCCTTAAACTAAGTGATAAGCGGACTCCTCAAGAGTGGGCACTCTTCGCCGCTGATCAGGCATGCTTTCCCCGTGAATCGCTCGATAAGCTCCCCTCCGAACTCTCTGGTGGGCTACAGATCCGCGCGGGCCTCGCCCGCTGCATGATTGGGGAACCAGAGGTGATACTCCTCGATGAAATCACCGCTGGTCTCGATCCTGTACTCGTACTTGAGCTGCTTAATGCGCTTGATGAGCACGCACTCAAGACTGGGATGACCCTACTTCTCATTAGCCATGAGGAGTCTCATCTTCACTACCTTGGCGCACGTGTTATTAACCTAAAGGACCCATCCCAAGCGCCTAAATCCTCCAACCAAGGTGGAAAACTAACATGAACCGCACCCTTATCTTAAGAATCGTCATCAGCTTCTCCATCGCTTTGGGTGCAACTTTCATCGCCCTCGCTGCCTCACCTTACACCCCCGAAGAACAGGGTGGTGGCCGTGGCTCCAACACTGCACAAACCGAAATTATCCCTAAAACCTTTATAAAACGCATTCCTTTTACCATTCAGTATATCCGAGAGAGCGAGGTTCTCACACTTGGCCGTCAAAGTGTTATTAAAACCATATTAGAGAGAGCTCCTATATCTTTTGCTATAAATTTGGGAGGAATTACTATCGGTTGGCTTCTTGGCCTTCTGTGGGGCACCCTTGCTGGTCTTCATTTAGGCCGAACATCTGGATACATCTTAATGAGTGCTGCCATCGCCTTTTATATTATTCCTGCACCCATTACTGTAAGCATTTTCAGAGAGTTTGTCTTTGGAACTCAACTGGCAGAACTTGCGGACATGTGGCCCGCTGTTGTCAATCTTGGTTTTCTCCTCGCTCCAGCTATCGCTATTAACCATGGCATTCTTATTGCGGAAGCGCTTCGTCACCCTGATGCGCGCTTTGCCAGAGCTATTGGTCTTCCGCTATACCTACAATGGAGACATATCCTCCTACCCAAAACGAAGGGTTATTGGCGCGCGAATTTTGCCTTACTTGCTCTTTCGCTTTTTGAAGGACCTATTTTTATAGAAGTTATTTACAATAAAAAGGGCCTTGGTGACATTCTTTTCCGTGCAGCGCTAGAATCTGATAGAGCACTTATCTTCTGGACTGTTTTTATTACGAGCATACTTATTTTTGTTGGTATGTTCCTATCTGGTCAATTTGAATCCATTAAAAAATTAAAAAATCGCTTTTAAAAATAGGACTTACGCACTTAACAGTTTAAGCGTGTAGGCCGATGTAGTCCGATATGCTCTAATTGCCTCGCATATGATTTCCAGTTTCATTATGTGTTTTTAAAGGATTTACCAAAATGGGTCTCATTTAAAGTAAATTGAGCAATTTCAACAAGTTAGAACTTTAAGCGCGTAAGTCCTATCTTTTTCTTTTGAAGCAGGGCCCTGCGCGCCCCCCTGCGAAGGTGAGAAGGTTCTGGTGTGATGATGCTTTATGACGTAATGAGGAACGCTGGGTGTGCCGCAGGAAGGAAGCTGATGCCTACAACCCTCGATGAAATTTTCGTTATCGGGCGACCCGATCGACCGTACGCCGCCGCTGAGCGGGCCGTGAGCCACCGCGCCTACCAAATCACCCAAAAGGAGTGCAGCCAAGTCGCGCCTCCCCAGGGTGAGGAGCGTGAGGATCGCATCCAAAAGGCGATGCTCAAGGCGACGACCTCGGACAATCCTGAAGAGCTCCCGCTCTTGAAGAGCCTCTACCAAGAGGCCCAGGCGTTCGGCCCCAGATCTGAGGAGCGTCGGAGCTACGAAGAAGAGTTCAGGCGCGCGGTGAGGGGCTGGTGTCGCTCAAAGAAGAGCCAAGCCTCGTGGCTCGATCAGCTCATCAAGTGTGCGAGGCCCAACAAGCAGGGGGAGCAACCGCACGTTAAGAAGATCGAGTATCTACCCAAGCCCGGTGAGTCGGATCCCAGCAGGCGCATCCGCCGCCGAGGCTCTCAATCCGAGGAGTTCAAGCACACCGAGCCCATCCGACACGCGCTCTCTCTGTGCATTGACGAGCTGAAGCTCAAGGACGGAAAACTCTACATCAAGGACGCAGGACCATGGCTCGACGACCACTTTATCCAGCAAGACCCGGTCAAGGAAGGCTGGGTTTGTCTAAATACGCTCGCTGACCAACTCCAAGAGTGGAAAGGGGCTCAGAGGCCCGTGGTGGTAGCGAAGGCGCCGGATGAGTTGGGGGCGACCTCGCTCTCCACCCTAATCGTGCCGCTCTACGCGAGCTGCCCTCACGAAAACCAAAAGATAATCCTTGGGTTGATCATCGAGCTCGGCGGGAGGTTGCCCACGATCACAGAGATCATGGGTGTTCACAAATACAGCCGCTACAAGGCGAAAAATGATCTGGACGCGGTCACTCGATCGCTGCACGGGGCGCTGGAGGGTAGAGAATGAGCATGTACGAAGCGAAGACTTTTAAGCTGGGCGCGATCTTCCGGCACGCAAGCGGAGATGACTACGCGCTCCTGGCTTGGGACAACGGGTTGGCGCGCAGTCATCGGCTCTCGAGGAAGGCGACGCTGGCGACGAGCGATGACCTCATCGCCGCGCCCGATGAGATCCCTGTGGATCTGGCCCCTTGGAGCGTGCGCTGCCATCCAGATTTCAGCCTGAAGACGCCTGGTCTCCCCCAAGGAGCGACGATCTGGAGCGAGCTGCCCGAGGCGCACCGAGAGGAGGCCGAGCGGCTCTACCAAGCCTTAAAGTCGGAGAATCTCCAGGGCGTGTTGTCCCTCCGGCGAGGGCTGACGCGGCCCACGGACCTCTTCCAGGCGATGGACATCCAAGCGGCGCAGGAGGCGCATGCCCAGTTGCTCTCCGCGCAACTTAAGGCGGCGCGACCTAAAGGGATCAAAGCGTTGTTCGAGCAGTGTCAAACGCTCCTTGAGCAGTGCAGCGTCGCGATGTTGGGGTGGATTGAGGGTATCGAGATATTCGACCTGAAGAGCGCGGGGGCTGGAGCCTCAAAGATAGATGGGGTCAAACGACAATCACAAAAATTTACACGTACTTTCGATGGAAAAGAGTATGAAATAGAGATTGGACTGAGAGAGGAGGACAATGAGATCGAAATTCTCCATCAAGTTCATTCTAAAGAAAAAATACTGGGTCAGCAGAGGATTATCCCGACGCCATGTCGCTTCTTAATGTATCATCCTGATCAAGATAAGCCTGTTGTAGATCAAACGATCACACTTGAGTTGGATCTCGCAGACAGTAAAGATCATGCATACGTCCAAGAGGATCTGCTCAATGCTTTAGAAGAGCATAAATTTGGACTCGACGAGCTTGAGATTCGCATAATTTTAGCTCCTTTCACGGGTATTCAATAATGCTCTTGTTAAAGACTTGGTCAAGTTTTTCAAAGACGACCGACGGAAACGAGCGAACTGTTCAAATCAATAGGCTACTTCGTGCTTTAGAAAAAGCAGCTGTTTTGCCCAGCTTCATTCCCTCATTACTCAAACTCTTAGCGAATTTCCCTGATTGGCATACATTCGTTCAAAAGCGCAATCCTAAAGAGATTTTGGAAAAGATCGGTGATCGAGACCTCGAATTACCCATCACGAGTTATCGATTTGGAGGCGTGATTGTCTCAAACAGTGCCGATATACCAGGATTGGAAAAACTCCGGCTAAATGGATATGCGCCGGTTCCTTGTTGGCTCGAACTCTCTTGGTACGCCTGCCCTGACGAGATCGATCCCCCTGATCTCATCCCATTGCTCCCAGGATGGTTCAAGTGGCGCGCGGGTGATCTTGACACCTTCAAGGCTCACGTCAGCGCGCTTTGGAAGGCCTGGCGCGGGGAGATGCGCGCCTACCCTGTCCTGACCTGCGTCGACTTTAATAAGGATTACCGCGTTCATCAGCAGTGGGAAGCGCTCGCGGCAGTTTCCAAGAACGAGATGGAGGTGCCCTCTCTGGGTCTGACGATGCGCCTGCTCGCCGAGGGTGCCGCCCGAGGTCTCGAACCAGCGCCATCGTGGTTCGCTACTGGCGAAGTTGCGAAGGGGGAAGAGACTGTCAAGCCTGTCGCCCTCACCCCCGCCAAGGCGATGCTCCTGCACGACGCGCGCTTCTCCTCCGCCCAACTCCTCGTGCCAGAGAGCTGCTCCCCGGACATCAAAGCCGAGCCCAAGCACGAGAGCGTTCTCCCGCGAATCAAACCCGTCTCGACCCTCGACAAAGCCAAGGCCCTCTTGGGCTGGCCACAACCTGTTGAGCCGTACCTCCAGAAGATCATCGACCTCTACGGGGTCGTTCGAGACGTCATCACCGGGCGCATCGACCTCAACGTCGAATCTGAAGCCTGGGTCCCCATCAACTTCATCCTCGACAAGGAGGTCTACCAAGACTGGAAGCCGCTCCTCACCCCAGGCACCACCACCTTCCTCACCAGCCCCGCTGGCGCGGGCAAATCCACCATCCTCCGCCTCTTTGCCGCGCAGATCGCCGCCGAGGAGCTCAAGCGCAGGAAGGGGCAAGCCACGCTCCCCTTCGTCGTAGACGCCTACGAGCTCAAAGACCTCAACGACGATGAGGCGCTCAGCGACTACATCTACAAAGAGGCCCTCGCCCTCTCCCGCTTCCCCATCCCCAAGGCGGCGATGCTGGGGCCGATGGCCCTGTTTATCGACCAGTGGGACGACCTGGACATCGAGCAGACAAAGCCGCTGCGCGAGCGCCTAGAGGGCCTCCAAAAGACGTTTGGGCTCTCCCTCCTCATCGCCACGCGGCTCTACCCCGGCTACTACGACCCAGACGCCGACCGACAAGCGCGGCTCATCGGCCCCAAGCCTCAAGAGCGGGATGAGTACCTCTCTCGCCTCAGCGAGGAGGTCCGAAAGAAGATCGACGCCCGCATCCAAGGCTCCTTGCGGGTAGACGAAATCCTCCAAAACCCCATGTTCCTCCGCTGGCTCATGGACATCGCCCAGCAAGGAAAGCCCATCCCAGAGGATCGCCTCAACATCCTCCAAGCCGCCACTGAGAGGCTCTTAGAGCGGGGGATCGACAACATCTCCAAGGCGCTCCAGATCAACAATGACGCCCTCGATGCCCACCTCCAGCGCCTCGGCTGGGGTTTTATGGAGGCGGGTCAAAAGCAGGCAACATGGAGAGACGCCTCAGCCCACCTCGGCGCCTCAGACTTTGAGGCCGCCTACCTCGGGCGCATCTTCCGCGACGGTGGCCTCATTTTGGAGGCCAGGGCCGGGGTTCAATTCGCCCACCCCGCCTTCGCCGAGCGCGCCGCCGCCGCTTACGTCCTGGGCTTGGCCCGGCACGCTAAGGCCCCTGACCACGAAGCGCTGCTCGCTCACCTCGCCCCTCGCCTCAAGGACCTTCGCTGGTCGGAGGTCGTCGTTGACGCCGCCTTGGCCTTGCCTGAGAGCCAGGAGGCCGTCTTTGACGCGCTGCTTGAAGCTGCCCTTGAGCAGCCGGGGCTCTTAGCCACCTGTCTTCAACTCGGGGCTGAGGGGGAGAGGATCGACCGCGCTCGTAAAGATCGGCTGATTGAGCGGGTCTGGGAACGTTTCGAGGAGCACTTTAACCACGCCGTGCCTCACGAGGCGTGGCGCGCCTTTTATCGCCTGCTTGAGCAACATATCGCCAACCAACAGGCGCTGCTTGGTTGGCCTTCGGGTGGAAGGCCCAGCGCTGACCAACTCGCCGAGAGCATAAAGAACACTCCCAGTGTGGTCCGTGCCCTCGCCATCGCCCTCGGCAGGCTCGGCTCGGCGCTGGTGTCGGCAGGTCACCCCACGCAAGCGGTCACTCACCACACCGAGGAGGTCGAACTTGTCCGCGCGCTGGCGTCGCTGTCGGCGTCGGCGAGCGCCCAAGAGCGCCAACATGCCGCCAACGCCCGCCCCGCGCCTACACGCGAACTCGCCAGCGCCCTCGGCAACATCGGCAGGGCGCTGCTTATGGCAGGTGACCCCACGCAAGCGGTCACTCACCACACCGAGTCGGTTGAGTTATTCCGCGCGCTGGCGTCGCTGTCGGCGTCGGCGAGCGCCCAAGAGCGCCGACATGCCGCCAACGCCCGCCCCGCGCCTACACGCGGGCTCGCCATCGGGCTGTACAACCTGGGGGGAATCTTGATGTTGAGCGGAGCGCGAGAGAAGAGTTGCGTTTGGTTCCGAGAGGCCATCGCACTCTACAAGGCGCTGATGAGGCACGGGCCTCACCTACAACGTGAGTATGATATGGTCCTCGAACTCGCCCAACATCTTGGATGTGTCTAACGGGCCCCCTCTTTTTGGACGTAGCAAGTCCACCCGTCGAGTCGAAAAATTTCGCTTGAAGCGGGGAGGGGGGGGTCTATCTTCGGCTCGTCGAAATGAAACTGGAAATCATACGCGAGGCAATTAGAACATATCGGACTACACCAACCTACACGCTTAAATTGCCAAGTGCGTAAGTCCTATCCTCTTTAAATTAACAAGGAAATAACTATGCGAATAAAACTAATCTTTTTTTTAATCTTATTGTCTATATCTAATCAACTCTATGCGATACCTTCGATACCTTGGAAAAATATTACAAGAAAACTTGAAAGATCATTTGATCTTCCTTCTAAAATCAGAACTCACAGAATTCATCCAGGATACTTGGGAACTCACAGAATTCATCCAGGATACTTGGATGAACTTATCCCCCCAATTTATCCAGAACAGTTGATGAATACGCCTATTAAAGCAGTAAAAACTCTAGAAAGACGTCTTGAAACAATTCAAGAATTAAGAACTCTAGAAGAAGAACGTCTTATAAGAATTCCAGCATTAAAATCTCTAGAAGAAAGACGTCTTGAAACAATTAAAGCATTAAAAACTCTAGAAGAAAGACGTCTTGAAACAATTAAAGCATTAAAAACTCTAGAAATACGTCTAAAAACAACTAAAGCATTAAAAACTCTAGAAAAAACAACTAAAGCATTAAAAACTCTAGAAAGACGTTTTAAAACAATTAAAGCATTAAAAACTCTAGAAAGACGTTTTAAAACAATTAAAGCATTAAAAACTCTAGAAAGACGTCTTAAAACAATTAAAGCATTAAAAACTCTAGAAAGACGTCTTAAAACAATTAAAGCATTAAAAACTCTAGAAATAACAATTAAAGGATTAAAAACTCTAGAAAGACGTCTTGAAACAGCTAAAGCATTAAAGACTCTAGAAAAAACAACCAAAGCATTAAAAACTCTAGAAAAAACAATTAAAGGATTAAAAACTCTAGAAAAAAGACGTTTTGAAACACTAGCAATTTATTTATCGAAATTTAAACATAGAGATTTCATGGTGCCATTAGAACATAGTTGGCTTTTTTTCAGAGAAGGATACGCTATTTTTGATGTTCATCTTGAACAATTTTATAAATTTCATGAGATTTTTATTTGTTTAGAAGCGCTGTTAAAATCATCATCTTTACACAGATATTTACACAGAGGGTCTATTCCATTTATTGTTATGTCACATGTTGATACTTTTACTTTAAAGGCACAAATCTTTGCTTATCGCGAAATTGAGTATAGCTTTATTAATAAACATCTGATTCTACTAAAAGAAATTATAAGGCTTCTTGAACGAAGACACAATTTGAAGTCATTTGGCCTTATAATAAATAAGAAGTACATTAAGACCGTATATGAAATTCTTAAGGCCGATCGTTCTATCTATTTGAAGGAGAGTGCTCAAAGAGTTAAAAATGCAACCGGCGTGGCGCGTCTCATCCTCGGTAATCAGATCCAGAGCCGCCTTCGCCTCTGGATCTGTAGCCAAGGCCGCAGCCTCTATTCCAAAAACGTAAACGCAGGTTGGCTTCACGTTTTTTTTGTTAAGAATGAGCGCCATTCATGCGCTTTGATGGAACACAAGATCAGGTCTGACGATATAGATATATGCTCAAAAACTGCCTCGATGCCCTCACGCGACCACGCCAAGCCCAGCGATGTCCACACCGCCCCCTAGAGGTCGTGGACCTCTCATCTCATGGGCGCCCTCCGCGCGGTGCTTACTTCTGCCCCGTCTTCTTCTTCTTGACCGGGGTCTTCTTCTTCTTGACCGGGGTCTTCTCCTTGGCCGCAGGCGCGGCCTCTACCGCCAGGCCCTCTTGCTCAAGAATGCTGAACTCCACACGGCGGTTCTTCTCCGCCGCGCCGCGCTGCTTATGCGGCACCAAGGGCTTGTCGCTGCCGTAACCCTCAAACTCTAAGCGCCCCTCTTGAACGCCCCGGCTGATGAGGTAACGGTAGACCGCCCGCGCGCGGTTCTGGGACAGCGTGAGGTTGTCCGCCGCCTTGCCTCGGTTGTCCGTGTGACCCTCAATCCGCAGCTTCTTGATCTCCGTCTTGGCCTTGAGCGTCGCCGCCACCTGGTTGAGCATGTTAAAGCTCTTCTCTTGGATGATGCTCTTGCCCGTGTCGAAGAAGACCTTGTCGAGGATCTCAATCTTCTCCGTCGTCAGCTTGACCTTGCTCTCGCCCTCATCAGGGCAGCCGTCCTCATCGTCCACGCCGTTGATCACCTCAGGCTGGAGCGGACACTTGTCCTGGGCGTCAGGGACACCATCCTTGTCATTGTCTAAGTCGGGGCAGCCATCCTCGTCTTGGAACTTGTCAGGGTCTTCGGCCTGCATCGGGCACTTGTCGTCCCCATCCTTGATGCCGTCCTTGTCGTTGTCCTCGTCAGGGCAGCCGTCCTCGTCCTCGAACTTGTCGTTGTCCTCGGCGATCAGCGGGCACTTGTCGTCGCCGTCCTTGACGCCGTCCTTGTCGTTGTCCTCGTCAGGGCAGCCGTCGTTGTCCTCAAAGTTGTCCATGTCCTCGGCCTTCTTGGGGCACTTGTCGGCCTTGTCGAGGATGCCGTCCTTGTCGTTGTCCTCGTCAGGGCAGCCGTCGTTGTCCTCAAAGCCGTCGCGGTCCTCGGGGATCTCCGGGCACTGATCCACGTCGTTGGGCACGCCGTCTTCGTCGCGGTCCTTGCTGCGGCAGTGCCAGCCAAAGCCAGCGAAGGCGCGGAACTCGGGGCTGCCGTAGTCGTCGATGAGGCCCAGGCCGCCGCCCAGGTTGAAGACCCCACACCATGAGGTGAAGTGACGCACGCCCAGCTCCATCTCCAAGGGCTTGGTGCTCATGTCGCCCGAGCCCGCCTCAGAGAAGGGCGCCGCGCCGAAGACCTCGGCGATCCCCACCCAGTCCTTGTGCCCCAAGGGCGCCGCCGCGCCCACCCCGTAGGTCAGGTCGCTCGTCAGCTCGATCCCCTTGGCCTTGGGGTTGTCCATCCGGTAGCGGTAGCCCACGTTGGCGGCGAGCCGCGCCGCCTTGAGATCCAGCTCGGCGATGATCCTCGGCTGGATGCTGGTGGTGTCGTCGCCCGCGAACTTCTTGGCGTCGCCCGTGGGCAGCGCGATGGGGATCGAGAAGGCCAGCTGGAACAGGTCGCCCTCGCCGCCATAGAGATGCGCCTTGGGGATCAGCCGGATGTCGTGGAGCGCGAAGCCCCCCTCGGCCCCGTAGTCCTTGAGGCCGTCGCCCTCACTGATCAGGCTGAGCGGCACGGCGATGCCCACCTCAAAGCGGTCGTTGATGCTGTAGCTGGCGAGGAGATCAAAGGTGGTCAGCCCGTTGATGATCTCCTTGAGCACCTTGTCGTCTTTGTCTTTGAGCGCCAAGGGCTTGTGCCCATAGTTGATGTAGAGCGAGGGGACCAGCTGGCCCGCTGGGCCGATCTGGGCGCCCTCGACGCTGAAGTAATTCCATGAGCCCACCGCAGGCTCAAAGTTTTGGATGTCTTGGGCGCGCGCGGCGCTCAAGCTGATGAGCAGCGCGCCGCAGAGCGCGCCGAGCAGCGATCTTGTCTTCATCGCTCACCTCTCCAGGACTGTTTCGTGAGTTAAGCCGCCTCTTTTCGGCGCTAGGTATACACACCTAGAGCACGCGGGGCGAGATTTTAGGGGCGCGGGGGGCGGTAGGCGCGGGCCTCGATGGCGGGCCTCTCGGCGGGCGCGCGCGTGGCTCGACGCGGGACGTGGGCGGCGATCCGCGTGATGATCTCGTAGTTGATGCTGTGCGCCCAGCCCGCCATGGCCTCGGCGGTGATCTCCGCCTCGCCTTGGGCGCCCAGCAAGACCACCTCATCCTCTAAGCAGACCTCGGGGATGTCCGTGGCGTCCACCATGATCAGGTTCATGCACACCCGACCACGCAGCGGCGCCCGCCGCCCCCGGATGAGCACATGGGCGAGGTTGCTCAGCCCCCGGTCATAGCCGTCGTAGTAGCCCACCGGCAGGACCGCCAGCCGCGTGGGGCGCGTCGCCTGGAAGGTCCGCCCATAGCCAACATAGGCGCCCTCCGGGATGGCCTTGATCTGCCCCACCCTCGTCTTCCATATCAGCGCCGGGCGCAGCCCCGGATCGGCGCGGCCCACCAGCGCGGCGGCGATCCGCGTCTCGGCGGAGGGCCAGAGCCCATAGGCGCCGATGCCCACCCGCACCATGTCCATCCGCTGATCCGGCCACAGCAGCGTCGCGGCGGTGTTGGAGAGGTGGCGCATCGCCGGCGCGTGACCCCGCGCCCTGAGCGCGGCGTGGGCTTCGTTGAAGCGCGTCAGTTGGAGCCGGGCGTAGCTGTGATCGGTGGTGTCCTCGATGTCGGCGAAGTGGCTGGCGATCCCCTCCAGCGTCAGCCCCGGCGTGGCCGCGATCTGGTCGGCGAGCGCCAACGCCGAGGGGATCTCAAGCCCCTGGCGGTGGTTGCCCGTCTCAATTTTGAGGTGCAGGCGCATCTTCAGCCCCGCCTCGCCTAAGCGCGTGATCATCTCACGGTTGTAGGCGACGGCGCGCACCTCCAAGGCGGCGGCGCGGGGGAGATCGTCGAGCGGGATCGGCCCCATGACATAGATCGGCGCCGTGATCTGCGCCGCGCGCAGCGCCGAAGCCTCGTCTACGCTGTGGACACACAGCCAGTCGGCGCCCCCTTCAAGGAAGGCGCGCGCGGCGAGGGTCAAGCCGTGGCCGTAGGCGTTGGCTTTGACGGCAGGGGCCAGGATCGGCGTAGGGCCAATCAGCCGCCGAAAGGCGCGCATGTTCTCCGATAACGCGCCGACGTCGATCTCACACCAGATCACCCCCGCTGACCTCGCGTGGGGGGCTGCGGCGCGGCGTCAACGGGGCGCGCCGAGGGCGCCGTGGAGGGCGCTGGCGCTGAGTGCAAAGCGGCGCCCGTCAGCACCGCGTAGACCGCCAGCCCGGCGAAGAGGAGCCCCACCGTGGCCAATGGCCCCGAGGCGCGGCTGTGGCTGGCGCGCTTGGCGGCGATGACGAAGAAGATCGGCGCCAACAGGGAGAGCCCCGCGCGCCCCGGCGCCTCCGGCGTCTGGGTGTACTTGAGCGCCAAGGCGACGCCGACCCCAATGAGGGTGAGCCAGAAGCAGAGGTTGATGTAGGCGGTGCGTTTCAACGGGGGTCCTCGTGTGGTGGCGGGCGAGGATAGAGCGGGCGTTTTGAGTTCACAAGGCTTGAGCCCTCTCGTAACCTCATCCCCTCTGTCGCTGAGCGAGAAGGAGCTTTGATGGACAGGACCTGTGAGCGCTGTCGCTACTTCCGCGTCAAGACCCAGCGGGATGACGCCGCCGATGTCGGTGAGTGTCGCCTGGAGAAGCGCATGGGGGTGCTGCGCGCGTCAACGCGGGCCTGTGGCGCCTTCGCCGCCCAGGGCGAGGCGACGGCGCCCCCAAAGCGTAAGGCCGCCCCGAGCCGCCGTGGTGCGTCCCAGGGCGTCGATCCTCGCCCCCCCGAGATCGACGCCGCGACCCTGGCCCTGACCCTCCGCGCCCTGGCCCCCGAGGATCTCAAGCTCGCCCTGGCCGCCGCCCTGGTGGCGACGGCGGAGGTCGGTCAGCCCCTGGGGCGCGGCTTCACCGGCGGGACGCTGACCTTTGTCCCCACCGATGAGGCGCTCAAGCCCAAGGCCATGCCCCTCGATCAGCTGCTGCATAAGATGGTGATGATCCGCGATAACCTCCGCGTCTTGGAGCAGAAGATCAACACCCTCCCCCAGCTTCAGGACGGCGAGCGCCTCGATCTTCATCAGCACTTGCTCAAGGCTCAGCGGGCGATCTTGCACATGAGCAGCGGCTGGTGCCCCCCCCCACAGGCCCCCTCCGAGGGCCTCGGCGCCCTCCTCGGCTTGCTCGATGAGCTGGCCGCGCGCGCCCTGACCCTGCCGCCGCCGCCCCTCGCCGATCGCTGGGCGGGCGGGGAGGCCCTCTTTGAAGCCGGGGCCTTGGTCATCCGCGAGCCCCTCCCGACCTTCTTCTTCCGCCTCGTCCGCGTCCGCGACGCCCTCTTGACCCTCGAAGCCCATCTCTCCGCTCACCCACACATCGCCGCCGATGAGGGCGGGGCCATGTGCGCTTATCTGCGCCGCTGTTATGGCACGCTGACCAGCTTTAACGTGCTGTTTCATGAGCGCGCGGATTACTTCACCAGTCAGCGCGGCTGAGCGTTAAGCGGTTTTTTTTAGAGGTCTACCAGGCGGTTGAGCCCGTTGAGCGCGGCGACGCGGTAGGCCTCGGCCATGGTGGGGTAGTTGAAGGTGGTGTTGACAAAGTACATCAGCGTGTTGGCCTCGCCCGGCTGGGACATGATCGCTTGGCCAATGTGGACGATCTCTGAGGCTTGGTCGCCAAAGCAGTGGATGCCGAGGATCTCCAGCGTGTCGGCGTGGAAGAGGATCTTGAGCATCCCCACCGTCTGCCCCGTGATCTGCGCGCGGGCCAGCGTGCGGAAGAAGGCGTGGCCGACCTCGTAGGGCACCTTCTGCTCAGTCAGCTCGCGCTCCGTGCGACCCACGGAGCTGATCTCCGGGGTGGTGTAGATGCCCGTGGGGATGTCGCGGATCGGCGCGCTGTCGGCGCCGCTGATGACGTGGCCTGCGGCGAAGCGGCCTTGGTCGTAGGCGGCGCTGGCGAGGCCCGGCCAGCCGATGACGTCGCCGACGGCGTAGATGTGCGGCAACGCGGTGCGGTAGTGGCTGTCCACGTCGAGCTGGCCCCGGTGGTTGGGCTTGAGCCCGATGACCTCCAGCCCCAGGTTGTGGGTGTTGCCGCTGCGGCCGTTGGCCCACAGGAGCACGTCGGCTTGAATCCGTTTGCCCGACTTGAGGTGCAGGATGATCCGCTCGTCGTTGGCCTCCAGCCGCGAGGCGCTCTCGCTGTGGCGCACCCGCACGCCCTTCTCTCTCAGGTGATAGGCCAGCGCGTCTACGATCTCGTCGTCGAGGAACTCCAGCAGGCGGTCGCGGGTGTTGATCAGCCCGACCTTGATCTGGAGGTTGCGGAAGATCGAGGCGTACTCGCAGCCAATGACGCCCGCGCCGTAGATCAAGATGGACTGCGGCGTGCGGTCGAGGGTGAGGATCGTGTCGGCGTCGAAGACGCGAGGGTGGTTGAAGTCGATAAAGGGCGGGTGGTAGGGCCGCGAGCCCGTGGCGATGATGAAGTAGGCGGCGCTGATCCGCTCGACGAGCCCCAGGGCGCCCGTCACCTCCACGGTGTGCTCGTCGATAAAGCAGGCGTGGCCCTCGATCAAGTCCACCCCGTTGCGCTCATGAAAGCCCTGGCGCAGCCGCGCTTGCTTTTGGATGACCGAGGAGGCGGTGCTCAGCAGGTCAGGGAAGCTC
The DNA here is from genome assembly GCA_018813065.1 of Myxococcota bacterium. Taxonomy (GTDB): domain Bacteria; phylum Myxococcota_A; class Bradymonadia; order UBA7976; family UBA1532; genus JAHJCH01. The sequence continues at coordinate 29,665 of JAHJCH010000162.1, forward strand.
GGCAGCGCCTTGCACATGCCCCGCAGCAGCGGATCTTCTCTAAACTCGCAGACCCGCTGGATGGCGTGGCGCAAAGACTTGCTGGGGATCGTCCCCCAGTGCGTGCATGAGCCGCCCACTTGCACATAGCGCTCAACCACGGCGACCTTGAGGCCCGCCTTGATCGCCTTCATCGCCGCGCCCTCGCCCCCCGGCCCCGAGCCGATGACGATCACGTCGTATTGGTAGTCCATCCACACCCTCCAGCGGGTCGTCTCGATGGCTGGCATTCTTCGCCCTCGGCGATTTTTTTCTAGGGTTTTCTAAAAGCTTTAGTTGTGACATTTTCTCGGCCATCACCCCAGCGCGCGATGAATCGCCCGCTGGGGCAGGCGCTCCGCTGCAGAAAAAATCCGCTTCGCAGATTTATTTCTTTGCTCCGGCCTGTCCGCCTTGAGCGGATGAAGTCCG
>JAHJCH010000019.1 GCA_018813065.1 Myxococcota bacterium
CGCCCGCGCCGAGCAAACCCGCTTCCGTGCGGCCCAAACCAGGGGCGATGCAGCCAAATTGGAAGACGCTCGTGCCCGAGATGGTGATGATCCCGCCGTCGCCGTCGGATGGTCTGGTGTTTACGATGGGCAGCGCGGAGGAGAAGGAGGACAATCAGGCGTTTCCTGATGAGAGGCCCAAGCATTGGGTAAAGCTGAATGAGCGCTTTGAGATGATGACGGCGCCGGTGACGCAGTGGCTGTATCAGGAAGTGATGGGGCATAACCCAAGCTCGTTTGCCTCGGGGACGAACGCCCAAGCGCGCCCCGTCGAGAAGGTGAGCTGGTTTGACGCGGTGATGTTCTGCAACGCGCTGTCGAACAAGCACGGCTTGGACGCGGCCTATGAGGTCAATAAAGAGGGGCAGACAATCAAATCCGTAAAGCGCATCCCCAACCGCAATGGCTATCGCTTGCCCACAGAGGCGGAATGGGAGTTTGCCTGTCGAGCGGGGACCAAGACGCGGTATTGGAGCGGGGACAGTGAGGCGGACCTGAAGCGGGTGGGTTGGTATGACGGCAACTCGGAGGAGACACACCCTGTGGATGAAGCGCCGCCTGACGCCTCAAAAAAGGAGACGCGAGCGAATCCATGGGGGCTCTTTGATATGCACGGCAATGTATGGGAATGGTGCTTCGATTGGTACAAAGAAAACTTGTACAAGACAGCATCTGGCAACGAAGAAAGCAGCCCGAGGTTTGACACTGAACAAATGCCAGGCTCCGAGCGCGTCTACCGTGGTGGTAGTTGGCTCAACTACGCCCAGTACTGCCGTGCGGCCGACCGCCGCGGGAACACGCCCGTGTTCGTGCGCGGCAACTTGGGCTTTCGCCTCGCCAGGTCTCCCTTGGCACCTGAACACTCGAACCCTTGACATGCGATTACGTAGAACGCCATCATAGGGGCAGTGAGGTGAAATCACGACGAGTCAAGCGCCCATCGTAGAGGCGCCGAGTCGCCAGTGCTGCAAGCCTGAGCGACTAAGGCGAATCGAAGATGGGGGCCGCTGGAAAAACCAATGCGCCCTCTCCATTTGCGCTCTCAGCCTTGCCTTTCGCGCCTCGCTGTGGCCTAAATCGGCCATCAACCGCACAGGGATTTCGCGATGAAGTTCTTAGGGCTGCCCACCACGCTGTGGCTGACGCTCATCATCTTGAGTGTGCTGATCTTCTTGTCGCTGCGCTTCCGCGCTTGGAGGCGTGAGACGCTCGGCTTGTATCAAGCGCGCTGGGCCGCTTGGGCTCGCCTGGCGCAGCACCTCCATGCGCTCAAGCTGGGGCAGCCGATTGAGCGAGATCAAGTGGGCGCGCTGTGGCCCATCCTCCTCAAGCATATCATTGAAGATGACACCGTTGATCCCAAGCCTGATCAGATTGTCCCTTCGCGCCACCGTGGCTTCTTTATCCGCGTCGATGATCTCCCTGCGCCCGAGTTGGTGTTCCCCTCGCCCGGGCATCGGGGGCTTGTGCTCCCTGGCTTGGCCTCGATGCTGGGTGTCTTTGGCACGTTCTTAGGCATTCAATGGGGGCTGTATTTCTCTGGTCTTGACTCGACGCTCTCGGGTCAACAAAGCACGGACACCGAGGCGCTTGTTTCAGGCGCCTCGATGCTCTTTAGCTCGATGGGCACTGCGTTTTTGACATCACTCTTAGGGATGTTGTTCACCGCAGTGATGACATGGAGAATTGCTGTGCTTTATCGCTTTAAAAATGATTGTCGTCGGTCACTTGAAGATTTTTTTGAGAATTATTTTGTGATTTGGAGCCGTGAGGCTGTGCTGCTTGAGCATATCTCAGAGAAACTTGATATGATTCCAGAAATTGAAATTCATCTGAGTGAAATGAAGTCAAACTTGGGCTCAATCAATGATATGAATAATCCTCAACAGCAGCTTATTGTTAATGAGATCGTCTCACTCACGGATGAGATCCTCGAAGAAAAGATCAATGGCCTGCTCGGGCGGGTCCACTGATGAGCCTTCGCGCGCGTAGAGGGGCTCAGTCCCCCGTGAGCGTGACCCAAAATGAGGCGTTTTCGCTCTCTATCAGCGATCTGATGTCTGCCCTCTTTCTCTTAGTCCTCGCCCTGTTCGTTGTCGTCGTCGTTCAGCTCGTTCAGGCGCGCGGGCGCATGGAAGCCGCTCAGGCCCGCGCCGAGGCCTCGGCCAAGCGCGCCGATGAGTTGGCCAAGCGCGCCGAGCAGGAGGCGGAGAAAGCGAAGGCCTTTGAGCAATACATTCAGGTCCATGTCTCTGGCTATGAGCTGGTCATCAAGGGCCTGGGTGAGATTGAGAGCAAGCTGCAAGCGCAGGGCATCCGCGCCGAGGTCAATCGCGAGACTGGCGAGGTGATCATTAAGGATGAGGGGCTCTTTTTTGAGAAAAATCAGAGCGTTTTAACCAAAAAAGCTAAAGAATTCCTCGATGGATTTATCCAGGTCTATGGCGCGGTGGTCCTCTCCGATGAGTTTGACTCGGAGATTCGCTGGATTGTCGTGGAGGGGCACACCAGCTCTGAAGGTGAAGACCTCCATAACCTTGATTTGAGCTTAGATCGCGCCGAAGCGGTGATTCATTATCTCTTTGATAAAAATCAAGCAGGTCAGCCTCACCTCTCGCCTGTTTATCATGATCGCCTCAAGAGCAAGCTCGTCGCCGCCGGACGCGGCGAGTTTGGCGCCTCATCGGAGGTGGACGCCCGCGATCGCACCGTGCGCTTTCGCCTTCATTTTAAGGGAGATATCTTGGAGATCTGGCGTAACCGCTTCTTGATCCGCGAGGGCGAGACCCCACGCTGACGCGCTACTCTTCTTCGAGCGCCTGCATCGCCTTGGAGAGGCTGACGCGCATTCGCTCAAAGCTCTCCGAGAGCTGGCCGACCTCGTCCTTGCGCTCAAGGCGCATCGAGCTCTCTAGGTCGCCCAGGCTCACCCGGTCGGCGGCGCGGGTGATCTGGTCGATGGGGCCAAGGATCGTGACGCTGAGCAGCCCAAAGACCAGCAGGATGAGCACGAAGAGCCCCGCCGCGAAGAGGATCAGCGCGTTGCGCAGGGAGTTTTGGGCGATGCGCTCAAACTCGCTGAAGTCCTTGGCGATGGCGATGACGCCGATCCGCTTGCCGTTGAAGTCCTTGAGCGGCGAGAGCATGACCCCAAAGTCTTTGCCGCTGGCTTGGGCGCTGATCACCTGCTCCTTGCTGGCATCGGCCAGCGCCTCGGCGTTGAGGAGGCTCGCCAGCCGCGCCGCGTCCGTGCTGAAGACGTGCTTGAAGGCGCCGATGTCCTCGCCCGCTTCGTCACGCCACTTCTCCCAGGTGATGTTCTTCTGTACGCGGGCGTCAAGCAGCAGGCTGACTTCGACCCCATAGGCCGCCTTGAGGCGCTCAAGGATCGGCTTGAAGCGCAACCCAAACTCAAATGTGCCAATCTGGCCCTCTTTGTCGTTGACCGGCACCACTCCACGGATGCCAAGCCCACCTCGACCCACTTCGGGGCCTGAGAAGATCCGGTTCTTCTCGTTGGCTTCAAGAACCGTAAAGCGAAAACTGCTGAGATCATCGTCCCACTTCTTGGGGTCATGGAGGCGGTAGTAGCTGGTCGCTGGCGCGCGGTGAAACTGCGACTGCACCGCGCCGAAGCGCTCCTGTTGCACAACGTAGGTGTCATGGAGCTGGTCGATCAGCGCCGCGCGCACGGCCTTGGCCTCCTGGGAAGCCTTGGTCTCTTCCCCCGCCTTCGTCGGCGCGGGGTCGTTGCCTTTGCGCAGGTTCACACCCTGGCGGAAGAGCCGCTTGATCAAGCTGATGTTGGCTACAAGCTCGGCGCGCGCCTCGGCGTCCTTGGTCGTCAGCTCCACCTCGGAGTGAAATTGCTTGGCGAGGCTCTCAAGCGTCGTCTGTTTGTTGACCTCAATCAACTCCAGCTTGCTTTGATAGTTCACATAGAGCAGCGCGGCGGTCAGCAATGACATCGCTGACACAACAGCAAGGGGGACTTTGACTTTCAGGCTAATCGTCATCTTAAATATCTCCCTTTACTCTTCTTCCAACGCGCTCATGGCTTTGGAGAGGCTGATCCTCATGCGCTCGAAGCTCGCCGTGAGCTGTCCTATCTCATCCTCGCCCTTGATCTGCATCTGAGACTCTAAGTCGCCCAGGCTCACGCGGTCCGCCGCCTTGGTGATCGTGGCGATGGGGGAGAGGATCGTGAGGTTCAACACCAAGAAGACCAGGATCGTGAGCACCAGCACGCCGACGAGGAACAGGATCAGCGCGTTGCGGGTGGAGGCGTCCACGATCTGCGTAAATTCGCTGAAGTCGCGCGCGATGGCGATGACGCCAATCCGCTTGCCCGAGAAGTCCTTGAGCGGCGAGAGGATGACGCCAAACTCGCGCTTGCTGGAGATGCGGCTGAAGAGGCGCTGCTCCGTGGCGCCGCTGAGGGTCTCAGCGTCGAGCAGCGAGGCCAGCCGCGCCGCGTCCGTGCTGAAAACATGCTTGAAGTTGCCAATGTCAACCCCTGCCTCGTCCCGCCACTTCTCCCAGGTGATGTTTTTTTGTAAGCTCGCGTCCAAAAGCAGGCTGATTTCTGCTTTATGTGAGGCTTTAAGCCTTTCAAGTATAGGCTTAAATTGCATTCCAAATTCAAACGTGCCAATTTGTCCTTTTTCATCATTTACCGGGACCACCGCGCGGATCCCTAGACCTCCACGGCCCAACTCAGGTCCTGAGACAGCTTTGTTCTGGGCGTTGGCATCAAGGACGGTAAAGCGGAAGCTCTTGAGATCATCGTTCCACTTCTTGGGATCGTGGAGTCGGTAGTAGCTCAAGGCCGGCGCGCGGTGGAACTGCGCTTGGACCACGCCGTAGCGCGCCTCTTGGATCTGGCGCGTGTCGTTTAGCTCGTCGATCAGCCGCTGGCGCAGGGCCTCGACGGTCTCTACGGGCGGCGCGGCTTCAGGCGCCTCGGCGACGGCGGGGGCCTCCTCCTCTTCGGCGGGCTTCTTCCCCCGCTTGGGCTTCTTGGCGGGGGCGGGGGCCTCCTCGACCTTGGCCGGGGCCGCCTCGACCTTGGCGGGGGCCGGGTTGTCGATGGCGTCTACGCCCTTGCGAAAGAGCGTCTTGATCTCTTTGACGTTGGCCACCAGCTCCGCGCGCGCCTCGGCGCCCTGGGTGGTCAGCTCCACCTCGGAGTGGAATTGCTTGACGAGGCCCTCCAACGTGGATTGCTTGTTGAGCTCAATCAGCTCCAACTTGCCTTGGTAATCCACATAAAGGAGCCCCGCCGTAAACAGGATCATCGCGCTGACGACGATGAGCGGGACTTTGAGTTTCAGGCTGAACATGAACCCTCCATTTCAGTAGACACCATTGCTGATGTCGGCAAAAGTATCACCCCTCACACGCGCGCTGACAATCACAAAGCCGCTCACGGTGCCTCGTGAGCCCTGAAATGCCCTTGAAGATCGGCCAAGACCTGCGCCGCTTCTAGACCCCGCAGCGGCTGGTGGTCGGCGCGGGGGTAGATCTTGATCTGGCGCTTAGGGGTCTTGAGCGCGCTGAAGAAGGCCTCGATCCCCTCCACGGGCGCGCGGCGATCACGGCGACCATGGAGGAGGAGGATCGGCGCGCGGGTGCGATCGGCGCGATCCCAGATCAAGGGCAAGGCCTCGTGGATCTCTAAGGCGACGCTGAGGGGCAACGCCAGCGTGGGATCTGGGCGGCCCAGGCGCTTGGAGAGCGCGGCGAGGGCCCCCTGCGGTAAGGCGTGGCGCAGCGGCCCACGCCCAACCAGGCGCAAGAGAGCTTGGCTCTCGACGCGCAGGCGCACCGGGGCGGCGATGAGGGCGACGCTGGCGACACGCGCGCCGCGCTCATGGGCTAAGGCAAAGCCTAAGAGCGCGCCGACCCCCGCGCCGACGATGTGCGCCGTGGCGCCTTGGGCCGCGCCGTCCTCGATCAGCGCGTCAAAGGCGCGCCGCGCCGCGCCCATCCAGTCCAACCAGCGCGTGTGCTTGAGGTAGCTGGGCTCGCCGCCGAGGCGCGGGCGGCGGACCGAGGCGCCTTCCTTGCTCAAGGCGCGCTCCAAGGGGGTCAGCGCGCCCGCCTCGGCGCCGAGATCGTCAAGCAGCAGCACACGCAGCGCGCCGCGCGCGGGGTCAGAGGTCATGAGGCTCACCTCGCTGATGGGTCGCGTGAGCCTAACGCTGGGGCTCGCCGGTGATCAATGGCGCTGTGTGCTCAAAGAAAGTGGCTTCTCAAGCCCTGCGCGCTGTGCTTCTATGGGCCTTGGGCTGGGGAGCGCCTTGATGTCCACCCTGGGAGACGAGGCTTCAGACGGCTTCTCATGCTCGTGCGTTAAGCGATGTCTTGTATTTGATGAATGAGAGGCAGCTTCATGAGCAAATCTAAAGGTTCAAACTCCAGCGATGCGTTTCGCTCTATCTTTCAGAGCCTTCAGCTCGCTGAGCTAAGGTGGCGTCAAGTTCAGGAGGGCTTGGGGGCTTCTCGCGGCGCGATGGGCGTCTGCGCCGATTTTAAAAGTCATGAGCTGCTTAATGCGCAGTTTAAGGAGTCGATTCAAGATCTAGGGCTTAAGGTCTTTCAGCTTTATCAATTAAATGAGCTTGATCATCTCATTTATCCTCAAGAGCTGAGCGTCGCTCCGCCCGTGGATGAGGCCCAGGTGTCGCCCGCCGTCGCGCTTGAGGCGCCCCCGCCGCAGATCATCGCCGCGCCCACGCCGCCCGTCGAGCCCACGCCGCCCGTCGCGCCCGCCGCTGAGGTCGAGCCCATCGCCGAGGTCACGCCGCCCGCCGAGCCCATCGCCGAGCCCGTCGCTGAGGCTGCGGATGTTGAGCACTTTAAAGCACTGTTCAACGCCAAGGTGTCCGGTGAGCTGAAAGAGGAGGTGGTTGAGACACCATCTGTTGTTGTTGATTTGGTTCAGGCGCATGAGATTTGGCGCGATGTCAGCGAGGATACGCCCGTTGAAATTGACAGTATTTCAGCGTTTTCAAGGGAGTATAGCCGCGTTCAATCGCTCATCGGTAAGAATTACTTTGTGTCATCTTGGCGCAATCTGAGTACAGATATAATGATCAAAATTTATCATTATATTCGCGCACGCGTTGAGTATTTGAAGTCCGTCTCTCGGCGCCATCGTCCTTCTCATGCTCAAGGTGATGGCGCGCTTGATAGTTTGCTGAGAGAACTTAATGATAAAATCTCTGTCGTTGATAAAGAAGCCTTAAATTCGAGGCTTTTTATGCAAAACAATTGGAAAAATACAATTTTATTGCTTAAAAATGAGCTTGATGATTATTTCCTTAGTCCACCTAAGTCTAAGAAAGCGCTCGCGAAAGAGTCTTTTAATCCAGAGCGCGCTTTGGATGAGCTTGATCAGCTTGTATCAAATGATGAAGATGGAACTGTCGTTCGTGATTTTGTTTTAAATATGCTTAAAAATGGCATGAGTTATGGCGACGTTCGATTGATCTCAATGCTCCCACGTTACGTTGATTTATTAGAAGGCTCTGAGCTTAGACAGCTTAGATCAAAAATTAGAAAATTTGATAGAAAATTAGAAGAGTATCAATCAAATTTAAAGACGACTGAGGAGTATATCAATTCTAGCAGCTTTATTGATAAAAAGATTACGCTCGTAGGCGGTGATCGTCGCCAAGATTTGCTTAATTGGCTTAATAAAATTTTACCGAACTCAAAGATTGATTGGGTGGAGACATCTCGCAATGGGGGTACACGGCAAGTCGATTCTTTGGTTGATAGCATCAACTATGGCGGCGTGGACTATGTCCTCATCATCCTCAGCTTCTTAAGCCACAAGATCTCGAAGAAGGTCATGGACGCCGCCCAGGGCAACCCCCACGGCGTTCAGGCAGAGTATGTCATCCATGGCTATGGCCGCGTGGAGATCCTCAACGCGCTCGATCGCTGCCTGGCCGTCAGCCCCGCCCTCGAGCTTTAGCCCCGCCGTCAGCCCCGCCCCCCGCCCCTGATCTCATCGCCGATCTCAACGATCATCACGCATAAGCACGGGCGATCTCGGTACACCTGAGCACGGTACGATTGAATCGTGACCTCGGCGGAGTTGTGCTATACATGGTGGTCAAATCAGGTCCAAAGAACCCGTGATGAAGTTCGTGCCCACAGAAGAGATCATCGAAGGCATCCTTGAGCGCTTTGTCTTCACCAACGACGATGAGTCCTTCGCGGTGGCGATGCTGCGCCCAGACTCGGGCTCTCCCGTGCGCGTCGTGGGGCCGCTGACCGGGCTGCAAGTGGGTGAACGCGTGCGCCTCAAGGGGCGCAACACCCTCACGCTTCAGCACGGCGCGCAGTTTAAGGTCTCTTCCGGTTATCCCCTCCTGCCCCTGAGCCGAGAGGGTATCCTCGCCTACCTCTCCAGCGGCCGCATCCGTGGCATCGGTCCCAGCCTCGCTAAGCGCCTCGTAGATCGCTTTGGCCCTGATACTCTTAAGATCATTCAAGAGCAGCCTGAGCAGTTATCAGAGGTGCCCGGTATTGGCCCTAAGCGCTGTCTTGAGATTCAAGATGTCTTGACTTCTCAGCAGGCACATCGTGAGACCTTGGTCTATCTTCAAGGGCATGGCGTTAGCGTTAATCTCTCTAATCGTATCTGGAAGCGTTATCAGGCGCAGGCCGTTACCATCATTCGCCAAAATCCTTATCGTTTAGCCCAGGAGATGAGCGGGATCGGCTTTATCACCGCCGATAAGATCGCCCGCGCCGTGGGCTTCGAGGAGGGCGATCCGCTCCGAGTGGGCGCGGCGCTGATCCACTTGCTCAAGGAGGCTGCGGGTGAGGGGCATGTCTATCTGCCTCGTGAGACGCTCTTGGAGCGCGCTGAGGCCCTCTTGCACGGGCTGTGGGCGCCCGCGCGCCTCGATGAGTTACTGGCGGCAGGTAAGCTAATCCAAGAAGGCGACGCGGTGTATCTGCGCCGCGCTTATGAGAATGAGGTGGAGATCGGCTTGCGCGTGCGCGCTCTGTTGGCCCGTGAGGTCGAGGAGATCGACACCACCGATCTGGATGATTACAGCGAGATCGATCTCGATCCCCGGCAGCGTGAGGCCGTTGAGCAGGCCTGCGCGCGCAGCTTCTTGTTGATCACCGGCGGCCCCGGCACGGGCAAGACCACGATCATTCATGCCCTCACCCTCCTCTTCGGCGAGGACGTGGCCTTGGCCGCGCCCACCGGGCGGGCGGCGCGGCGGCTGGCCGAGGCCACCGATATGACCGCCAAGACCCTGCATCGCCTGTTGGAGTACACCCCCGCCGCCGGTGGCTTTCGCCGCGATGAGGAGAACCCCCTAGAGGCAGGCGTGATCATCATTGATGAGGTGTCGATGATCGATCAGGCCCTCTTCTTGGCCTTGCTGCGCGCCCTGCCCCCCGACGTGCGCTTGATCCTCGTCGGCGATGCCGATCAGCTCCCCTCCGTGGGCGCAGGGCAGATCCTCAGCGATCTCCTCAGCGGCGGCGCCCCCTCCGTGCGCCTCACCCGCGTCTTCCGCCAAGCCCGCGAGAGTCAGATCGTCGTCAACGCCCATCGCATCCTCTCCGGTTACATCCCCACCTCGCCCGAGGGGGCCAGCGACTTCTACGTCGTCTCCGTGCAGGACTCTGAGCAGGCCCTCGATGTCATCGGTCGCCTCGTCACCGAGCGCATCCCCAAGCGCTTCGGCTTCGATCCCACCGAAGACATCCAAGTCTTGACCCCAATGCACCGTGGCGTCTGCGGCGCGGAGCGGCTGAACTTCACCTTGCAGGCCCAGCTCAACCCCGACGGGGCGCTGATCGCCGATCAGCGCGCCTTCCGCGTCGGCGATAAGGTCATGCAGGTGCGCAATGACTATGACAAGGAGGTCTTCAACGGCGATCTGGGGCGCATCGTGGCGCGGGTGGATGAGGGCGCCATCGTCGCCTTCGACGCCCGCCGCGTCCTCTATCGCCCCGAGGAGCTTAATGATCTGCTCTTGGCCTATGCCTGCTCCGTGCATAAGAGCCAAGGCAGCGAGTACCCCGCCGTGATCGTGCCCATCCTCAATGAACACTGGATCATGCAGCAGCGCAATTTGCTCTATACGGCGGTCACGCGCGGGCGTAGCTTGGTCATCATCGTCGGTCAGACCACCGCGCTGCGGCGCGCGGTAAAGAACGATGGAGGGCTCAGCCGCTATACAGGGCTCGCCAAGAGACTGGGAAACGGTTGATCTTCACCCTCGCGCGCTTGGCGCTCTTGCACCTCGCGCTCTATAACGCCACGCCCATTCAGCGCGCCGCCGAGGATGGCTATCAGCCTCGCGTTGAGGAGGCGCCCGGCTCCGCCCTGGCGGGGCTCATCGCCCTGGGGCCAGGTCTGCTCCTCCACGGGGCGGGGCATTACAAGATCGATCGCAAAGAGAGCGCGCTGAAGCTCCTGCTCATCGAGGCGCTGGGCCTGGCGCTCATCGCCGCAGGGGAGATCATCGAGGAGGTCAGCGACGGCGACGGCGCCTACGGCTGGCTCAGCAACGGCATGGGGCGCACCGGCGCGCTGCTGTTCTTGGGCTCCTGGGGCGCCGATGTGCTGGGCGCCTTTAAGGGGGATCGCCCCTTCGAGCCCGATAACACGCGCCTGCGCAGCGCCCAGCTCAGCTTGGCCTATCGCTATACCGGCGATCAGCTCACCCTCTTTCGTCATCACATGAGCGCCGCCCTCGATCTCAGCTCAGGCTGGGCTTATGCCCGCCCCAGCGTCGCCTTGGAGGCGGGCATGAACACGCGCCGCGCCGATCTGGACATGGGCGCGTATCTCCTGCGCGGCCACTGGCTCGACGTGGGGGGTGATCCACATAACCTCATCGCCCTCGGCGGCCGCCTTCATCGGATCGAGACGCCCCTGTATGGCTTGGGGCGGCGCGGCGGCGAGCTGTACTTGAAGTGGAAGCTCGATCTGGGGCTCCTCCTGCCGACCATGCGCGCCCTCTATATCGTCAACCGCGCGGGCTATGGCTTCTCCCAGTATCAGCTGTCACCCACAGCGGGCCAGGTCCCCCCCCTCCTCGGCGACAGCGACTTCACCGACAGCGCCTTGAGCTGGGAGAGCGGCGTGGAGCTAAACACCGGCGCGCAAACACATTTCAGCCTGCTCTTTATCCAAGATCCCAACTTGGAGACGTCGCCCATCTCTTCACAGATGGGCGTCTTGGAGGTGGCCTTGGAGCACCGCTACGAGGACGATCTGGACATCGAGGCGCGGATCACCGGCGGCGACGGCTGGGCCATCTGGCTTGAGCTGGGGTATCAGCTGTGAGGATCGCGCTGATGTGTACTTGCGCCCTGTGGGGCTGCGTCAGCGAGAGCCCCGTCATCGCCCGTGAGCGGCGCAGCCTGGCCGCTCAAGCGGTGGTCCTCGACGCGCGCACCCAGGTGCGCGTGCAGGGCGCGGTGATCACCCATCATCAAATCGGGCCACCCCACCGCGTCTTTATCCGCGCCTCGTCCCTCGATCTGCGCGTGGATGTCATCGATGAGGGCTGCGCGCCGAGCGTCATCGAGCTTGAGGTGGATCAGCTCATCACCCCCGCCCTGACCAGCCACCGCACCTTCCGCGCCGCGCTGGCGCCACGGGTCATCGCCGCCCGGGCGGCCTCAGAGGGCGCCTTGGGCTGGCAGGGTGATGTCCATGATCCCAGCTGGACCGCCCTGGATGAGGAGGCCATCTTTCAAGCGGCGCGGGCGGATAAGCGCGCGCGCTGGAGCGTGCGCCTGGATCGCAGCCAGGAGACGGCGCAGGTCGCCAAAGGGCACGGGGTCTTCGGCGTAGAGGCCTCCACGCCTGGGGCCTGCGCCACCTTGGACACCGAGACGGGCGGCTTGGGGCGCGCCGCCTTGGTCCTGCGTCATCGCCTCCGCCTCGATCCCAAGGCCCTCGATGAGGCGCCGCTGCGCTTCGCGGTCTGGGGCAACAGCGCGGAGAACACCAAGCAGCGCGACGCCCTCATCGCCCAGCTCAACGCCGATCCCAACCTGCGCTTCTTGATCCTCGGTGGGGATCTGCTGGCGGCGGGTGAGCCCGAGGCGCTGGCGGTGGAGCTGGCGGCGCTGGCGGCGCTCAATGTGCCCTTGTTCGCCACCCTCGGCGAGCGCGACGTGCTCAAGGACGCGCCCCTCTTGGCGGGCTTGGGCCCCGCCACCCTCGCCTTTGACGCGGGCGCGGCGCGGATCATCCTCCTCGACTCCGCCGACGCCACCTTGGCGCCTGACACCTACACCCGCCTGGACGCCTGGCTCAGCGACGCGTCGCTGTGGTGGCAACAGCCCGCCCCGCCTTTGCGGCTGGTCATCACCCACACCCCGCCCTTTGATCTGTTTGGGAGCCGAGGCGCGGGCTTTAAGCATCGCCCAGAGGCCGGGCGGCTCTTGGCGCTCTTGAGCCGCGCGCGGATCAGCGGGCTCTTGACCTTTCACCTGGCCACCTGGGCGACGCGGCGGCGCGGTGAGGTGACGGTCTATCACGCGGGCGGCGGCGGGGCGCCGCTGGAGGGCGGCGGCGATGACCACTTTTATCTCCAAGTCTCCCTGCTGGGGGGCTGCGCGCCCCGTGGGCAGGTGGGCGGCGTGGCCGGGGCGGCGTGTGACGCCCAGGCCCCCTGCGGTGAGGGGCTCAGCTGTCAGGCCGCGCGCTGCGTCGCCTGCGCGCAGATCGAGCGCGTCTCCTTGAGCACGCCCATCGACTGAGCGGCGCAGGCCTCCCTTTTCCGCTGAGGCGATGTCATACTCCGCCGAGCCAGGAGATGTGATGGACCTTGACACAATCGAAGCCCTTAAAGCTGAAGCCGCCGCCGAGGCGTTGACCGATCCCCGCGCCGCCGCCGCGCGCTACGCCAAGCTCGCCAAGGTTTATCGAAGGCATGAGGCGTGGGATGGGCTCCTCGCGTTGCAGTTCAACGCCTTGTTGGCCGCTTTGCGGGTGAAGAACCGCCGAGACAGTCAGCGGCTCATCACGGATCTCTTCGACGCCCTTGAGGCGCGGGCGTCGGCGCCGCTGAGCCCCATCGCCCTTGAGGTCGTCAGCCGACTGCGCGGGCTCTTTCAAGGCCCGATCTCCGGCGTAGAGCACCGCACGACCTCGGCGCTGGAGGCCCTCCTCAATGAGCTGGACGCGCGGCCCTTGCCCCTGCGGCGAGGGCATCAGGCGCCGCCCTCGGGCGAGGCCTTGGCGCGCCTGCGCCCCGAGGACGCGGCGCTGCTGCTGCTCGATGGGCTGCGCGGCG
>JAHJCH010000163.1 GCA_018813065.1 Myxococcota bacterium
CCGCGTCACCCACGACGCCGTTGCCGCCTCGACCGCCCTTCCAGTTCTCGTAGGTGATCAACCCCAGGTTGCTGCCCGCCGCGCCGTGGATCCCGCGTGGGCCATCACCGCCCGCGTTGCCGCTGCTGCCGGCGCCGCTGCTGTCACAGCCACTCCAAACGACGTCGCCGCCGCCCGGCGCGCCGCCACGCCCCCCCTCGCCGTTGAGGCCTGAGCCGTTGGCGCCGGTGCCGCCAGATTGATTCTCGTAGCCGCCGCGCGCGCCCGCGCCGCCCGAGTTGGCGCAGTAGCCCGCCCCGCCCTCGCCGCCATTGCCACGCTCGCTGCACCCATCACAGCCGCCCTCGCCAGCGGTGCCCTGCGCGCCCGCGCGACCCGCGCCGCCATCGCGCCCCGCTCGGCCCGGCCCGCCTTGCCCTGAGATGATCTCACAGTGGGAGAGCGTGATGAGCCCCGCCGGGATGTCGCTGAGGAAGACGGCGACGCTGGACTGCTCGGCGTCCACGGCGTCGGCGCCGACGAGGGTGAGCCCTTGGACCTCCCCCGCTTGGCGCAGCGCCGCGCCGATGAGGGCCTTGGGCTGCCCCTCGACCCGCGTCTCATAGGCGTTGATGTTGCGCGCCCAGGTGAGGCTGTGATAGCCGCCGTAGACGCTGACCCCCTCCGCCAGCTCGACCGTCTCCTCAAAGACCCCTTGAGAGACGAGCACTTGGCTCAAGCCGTTGGCCTCCGCCAGCCCCACCCCGGCGTTGATCGTGTCCACCGGATCGCCCTGCGTACCGTCACCAAAGGGGTTGCCGTCAGGGGCGACGAAGATCGCCGCCAGCTTCATGCCGTCAATGCCGTCACAGTTGGCGTCCACGGCGGCGGCGTCTGGGATGTCAATCGCGTCGCTGAACACACAGTGATATTCACAACCATTGGCGTCGTTACCGTCGAGGTCCCAATAATCAGGCTCACAGTCTGTCAGCGTGCATTGACCATTGACACAGGCGACCGAGGCGCCGTTAAGGCCACACTCTAAGTTACATTCGCCGCAATGTTGTACGTTTGTTTGAAGATCGAAGATCTCATCAATTCGGCCATCACAATTATTATCTACACCATCACAGGCTTCAATTCCGTTATTTGTGGGTTGGCAAGCATATTCACAACCGTTAATCGGGTTTGCGTCAATATCATAATGACCATTCAAACACTCGCGAATAAAACATTGACCATTGCTACACCTTGGCACACTGTGGGGCAAGTCACAGATAAAACCACAGCGGCCACAATTGTTGATATCTCGATTTACATCGAAGATTTCATCGATTTGACCATCGCAGTTGTCATCTCTTTGATTGCAAAGCTCGTCATCACTTTGAAAGACACAGTTATATTCACATCCATTAGAGCTTTCTTGATCAATGTCCCAGTAATTATTATTACAGTCAGCAAGGACACAGCTTCCAAGGTTACAACCGGGCGTTGCGTTGGGAAAGAAACAGATTTGATTGCAACTACCACAATGTCTTACATCTGACAAAGTATCAAAATCCTCATCGGTTTCTCCATCGCAATCATTATCAATTAGGTCACAAGCCTCAACACCTCCTTGGCTTATGACACACTGATATTCACAACCATCATTTAAATTTTGATTTGCGTCAAAATATCCGCGCTCGCACTGAATAAAAACACAATCTGTCTGTTGGCACTCGGCTTCTGCGTTATCAAAAGCGCAAGCTTGATTACAGGCTCCACAATGCGCGTTGCTTGTCGCTAAATCGAAGTCTTCATCGATTTGTCCATCGCAGTCATTATCAATTTGATCACAAACCTCAATCCCTTGCTCGGTTAAGGTGCATTCATACTCACACCCATCGAGAGGATTTCTGTTTAGATCAACAAATCCCTCAAGGCAAGCATCAATCGCACATTCGCCGCGTTCGCAGCGAGGTAATGCATTTAATAAATTACATCTTTGATTGCAGCTGCCACAGTTTAATGAATCGGATTGGGTGTCGAAGTCTTCATCGATCTGACCATCGCAATCATTATCGATTGTATCGCATGACTCAACACCAGCTTGAGTAATGTTACAGTTATACTCGCAGCCATTGCCATCAATTTGATCAATATTATACCAGCCTTGTTCACATGAACCAACTCCACATACGCCATTTCGACAGCTTGGGATGGCATGATCGAATTGACATTCATTTTGGCAAAACCCACAGTTTGCGGCGTCGCTGTTAAAGTCGAAGTCCTCATCGCGATTACCATCACAGTCATTGTCGAGGCCATCGCAAGAGATCTCGATGTTGGCCTCATAGCCATCACCATAGACGCAGCTCCACGCGCCGCTGACGCAGGCGATCGTGGGGTTGGCGCACAGCCCGGCGCTGAGGCAGTTGAGGTCAAGCGGCGCGCCCTCCAGCGCCTCGGCCTCATCGACGAGGGAGTTGCAGTTGTTATCCAGGCCGTCGCAGCGCTCCGGCGCCCCTTCATAGACGGCGCTGTTGTCGTCATTGCAGTCAAAGCCGAGGCAATCGACGCCTTCACCATAGCCGTCGCCGTCCTCGTCGGCGCAGGGCGCGCAGACCCCCTCCGTGGGCAAGCACTGGCGGATCACCAAGGGCGCCTCATCGCCGCCTTCGATGTCCGCGCACTGATAACCCTCGGGGCAGTCGCCGTTCTCGCTGCAATCCGCCGCGCAGTAGTGACCGTTGCCGATTTTTAAGCATAAGTCGCTGTTATTATTGCAATCTGCGTTCACCTCGCAGGGCTTACACAGATCGGGCTTGTCCACCACACAGATAAAGGTGACGTCTGCGCCGGTGTTGCGAACATAGTCGCACTGATACCCCTCTGGGCACTCGCCGCAGGTGGTCGTGCAGATGCGGCCGCCCTCAAGCCCATCAATGCAGAAGCCGGAGTAGCACTCCGCGCCCTCGTCGCAGGGATCACCAAACTCCCCCAGCTCCCGCTGAGGCGCGGCGTCGAGGATCGGCGGGCGGTAGGCGTCCCGCTCGACGGGGGCGGCGTCGAGCGGGCTGAGGTCTGGATCTGCGCTGACGGCGCTGGTGTCATCGCAGCCCACGGCGAAGATGAGCACGAGTGTTATTCTATACATTTGTTCCTTTTCTTATCCAATGGTCCTGACATTTTTCAGAGAGAATCTTTTGAATCGAGCCGCAGGGCTGCGTAAGCAGCCCGAATCTTACACTCGCGAAGCGCAGGGCGCTTCCCTCGTGTCGCTCCCTGCGGTCGCTTTGACCGACATTTTTCGGACTTCATCCGCTCAAGGCGGACAGGCCAGAGCAAAGAAATAAATCTGCGAAGCGGATTTTTTCTGCAGCGGAGCGCCTGCCCCAGCGCGCGATGAATCGCGCGCTGGGGTGATGGCCGAGAAAATGTCAGAACTAAAGTTGTCGTGACGAGAGCGTAAATCGGGGGGGCAGGAGAGCGCAACGCCGAGGAGGGGAACTTGCCCTATAAACCTCTTTAAAATCAATGACATCTAAACGCCCTTGTGATGGATTATCTGGTGTGCAATACAGCGCCGATGCTGCGCTCTCTCTCCATTAAAGATTTCGCGATCATCGACCGCGTAGAGCTGGCCTTTCAGGAGGGCCTGACCGTCATCACCGGTGAGACGGGCGCGGGGAAGTCGATCATCATCAACGCCTTGATGTTGATGCTCGGCGAGCGCGCGCGGGCGGACGTGGTGCGCACAGGGGCTGAGCGGGCCGAGGTCCAGGCGATCTTTGATCTCAAGCACCAACCCGACAGCCGTGAGACGCTCTCTACGCTGGGGCTAGAGGGCGGGCGCTACCTTACGCTGAGGCGGGTCATCTCACGCAACACCCGTCACCGCATTTATATCAACGGTCAGCTCTCCACGCTCCAGACGCTGGAGCGCGTCACGCGCGGGCTCGTTGACATCTCCGGCCAGCATGAGCACTACAGCCTCCTGCGCGCCGACGCGCATCTGGATCTGCTGGATCGCGTCGCGGGGCTGTGGCCGCTGCGCGCGGAGGTTGAGCACGCCTATCGGGTCGTCGCCGATCTCGACATCGAGCTGTCCACGCTGCGCAAGCAGCAGCGCGCCCGCGCCGAGCGCGAGGACTACCTGCGCTTTCAGCTCGGCGAGCTGGAGGCGGCGCACCTCAAGTCCCCCGATGAGGAGGCCGAGCTGGAGCGCGAGTCGGCGCGGCTGAGCAACGTCGAGAAGCTGCGCCACGCCACCGACGCGATCACCTGGGCGCTCTACCGCGCCGATGACGCCGCCATTGAGCAGATCAACCGCAGCATCGGGCCGCTGCGCACCCTCGCCAAGATTGAGCAGCGCTTCGCGGCGCTGCTGACCGATCTGGAGTCGGCCCTCGCCGTCGTCGATGAGGTCGCCCACACCATGAACGGCTACGGTCAGCGGCTCAGCGCCGATCCCAGGCGCTTGGAGGAGGTCGAGGGCCGCCTCGCCCTCTTCGCCCGCCTCCGCCGTAAGTACGGGGCGACCTTGGCGGAGATCATCGAGCGCAAGCACAGCCTCGAAGAGGCCCTTGAGGCCCTTGAGGGCATCGACGCCCAGATCGAGGAGGTCGAGCAGGAGCGCCTTGAGGCCGCCAAGCAGCTCCTGACGCGCGCCCGCCAGCTCAGCGAGGCGCGTCAGGCCGGCGCGGCGCAGCTGGTGCGCGCCGTCAGCCAAGAGCTGCATGAGCTGGGCATGACCGGCGCGTCCCTGGTCGTCAGCGTCGAGCCGCTGACGACGGGCGTGCGCGTGGGCGAGGCTTGGCTGAGCACCCGAGGGCTCGATCGCGTGATCTTCTTGCTCAGCGCCAACCCCGGCGAGGCCCCCCAGTCCCTCAGCCGCGTCGCCAGCGGCGGGGAGCTTTCGCGCTTTATGCTCGCCGTCAAGCGGGTCATCGCCGCCAATGATCCCGTCGGCAGCTATATCTTCGATGAGGTGGACACGGGCGTCGGCGGCCCCACCGCCGAGGCCATCGGGCGCAAGCTCAAGGCGGTCAGCAGCAGCCGCCAAGCCCTCTGCATCACCCACCTGCCGCAGATCGCGGCGCTGGGGGATCATCACCTCCACGTCTTTAAGGCGGTCCACGATGAGCGGACCACCACCTCCGTGCGCCTCCTGACCGGTCAGGCGCGCGTCGAGGAGTTGGCGCGGATGCTCAGCGGCGCGCGCATCACCAACACCACGCGCGCCAACGCCGCAGAGCTGCTCCAGCTGGGGCATCACGACGATGAGCGCCCTCCCCACGCATCGACCCCCCAATCTCCAGCGACATAGCCTAAAAACGCCCTGTGATGGAGCCGCGATGAGCGAGATCCTGACCTTCAACCTCCAGTGTCTCAAGGACTGGCCTGATCGACGCCATCAGCTGGCGGTCGCCTTGAGCGCGCGTCAACCCGGAGCGCTGCTCCTCCAAGAAGCCTGCTATGACCCCAAGATGCGCGATGAGGCGTTGCAGTACCTCTGCGGCGCCCTCAGCGGCGCCTCCGGGGTGCGCTATGAGGCGGTGTGGGCAGAGACACACACCGCCTGGGAGCGCTTCCGCGAGGGCATCGCTGTGCTCACGCGCTGGCCCGTCATCCGCCAAGAGATCATCTCGCTGCCCCATGAGGGCGACTTCCCACGCAAGGCCATCCTCGTCGAGTGTCAGCGCGAGGCGGGCCCCGTCGTCTTGGCCTGCACCCACCTCTCTCACCGCTCCTCATCGCTGAGGATCAAGCAAAGCGAGGCGCTCTTGGTCGCCTTGGAGCCCTTCGCCCAGGGCGCGCCCGCCCTGGTCGGCGGTGACTTCAACGCGGGGCCAGAGGATCCCGCCGTGGCGCGGTTTATCGAGGCAGGGTTTCACTCCGCGCACGCCGATCGGCTCCTGACCTTCCCCAGCCACCGGCCAAGCATGAAGATCGATCACATCCTGCTGCGCGGGCTCCAGGCCGCCTCCAGCGCGCGGCTGTTTGAGTCGCCGACGCTGAGCGATCATTTGGGCCTGGCGGTGACGCTGGCGCCCTAGGGCGCCGCCTCGCCGATCTCCCCCATCACACGCTGCGCCTTGAGCTGCGCCCGCAGCGCCTCCAGCTGCTGCGGCGCCTCGCTCAGCGCCTGGCACGCGCGCTCCCGCCCCTGGCCGAGCTTCTGATCGCCCATGGTGTACCAAGCCCCCGATTTCTGGATGAGCCCGTCCTCCACCGCCAGATCCACCACCTCGCCGAGCTGGTTGATCCCCTCGCCATACATGATGTCGAACTCCGCCTGTTGGAAGGGCGGCGCCAGCTTGTTCTTGACCACCTTGACCCGCGTGCGGTTGCCGATGAGCTGATCGCCCTTCTTGATCGAGCTGAGGCGGCGGATGTCCAGCCGCACGCTGGCGTAGAACTTCAGCGCGTTGCCGCCCGTCGTCGTCTCTGGGTTGCCGAACATCACGCCGATCTTCTGGCGCAGCTGGTTGATAAAGACCACCAGCGTCCCCGCCCGATGGGCGGCGCTGGTGAGCTTGCGCAGCGCCTGGGACATCAGCCGGGCTTGGAGCCCCATGTGGCTGTCGCCCATGTCCCCCTCCAGCTCCGCCTTGGGCACCAGCGCCGCCACCGAGTCGATGACCACCAAGTCCAAGGCGCCAGAGCGGATCAGCGCGTCGGTGATCTCCAGCGCTTGCTCGCCGCAGTCGGGCTGGGCCACGAGCAGGCGCTTGGGATCAACCCCCAGGCGCTGGGCGTATTGGAGGTCAAGGGCGTGCTCGGCGTCGACGAAGGCGGCGATCCCATCGACGCGCTGGATCTCCGAGATGACGTGCAGCATGAGGGTGGTCTTCCCCGAGGACTCCGGCCCATAGATCTCCACCACGCGGCCCGCCGGGAGGCCGCCGATGCCCAAGGCGCGATCGAGGCCGACGCTGCCCGTGCTGAAGGCGCGGGCCGGCTCCAAGGGCTGCTCACCCTCCATCTGCCAGATCGCGCCGCGACCAAACTGCTTCTCGATGGCCTGCATGGCGCTCTTCAGCGCCTGTGTGCGCTCGTTCTTCATCTCTGCTGCTCCTTAAGGCTGCGCTCGGTCGAGCTGTCGGTATTGGATCGCCTCGGCCAGATGAACCTCGGCGATGTCTTCGGCGGCGGCCAGATCCGCGATCGTGCGCGCCACCTTGAGGATGCGGTCATGGGCCCGCGCGCTGAGCGCGAGCTTGTCGATGGCTTGGGTCAGGAGCCGCTCACCTTCGCCGTTGAGGCGACAGTCTTCGCGGATCTCCTTGGCGCCCATATGGGCGTTGCAGCTGATCCCCCGCGCGCTGAGCCGCGCCGCTTGACGCTGGCGGGCCTCGGCGACCCGCGCGGCGATCTGCGCGGAGGGCTCGCTGATCTCTCGCCGCCGCAGCGCCTTTGGGTCCACCGGATCAATGGCGACCTGGAGGTCAATCCGATCCAGCAGCGGGCCGCTGATCCGCGCGCGGTACTTCTGGATCTGCGTGGGGTGGCAGTCGCAGGGGCGGCGCGGGTGGCCGTAGTAGCCGCACGGGCAGGGGTTCATCGAGGCGACGAGCATAAACTTGGCGGGGTAGGTCAGGCTCTGCTTGGCCCGCGAGACGGTGACCTCGCCGTCTTCGAGCGGCTGACGCAGCGTCTCCAGCGCGGAGCGCCGAAACTCAGGCAGCTCGTCGAGGAACAGGACGCCGTGATGGGCCAAGGAGACCTCGCCCGGCCTGGAGTTGGGGCCGCCGCCGGTCAGCGCGGCCTCGGAGACGGTGTGGTGCGGCGCCCGAAAGGGCCGCGCGTGCAGGAGCGGCTCGTCGGGCCTCAGCGTGCCCGCCACGCTGGCGAGCATGGAGGCCTCCAGCCGCTCGCTGAAGGTCATCGGCGCCAGGATCGAGGGCAGCCGCCGCGAGAGCATGGTCTTGCCCGCCCCCGGAGGGCCGATCAAGAGCAGGTTATGCTGGCCCGCCGCCGCGATCTCTAAGGCGCGGCGCGCGATCAGCTGGCCCTTGACCTCGGCCAAATCGGGTTGGCGCGGCGCGGCTGGTTTTAAGGCCGTTCGGGGCGCAAGCGGGGTCGGGTTATCGCCCCCGTTGAGGGCCTCGACGGCGGCGGCGAGGTGATCGACGGCGAGGATCTCCAGGCCCTCGACCACCGCCGCCTCCGCGGCGTTGTCGGCGGGCACCATCAGGCGCTTAAACCCCAGCCTTTGGGCCTGGGCGGCCAGCGGTAAGACGCCCCGCAGCGCCCGCACACGGCCATCTAAGGACAGCTCGCCGAGGATCAGCGCGTCGCCAAGGCAGCCCGCCGGGATCTTGCCGTCGGCTTCAAGGATCCCCAGCGCGATCGGCAGGTCAAAGGCGCTGCCTTCCTTGCGAATATGGGCCGGCGCGAGGTTGACCGTGACCCGCTTCTGCGGGAACCCGTAGCCGCAGTTCTCGAGCGCCGATTTTACCCGCGTTTTGGCCTCGCAGACGGCCCCCGCAGGCAGCCCCACCGTGGAGAAGACGAGCATCCCACGCCCAAGATCGACCTCGACCTCCACGCGGTAGGCCTCGACCCCGATGAGCGCCGCTGATGAGATACACGCCAGCATCTTTTTCTCTCCCTTTGGTGGTGAAAATCGAGGGCTCAGAGGCGGGCGCGATGGGTGATCCGTGTGCGCCGCCCCGCGTCGCCTCGCGGGGGGGCCGTAAAGCAAGCGAAGGTCCAGCGTTTTGCCCTGTCTTTGCGTGGATCGAGGTGTTCACGGTGTTCAAAATTTGGACACCTTGAACACATGGCCTCAGCGCGGCCTGTGGCGGCGTCGCCGAGGGCGCTTGGCCGTGAAAAATCCCCACCCCGCCGGTGATCTTCATTGAGTCTGCGCCCCGCCCTCCTTAAAACCAGCCATCGCTCCCGCTTGGACAGACTCGTGCGCGCCTACCTCGTCCTCTTCTTTGTCGGCCTGGGGGTCTTCGCGGCCTTCGCCGGGCCTCGCCTGATGATCCACAGCCATGACAATCACTTCGTCTACCTCGCCGACGCCTTCCTCAAGGGGCAGACAGAGCTGACACGGACGCCACCTCATCAAAATGACTGGGCGAACTATGAGGTCTTGTCCTTGAAGGGGGCCTCGGCGGCCACGCACGGCGCGGAGGTGCGCGGCTTCTTCACCTATCGCCAAGGCAAGCGCGATGAGTTTCGCCTGCTCTCCGGTGAGGAGATCCAGATCCCCGCCCGCGATCGCGGGGAGAGCCGCACTCGCTACTTCGTCTCCTTCCCGCCCATGCCCGCCGTGTTGATGATGCCGATGGTGGCGATCTCAGGGTATGGCGCCAACGATGTGATCTTCACGGTCTTCTTCGCCGCCTTGAACGCCCCGCTGTTGTTGTTGCTCCTCAACACACTCACGGCGCGGGGCTATGGGCTGCGGACGCCGCGTGAGAACGCCTGGCTGACCGTGCTCTTCGTCTTCGGGACCGCCCACCTCTGGTGCGGGGCGCTGGGCCGGGTGTGGTTCACCGCCCTGATCGTGGGCGTGACCTTTCATCTGCTCTATCTCTACTTCGCCTTGGGCGCGCGTCACCCCTTGTGGGCGGGCTTGGCCTTGGCGGCGGGCTTCTCGACCCGCGCCACGCTGGTCTTCGCCGCCCTGTTCTTCTACCTGGAGCTGTTCTTCCCCGCTGACGGCGCGCGCCCCCCCCCGCGCGTGCTGTGGCGACGCTTGGCGCTGTTTAGCCTGCCGCCGCTGATCGTCGGGGTGACGCTCCTGGTCTATAACCACGCCCGCTTTGAAAACCCCCTGGAGTTTGGTCACGCCTACCTCGCCGGCGGTCGCATCCCCCGTATCCGCGACTTTGGGATGTTTGACTTTCAGTTCTTAAATCGAAACCTGGCCGCCGCGCTGACCTTGCTGCCCCGCGTCGTCGATAAGGCCCCCTATCTCCAGCTGAGCAACCACGGGATGAGCTTGTTCGTGACCACCCCCGCCCTGCTCTTGCTCTTGTGGCCCATCCGCCGCAGCGCCCTGGCCCGCCGCGCGGGCTTGACCGCCCTGGTCGTCGCCTTGCCCATCGCGTTTTATCAAAACACCGGCTGGCATCAGTTCGGCTTTCGCTTCTCCCTCGACTTTATGCCCTATCTCATCATCGCCCTCGCCCTCGGCGGCCGCGCCCTCGATCGGACCTTTAAGGCCCTGATCATCGCCGGTGTCCTGGTCAACGCGGTGGGCGCAGGGACCTTTAAGCGCGTGGGTAAGCTCTACGCGGACTTCCTCACCGAGGAGCCCAAGCGTTAGCGCGGCGTGAGCGGCCTTGGCCTGCTCATGACGCTGAGGAGGATTGGATCTTATGTTGACCCTGGCACCTTTGCTCTTGGCGCTGCTCTCCCCCGAGAACCTCGTCAGCACGCTGACCCTGCACGGCTGGAGCGCCCCTCAGCGCCTCGACGCGCTGGATGAGGCCGCCGGTGCGCTGTGTGAGCGCCTCCAGCAGCCCGTTGATCCGCTGACCGCCGACGCGCATATCCGCTTCGCCCTAGAGCGCGCGGGCGTCTATGACGCGCAGATCCACCCGCTGCTCTTGCGCCACGGCGATGATGAGGACGTCAAGGCGGCCTTGCCCCGCCTCATCGGGCGCTTGGAGCGCCACCTGCCCCCGACGCACTACGGCTTCGCCACGCGCCAGGGCGGCGCGCGCAAGATCACCGCGATCTTGTTGATTCATCGCGGCGTGACGCTCAACGCGCCGCTGCCGCTTAAGGAGAAGGTGGGCGAGGAGCTGAAGCTGGAGGGCCGCCTCGCGCCAGGCTATCAGGCCCCTCGGGTCTTTATCCGGCACCCCTCGGGGGCCGTCTTTGAGGTGCCCCCCGCCCAGGCCCAGCCCAGCTTCTTCTTCGGCTTGGCCCTGCCCCGGCGCGGCGCGTATGGCGTGGAGCTGGTCGCCGACGGGCGCTATGGCCCCGTGGTGCTGTTGAACCAGAAGGTCTATGTGGGGGTGGGCCTCCCCGGCGTGCCCGAGGTGAAGCTGTCGGCGCCGAGGATGCTGGTGCCGCCCACCGAGGATCTGATCAATCGGCTCAACGATCTGCGCGCCACACACGGCTTGCCTCCCCTCGCGCGGCGACAAGCGCTGGATCGCGTGGCCATGGCCTATAGCGCGGAGATGGCCGCCGCGCGGCGCCTCAGCCACACCTCCCCCAAGTCCGGGACGTTGGCGGATCGGCTCCGCGCGGCGGGCATCTCGGCGGCAAAGACGGCGGAGAACTTGGCCCAGGGCGTCAACGCCGAGGCCGTCTTGCGCGCCTTCGAGGAGAGCCCCGGCCACCTCAATAACCTCTTGATGCCCACGGCGACCCACTGCGCCGTGGGGCAGGTGGAGGGCTACTGGACCGTGATCATCGCTGATCGGCCTTACTGATCCTCGCCCGCCTCGCCGATCCGCTGCATAAACCACAGCCGCGCCCGCCGGGACAGCGGCGCGCCGAGGCTCTTCTGGTCCAACCCCGAGGCCGCCAGCGTGTCGGACTCCTCGCTGAGCACGTCGTTGAAGACCCAGCGCAGGAAGTCGCCGGTGCTGCGCTTGTCCAAGGGCAGCCGCAGCTCCTGGAGGTGCTCGATCCCTTGCTCCAAGCGGCGAGGGCTGAGCGCCGCATCGATGAAGGCCTCACGGCTGGCGATGATCTCTGGATCGACGGGGCTGAGCGTGCGCACCTTGGTGGCGCTGTGCGCCTCGCCCTTGGTCTTAAACCAGAAGTTGGAGCTGATGAAGCGCGGGTCAACGCAGCGCCAGACGATCCCCTCGCCGGTGCCCTCCACGCCGAAGCTGGCCCCCGCCGGGCAGCGCGCCTCGACGCCCAGGGTCAGCGCCACCATCTCGTTGCGGGCCAGCTCCGGGCGCTCAAAGTCAATGGTGACGGCGTAGCGGCCAAAGCGGTTGACGCTGAAGATCTGATGCGCCTCCAGCCCCGTCTCCTCCAGCCCATCCACGTCAAGCCAGCTCGTCTCCTCTTCGGCCCCCCGACGCGCGGCGAAGATCACCCACATCCGATCCAGCTGCGCCAGGGCCACGCCCCGTTGGATGCTGCCACCACACCACTCCCCGTAGAGGATCAGCGGAGACTCATCGGGCGGGCCGAAGGTCTGCTCGGCGAAGGCCCGCAGTTTTTCCAGCCCAACCCCCTCGTGGATAAAGCGGGCGAAGCCGTGGTTGTCCTCTTCGACCGTCAGGATGCGGTTCCTCGACTGGATGAAGACCTGACCGTCAGGATGAAAGGCGACGCTGGCGTTTGAGCCGTGCAGCTTAACGGTTCCAGTGAAGCTCAGCTTAGGGTATTCGCTGATTTGTCCATAGATGGGGTTTCCATCTTCATCTTTGCCCTGATAGCTGGCGTGGCGCCTCACCGCAGCGACAATATCCTTGTATTGTCTAATTTTAGGAAATGTGATCAACAAGGCGCACTTATCCTCTCTGCCTCATCTTTTCAGTGAGGCTTGTTGGTGAATTGGCTAAAGGATAAAATTTAGCCAAAAAAAAAGCCCGCTTCTCTTCGCGAGGAGCGGGCTTGATGCTTTGAGCGTGACGCGCTCTACAAGCCTCCTCCTCGCCCGCGATTTAATGCGGAGTACGAGCCCATGACATAGAGACACAACGCCCTTGGCGTGGTCTGCGTTGTCATGGAGTGAGGCAGTCGGCGCTTCAATTTAATCTCTCTTTGAGTGAGCATGAGGGGTCACAGAGGCGACCCCAAGGATCTTTGATGTAAATCGTCAACGACGCTAGCGAAGCGCCGATGACGTGTCAAGCGCCGCGCGACGATTTCGGGTTGATTTTTTCGCCCCTGGCCTCAACTTTAGTTGTGACATTTTCTCGGCCATCACCCCCGCGCGCGGTCGCGCACGGGGGCAGGCGCTCCGCTGCGGAAAAATCCGCTTTGCGGATTGTTTCCTTGCTCCGGCCTGTCCGCCTTGAGCGGATGAAGTCCGAAAAATGTCGGTCCTCGGGCTGCTTACGCAGCCCTGCGGCTCAATTCAAAAGATTCTCTCTGAAAAAGTAAGGACCATTGCTCAATCACAGAGCAAAGAAAGGATCATCATGTACGACGCGCGAGCACAGAGGGCGGCTTTGCTGGAGAGGGCCAGGGCGCTGTTGACACGCTACCTCCAGCGTTATTGGTATCGCGCGGTGCAGGCCGGCGGACACCTCAGTGATCTCTTCGTCACGGTGGAGGAGCTGGGCGCGGAGCTGGAGGTCGGCCACCTCGCCCCGCCCGTGGACTTTGATCCGCCTGAGATGGTGGAGGCAGATCTACAAGCCTCCCGCGCGCGAGAGCGCGTCGAGCGCGATCCCGATGGGCCCGTTGGGCGGCTCTTGGCGCGGGCAGGCTTGGATGAGGATGAGTGCGAGCTTTTGCAGATCTTAGGGGTCATTCAAGGCTCGCCAGGGCTTCTGCGCGCCTGCACCTTCGCCTGGGCCGACTTCTCGCTGAAGCAGCCAACCGTGGGCTTCCTCTTGGAGCTTTTGGCCGATGATGAGGCCCATCGCGAGCGCCTGATGCGGGCCTTGAGCCCCGATGGCGCGCTGCGCCGCCTGCGCTTGGTGCAGCTGGGCGAGGATCGCCGCTGGCAGCCCTCTACGCCCCTCCTCGCTCGCCCCCTGCTCCTCCCCGACGCCGCCCAACGCGCCCTGGAGGGCTTGCCGCCCAAGGGAGAGCTTTATCCCGTCGGCGCCGCGCGCTTAGAGACCGAGGGGCCACGCCCCGAGGCCCTGATCCTCCACGATCCGCAGCGGCTTCATCGCCTGCTCAGCGACGCGGCCTATCACCACGCCGATGATCTCATCGCCCTGGTCGGCGCCCCTGGCAGCGGCCGCCGCGCGGTGGCCCGCGCCCACGCCCTCGCCGCCGGGCGGGCGCTGATGGTGATCCAAGTCGAGGCGCTGCCCTTCGCCGTGGAGGGCTTCGAGGCCCAGCTGGCGGCGGCCCTCCGCGACGCCCTGCTCAATGACGCGCTGCCCTTCCTGCGCTGTGAGTCGCTGACGGATCTCCATGATCGCCGCGTGAGCGTCTTGGCGCGCCTGCTGACGACCTTCGCCCGCGCGGCGGTCTTGTCTGTGGCCGAGGACAGCCTCTCCCGGCTCTCCGAGGCCCTCTTTGATCTGCGCGTGGCTCGCTTTGATGATCCCCCCCCCCCGTCCGCCAGCGGCTCTATCAGCGCCTCCTCAGCCAGCACGCCTTTGAGGTGCCCCCCGCCGAGGTGGTCGAACTGGTGGACACCTATAAGCTGCGCCCTGGCGATATGCATCGCGCGCTGGGGGATATCCGCTTGACCCATGAGGGGCCAGCGCTGCCCACCGAGGCCTTCGATCTGGCCGTGCGGCGCCAAATCCGCACCAGCCTCAGCGCCCTGGCCGATCCCGTCACCACCAGCCAGGTCTGGGATGATCTCATCGTCTCTGATGAGCAGCGGGAGATCATCGAGGAGATCTTGGTCCACGCCCGCTATCGCACCCATGTCTTTGAGCAGTGGGGCTTCGCGCGCAAGCTGGGCACCAAGGGGCGGGGGCTCTCCTGTCTCTTCTCCGGCCCCCCCGGCACGGGCAAGACGATGACGGCGGCGCTGATCGCCAAGGAGCTGGGGCTGGATCTCTATCAGGTGGATCTGTCGCGCATCGTCGATAAGTACGTCGGCGAGACAGAGAAGAACCTGGGGCGCCTCTTTGATGAGGCCTCGCGGGTGCCCGTGGTCTTGCTCTTTGATGAGGCCGACAGCCTCTTCGCCAGCCGCACCAAGGTTGAAAGCAGCAATGATCGCTACGCCAACCTTGAGGTGAACTTCCTGCTTCAACGGATGGAGACGTATGATGGCATCTCCATCCTCACCACCAACCTCGGCACCGGGATCGATCAAGCGTTTAAGCGGCGCTTGCGCTTCCGCTTGCACTTCGATCTGCCCACGCCCGAGGAGCGTGAGGTGCTCTGGCGCTCCATGTTGCCCGAGGGGGTCAAGGTCAGCGAGGACGTCAGCTGGTCAAAGCTGGCTAAGCGCTGGGAGATGAGCGGCGCCATCATCCGCAACGCGGTGCTGCGCGCCGCCTTCCTCTCCGCCGCCAGCGAGGGCGTGATGACCCAGGCGCTCTTAGAGCGCGCCGCACGCGCAGAGTTGATGGAGCTGGGGCGCTTGGGCAGCTGATCCAGAGTGGCTTAGTTGCTCTTGAGTTCACCCTTGTCGCAGATCTGGTCCACGTCGGGGCGCTGACAGCGCCGCACCCGCGTCTGCAAGGCCACCCGCTCGGCGCCCTTGAGCTGCGGGCTCAGCTGCGCCCAGAGCTTCTTGGCCGCGCCGCACTGGCAGTCATCCAGCGCGGCCCTCAGATCCTCCTTGAGCTGCGCCACGGGCGGCGCCTTGGGCTTGGGCTTGGGCCTGGGCTTGGGGCGAGAGCGGGGATCCTTGAGGCCCGCGTCGAGGCGCTCATCATCGACCGCCGCGTCGCGCTTGAGCCGCCGCTGCGGTGGCTTGGCGCGCTTGATGGGCTTGGTCGGCGAGGGGGGCTTAAGCTCCCCCCCCAGCGCCATCACCACCACCCCCACGTCCTCCGCGCCCAGCGCGCTCCCCGCGTCCACGCCGCCGCGCTGTTGAAGGCCCAGGAGGTAGACCCCCACGCTGACGCCGCCGAGGAGCAACAGCAGCAGCAGCGTCCGCAGCACTCCGCCGCGCTTCTTGGGGGGCCAGTCAGGCCCCTCATCCATCAAATACTGCGTTTGAATCTGCTGAGGCGGCGGCGACGACGGCGCGGCCAGCTCGACCTCGCCGCTCCAATCCTCGCCGTCTGAGGGGTAGGCGGCGACGGTGAGGGCGAAGGCCTTGGAGAGCTCTTGAATCGAGGGGTAGCGCTGATCGGGGTCCTTGGAGAGGGCGCGGCGCAGCACCACCTCCAAGGCCGCCAGCTGGGCTGAGCCTCGGGGGTTGGGCAGCGGGGGGAGATCATCATAGAGGTGCGCGTAGATGACCTTGAGCGGCTGCTCATGATCAAAGGGCAGCTTCTTGGAGAGCAGCTCATAGAGGACGATGGCGCAGGCGTACTGATCCGCGCGACCATCCACGTCCATGTTCTCGGGGCTGCACTGCTCAGGGGACATGTACTGCGGCGTGCCCAGGAAGGCGCCCGTGGAGGTCAGCGTCGCCTCCCCCGTGCGGGCGATGCCAAAGTCGATGAGCTTGACCAACAGCTGCCCATCGTGGGTCTGGCTGAGCAGGATGTTATCGGGCTTGACGTCCCGGTGGACGATCCCCTGGGCGTGGGCCTCGCTGAGCGAGTGCGCCAGCTGGATGAGGATCTGCGCCGCCTGCTCGCCGCGCATCCGCCCTTGGCCGTGGATGGCCTGCATCAAGCTCTGGCCCTCGACCAGCTCCATCACCATAAACGCCACGTTGGCGAGGGCGCCGTCGCGGATCACCCCATAGTCAAAGAGGGTCACGGTGTGTTGAGAGCCCAGCCGCGACATGGCGCGGGCCTCACGCTCGAAGCGGTCTTGGGCGTCCTTCGTCTGCGTGACGACGGCGTTGAGGAGCTTGACGGCGACGGGGCGATCAAGGCGCAGATCCACCGCTCGGTAGATTGAGCCCATCCCGCCGCCGCCGATCCAGTCCAGCAGCGCGTAACGATCCTCAAGCGCGCGGCCCAGCAGCGGCGCCTGCGCCAGCTTCTCCAACGCCGCCTCGGTGACGGCATAGCGCTGGTGCTCTGGGCAAATATCGGCGCCTTCAGGGGGAGGCTTACGACAGCGAGGGCAGTAGCGTGCTTGCATCGCCGTCAGCCTAGCCTGTGACGCGGCGGAAGTGAACAGCGGCGATGGGGGAGGCGCCGCGCTGACGCATTCTCATTAGATTTCAAAATGATACAAAGACGCATCGCTGCTCACTCTGAGCCCCTTCAGCGGGCGACGAACTGGGTTAGGGTCTCAATCCCGCTGCGCTCGCCCAGGACGATCAGGGTCATGCCCGCCTTGAGAATGAAGTCAGGCGCGGGGTTGAACTGGTACTTATCCTCCCACAAGACAGAGAGCACGAGGACATTGGCCACCTCGCGGATGCGTGACATGGCCAAGGGGACATTGTTGAGGTGCGTCAAGGGCGGCAAGGGACATTCACCCACCGTGAGGGTGTGATCTTGTTGATTGACGATCAGATCCATAAAGCCCACGACGCTGGGCTTGAGCATCTCATGGGCCATGCGCCGCCCCCCGATGTTGTTGGGGCTGACGACGGTGTTGGCCCCCGCGTGCAGCAGCTTGCTGGCGGAGCGCTCCTCGACGGCGCGGCTGACGATGCGGATACCCGGGTGGGCTTGACGCGCCGTGAGGGTGACGAAGAGGTTATCCTGGTCGGTCTGGAGGCTGGCGACGATCCCGCAGGCGCGGGCGAGGCCGCACTCTTGGAGGACCAGATCCTCCGTGGCGTCACCGACGACCCCAAAAAGCTCGCCGCGTACGCGCCGCTGAAGCCACTCCAGCCGCACGGGGTCCTTATCGATGACGACGACCTGCACGCCGGAGTTCAGCAGGTGCTCGACGACGCCGCCGCCCGTCTGCCCCGCGCCGCAGACGATGAAATGATCCGACAGCGACTCAAGCCTTCGTCGCATTTTTCGCCTCCAAAGCACCTCTCCCAGATCGCCCTCGATGATAAAGGCGGTCACGGAGGAGAGGGCGTAGATGCTGACGCTGGCGCCCACCACCATCAAGAACATGGTGAAGAGGGGGCCGTGGCGCACCTCGTGGATGGGCAGGTGCTCGCCATAGCCGATGGTGGTGATGGTCAGCACGACCATGTAAGCGCAGTCCATCATGGACCAGCGCCCCTGACCTAAGATCCAGTAGCCCAGCGTGCCCGATAAGACGACCAAGGTGACGACGAGGAAGACGAGGTAGAGCCGCCTGCGCACCCCGCCCGCGCCATGACGCGCCTCATCGGTGGGGTAGTACAGCGCTCCGACATAAGGGCCGCGCTTCAGCCTTCGCCGGCGAGCCATTGGAGGTACCGCGCGACGCGTGGATCGGCCCAGGGTTGCACGTTGACGAAGCGCATTCGCAGCCGTCCATGGGGATCGATGATGTAGCTCTCGGGCAGCTTCTCGGTGCCATAGCGGGCGGCGGCCTCATCCTCTTGAAGCACGATCTTCATCGCGCTGGGGCGGTCCTTGAAGAAGGCGTCGAGGGTGGCTTGATCGTTGTCTTGGCTGACGGCGAGGAGGGTAAAGGGCAGACCCTTCATCGACGCCGCCAGCGCCTCCAGATCGGGGATCTCTTGGCGGCAGGGGGCGCACCAGGTCGCGAAGAAGTTGACGAAGACGACTTGCCCCCGCAGCTCATCGAGGCTGTGGGCTTGCCCGCCTGGATCGCGCCAGCGGATGGGGGGCGCTGGCGCGTCGATCAGCTCTGCGTTGAGGCCCTCGGCGAGGGCCCGGCCTGGATCACCTCGATGAGCGGTGAGGCCGCCTTGCGCGAGGGCGAGGGTGAGGACCACGGCGCCAAGGAGGAGCGCGTAAGAGAGTGCGTTTTGGGTTTGGCTGCTCACGATGTGGAGCCGTAGCAGATATTGAGGCGGGTGTCATTAACACAACGCGGCGTGGTGTCGCGCGGTGATGATTTTTAGGGGGGTGATTAGTTGGCGGGGAGGGCGGCGGGGGCCTCAGGGACCTCGGGGACCTCGGGGAGCGCGGGCTCAACAGGCGCCACGGGCGCAACAGGCGCGACCGGGGCAACCGGGGCGACAGGCGCGACAGGGACAACAGGCGCAACGGGCGCGACCGGGGCGACCGGGGCAACAGGCTCAACCGGAACAACAGGGACCGCAGGCGTGACGGGGACGACCGGGGCGACGGGCGCTACGGGGACCGCAGGCGCGACAGGCGCGACCGGGGCAACAGGCGCGACCGGGGCGACAGGCGCGACCGG
>JAHJCH010000164.1 GCA_018813065.1 Myxococcota bacterium
ACCGGGGCAACTGGCGCGACCGGGGCAACCGGGGCGACCGGCGCGACCGGGGCGACCGGCACGACCGGCTCAACCGGCGCGACCGGGGCAACAGGCGCGACCGGCGCGGGCTTATCCGCCTCAGCCTTCTTATCCGCCTCAGCCTTCTTGACCGCCTCGGCGTCCTTGGCGGACTCAACCGCCGTCTCAGGCACAAAGTCGCGGGTCGGATCCTTGGCGCTGGGGCTGGAGAAGATCGCCAACGCCATGCTGGTGAGCATAAAGACGCCCGCCGCTACGGAGGTGAGCTTCCCCAACACCGTCGCCGCAGCGCGCTGGCCAAGCGCCGATCCCGCGCCGCCGCCGAAGGCCGCGCTGACCCCGCCGCCCTTGCCCGACTGAAGCAAGACGACCAGGATCAAGAATAAACACGTGAGGATATGAACAACTGTGATGATGCTCTCAACCATCAATCAATCTCCGCCTTCCTAAAAGCCGACGATCTGGGCAAAGGAGTCCGCCTTGAGGCTGGCACCGCCTACAAGGGCGCCATCAATATCGGGCTGCGACATCAGCTCGCGCACGTTCGATGGCTTTACGCTGCCACCGTACTGTATCCGCGCGCGATCGGCGATAGCTTGATCGAAAAGATGTGCGATCTCTTGACGCAGCGCGGCATGAACCTCCTGCGCCTGGCTCGGCGTCGCTGTCCGCCCCGTCCCGATCGCCCAGACAGGCTCATAGGCGATGACCGCCTCGGCGACCTCCTCGCCGCTCAGCCGCGCTAAGCCCGCCTTGAGCTGGCGCTTGACCACGCGCATCGTCTCGCCCGCCTCGCGCTCCTCAAGCGTCTCGCCCAGGCAGATGATCGGGATCAAGCCGTGATCGATGAGGCTGCGGGCCTTCTCGCCGACGCCCTCGTCCGTCTCGCCGAAGAACTGCCGCCGCTCGCTGTGACCAATGATCACATAACGGCAGCCCACCTCCGCCAACATGGGCGGGGCCAGCTCGCCCGTAAAGGCGCCCTGCGGCGCGGGGTGACAGTTCTGCGCGGCGAGGGCGATGTTCGTCCCCTTGAGCGCTTGACCGATGGGGTAGAGGCTCGTCGCCGTCGGCGCGATGACCACATCGACGCCCTCGACGCCCTGGCACGCCTCGGCCAGCTCAGCGGCGAGGGCCAGGCCCTCAACCACGCTGAGGTTCATCTTCCAGTTGCCCGCCATGATGGGCTTACGCATCACTCAACCCCTCCCATAGCCCAAGGCGAGGAGGCCGGGGAGCGCTTGCCCCTCGATGAACTCCAGGCTGGCGCCGCCGCCGGTGGAGATGTGGCTGATGTCGTCGGCGCGGCCGCTCTCCTTGACGGCGCGGACAGAGTCACCGCCGCCGACAACGGAGAAGGCGCTGGCGTCGGCGACCGCCGCAGCGACCTGGCGGGTGCCCAGGGCGAAGGCGTCGAACTCAAAAACACCCATCGGGCCGTTCCAGAAGATGGTCTTGGCCCGCTCAAGGCGGCGCTGGAAGGCGGCGATGGTCTGCTCGCCGATGTCGAGGCCCATCATGCCATCAGGGATCTCAACGTCGTGGACGAGCACGCGCTTGGCGTCCGCGCTGAATTCGCGCGCGCAAGCATGATCGACGGGCAAGAGCACCTCGACGCCCGCCTCAGCGGCCATCTTGAGCACCCGCCGCGCGGTGTCGATGTGGCCCTCCTCGATCTTGCTGGCGCCCACGCGCTGGCCCTTGGCGGCGAGGAAGGTGTAGGCCATCGCCCCGCCGATGATCAGGGCCTCGACCTTGCCCAGCAGGCGCTCAATGACCTTGATCTTGTCGCTGACCTTGGCGCCGCCGAGGATGGCGACGAAGCCATCGCGCGGCGCGTTGACCAGGCGAGAGAGCGCCTTGACCTCTTGGGCCATCAAGAAGCCTGCGGCCCGCTCGCGGATCAGCGCGGCGATCCCCGCCGTGCTGGCGTGCGCCCGGTGGGCGGCGCCAAAGGCGTCGTTGATGTAGACCTCGGTGATCTGCGCCAAGGCGCGTGAGAGGCCCTCGTCGTTCTTCGTCTCGCCCGGATGAAAGCGGATGTTCTCCAAGAGGAGGATCTGGCCATCCCGCAGGCCATGGGCGAGGTGGCTGACGCCGTCGCCGATGGGCTCGTCAGCCAAGATCACCTCACGCCCCAAGAGGCCCGCCAAGTGGGCGCCCGCCGGGGCGAGGGTGAGCTTGGGATCGGGCTGCCCCTTGGGGCGGCCCAGGTGGCTGACCAAGATGACCCGAGCGCCCGCATCCACGGCGTACTTGATCGTGGGCAGCGCGGCGCGGATGCGGCTGTCATCCGCGACCTGGCCGTCTTTGAGCGGGACGTTGAAGTCTACGCGGATCAGCGTGCGCTTGCCCTTGATCGGCAAGCCATCGATGAGGGTCATTTCGGACATCTTGGCCTCCTCCTCAACCCGCGACGCGGGCCAGGCCCAGCATCATGCGGCTCAGCTCGGCCATGCGCTTGGAGAAGCCCCACTCATTGTCATACCAGCTCAGCACCTTGACGCTCTTGCCGGCCATGACCGAGGTGGAGAGGGCATCAACCGTGGAGCTGGCGGGGCAGCCGTTGAAGTCGATGCTGACGAGGGGGGCCTCTTCAAAGGCGAGGATGCCCTTGAGGGGGCCTTCGGCGGCGGCCTTCAGCGCGGCGTTGACGGCGGCCTTGGTCGTCTCCTGCTTGACGGTGAAGGTCACGTCCACCAGGGAGACGTTGGGCGTGGGCACGCGGATGGCCATGCCGTCGAGCTTGCCGTTGAGGTGGGGCAAGACCAGCCCGACGGCCTTGGCGGCGCCGGTGGAGGTGGGGATCATCGACATCCCGGCGGCGCGGGCGCGGCGCAGGTCCTTGTGGGGGAGGTCGAGGATCATCTGGTCGTTGGTGTAAGCGTGGATCGTGGTCATCAGGGCGTGCTCGACGCCGAAGTTTTGATCGATGACCTTGACGACCGGCGCCAGGCAGTTGGTGGTGCAGGAGCCGTTGGAGACGATGTGATGCTCTTCGAGGTTGAGCGTCTCATCGTTGACGCCCAGCACGATGGTGTGATCGATGTCGTCGCCCGGCGCGCTGATGATGACCTTGTTGGCGCCCGCGTCGATGTGCCAGCCGGCCTTCTCGCGGTTGCGGAAGATGCCCGTACACTCCAAGACCAGCTCAACGCCCATCTCGGCCCAGGGCAGCTGCCGGGGGTCACGCTGGGCCATGATCTTGACGGCGCGCCCGTTGACGATGATGGCGTCCTCTTGGACCTCGACGGTGCCGTTGAAGGTGCCGTGTACGGAGTCATACTTGAGGAGGTGGGCCAAGGTCTTGGGGTTGGTCAGGTCATTGATGGCCACGATCTCCAAGTCAGGGTCCGACTCGATGATCCGAAACAGCATCCGACCAATGCGACCAAAACCGTTGATGGCGATCTTGCGAGACATGCTCACTCCTTCCAAGAGGGGCACAAGCGCCCCGTGCAATCACGCGGAGGCTAGTGTCTCGGTGATCAATCGTCAAGGGTGAGCCGAGCCGCCAAAACTAAAGGATTTTTACAAGAAAACCACGCCCGAGTTTTCACTTCGGGCGCAATGGACTTACCCCAAAATCAGCCTCGGCGCGGCGCACGCGCGCGCCGCCGACGCGGCGGGTCAAGCCCTCTTGATCCAGCCAAGCGAGGAGGGCGAGGGCCACGGCCCTGGAGACGCCCAGGCGCGCGCGCGCCTCGCTGACGGTGAGGGGTGCTTCGGTGGAGAGGTGATACAACAGCGCCTCGCGGGCCGCCTCGGCCTCCTCGATGGGCAGGCACACGCCTTCGCTCAAGATCAGCCGTTGGCGGGCCTCCAGCAAGCGCAGGCAGCGCAGGACATCGCGCTCCGTGCGCTGAAGGCGCTGGGCCAAGTCGCGCGGGGTGGCCCCGGCCAAGCCTCGCCCGCCCAAGGCGCGGATCAGCTTATAGGCCAGCTGTTTATCCGCGCGGGGGATCACCGGCGCGTGCTCGGGGCGGCGCAGGAGCGGGCCTGCCCGCAGGAGCGCCCCCTCGGCGATGGCCTCCGCCTCCGCCAAGCGCGCCAGCGTGGTGGGCTCGGGGCGGGGCGCGCCCAGGGCTTGGGGGTGGGCGGCGTGGTGGGCCGTGACCGAGGTCACCAGCGCCGCCGCCTCCGCCGCG
>JAHJCH010000165.1 GCA_018813065.1 Myxococcota bacterium
CCGGGACCGGGCTGGCCGCCGGGGGCGTGGGCAGCCGCGCGCCCGCACGCAGCGCGGCGAGGACGCTGAGCAGGTAGTCGCTCTCGGCGGTGTCCACCCGGCTGGAGCGCAGCAGCTGATCAGCCACCTCGGCGCGCTGCGGCCCCGTCAAGGTCGCGGCGGCCTCGCGCTGCGTCTGGGCAGGGGCGAAGGCGAAGAGGAGCGCGGCGAAGCGCGGCGGCAGGGCGATCATCAGCTCCGTCAGCGCGGCGGGGCCAAACTCCTCGTGGAGCCCGCGCATCAGCTCCGTGTCGGGCTGGGCGATGAGCGAGGAGGCCAGGGCGTAACGGTCCAAGGCGTCGAGGAAGGCCTCGTCCGAGGGCAGCGTGGCCGGGTCGGCGGCCTTGATGAACTCGGCGAGCTGGAGCTTGGCCGAGGCCAGCTCGCCGCCCTGGGGCAAGGCGCGGGGGAAGGCCTCGGGGAACCGCATCACCGCCTTGGCTAAGAGCCGCTGCTCGCCGCCACGCAGGAGATCGGCGGCGAGGGCCTCCAAGGCCGGATCTGGCCCCTCGCCCTCGCTCAGCCGCGCCCGCCAAGCCGTCAGGCGCGCCTCGGTGAGCGCCTTGGCGTCCCCCTCTTCTTGGGGCGGGGGCGCCGAGGGCGAGGGCGGGGGCGGCTCTTGGGCGGCGCCCTCGTCGGCGAGGAGCTGGCGCATCAAGAGCTGCTCCTCAGGGGAGGTCCGCCCCAGCCGCCGCGCCGCCCAGATCAGGATCAGCGCCGCGAAGGTCAGCAGGATGACGGCGATCATCCAAGAGAAGTGCGGCAGGAGCTGCGCCCATAGCTCTTGGGCGGCGCGCGGGGCCTCCCAGGTCTGGGGCGGCAGCGGCGCAGCTTCGGGCTCAGGCGCCGGATCGGGCGGCGGCGGCGGCGGCGGCTCTGGGGGGACACGCAGGTGCTCGGGCAGTGCCTCCAGCCGCTC
This sequence comes from Myxococcota bacterium, assembly GCA_018813065.1. GTDB lineage: Bacteria > Myxococcota_A > Bradymonadia > UBA7976 > UBA1532 > JAHJCH01. Next base: position 959 of record JAHJCH010000165.1, read on the forward strand.
GGCGGTCACCTCCACGCGGGTCCAGCCCTGGGAGACCTTGGCCTCCAGCCGCTTGGCTAAGGCGCGGGCGTCGGCGGCGCGCACGGCGCGCTCATGGACAAAGCCACAGTGGACGGCGGTGAGGTAGAGCTGCCCCGCTGAGGCCCCCGGCCCAGTGCCCTGGAGCCGCAGGCCAGGGAGGCCGCCGACGGCGGGCTGGTCCACCACCTTGTGAGAGACGTAGACGCAGCCCTTGGAGGCGCAGCGCTCCGGGGCGCAGTCTTGCTCTAGGGCGCGCTCAAAGGTCAGCTGCACCTGCTGGAGGTTGGCCAGCACCTCGGCGGGGATCTGGTGAGGCGGGACGACGGCGCTTTGGGCGTGGGCGAGGCCCCAAGCCAGCGGGAGGGGCAGGGCCAGGCGCAGGGCCAGGCGCAGCGGATGGGCGCGCATCAGTAGATCCTCACGATCACGCGGCGGTGGCGGGCGAGGCGCTCCTCGGGGCTGAGGCCCTCAAGGGCCGCCTCAGGCAGCGGGCGGGTGTCGGCGTAGCCCTCCACGCGCACGCGCTCGGCGTCCACGCCCACGCCCTCAAGGCGCTGGCGCACGGCGTTGGCCCGCGCCGTCGATAGCTCCCAGTTGGAGGCGTAGCGCCCCCCCGCCGCGATGGGCCGATCGTCCGTGTGACCCTCCACGGCGAAGCGGTAGCGCTTGGAGTAAGGCACCAAGGTGTTGAGCATCGAGGCCAACACCGGCTCCAGATCGACCTTGACCAGCGCCGCGCCCGAGTCGAAGACCAGCCCCGAGTTCAGCGACAGCTTGAGCCCGTCATCGGTCAGCTCGGTGGTGACGAGCCCCTCTAGGTTCTGGGCGCGGATCTGGGCGTCCACCTCTTTTTGGATGGAGGCGAGGCTGGTGGGGCTGGCCTTGCCCGAGAGGCGCTGCTGGATTTTCTGCATCTTGGACTGGCTGATCTCGGCGGCGGACAGCAACATAACAAAGAAAATCAAGAGGTTAGTGATGAGATCGGCGTACGAGAGCAGCCAGCCCTCGTTGTCGTCTTGGGTGCGCCGCTCCACCGCTAGCCCCTCCGGCTGGCGGCCAGCTCAACGGCGCTCTGGCGGCAGCGGGAGAGCGCGCCGAGGCGCTCGTCTAAGAGCCCGCGCAGGAAGTGGCCGATGGGGCCAGCGACCCCCGCGCCAAAGGCGATGCCGTAGAGGGTGGCGACCAAGGCCAGCGACATGGCCGCGCCGATGTTGAGATCGTCGGAGCCCATGCCCCGAAAGAGCTGGATCATGCCAGTGATGGTGCCGACCATGCCCATCGAGGGGCCGAGGCGGGCCAGCAGCTCCCAGTTGGAGGTGGCCGGCTGCCAGCGCCGCAGGGTGTCATGGCGCAGCTCCAAGAAGGCGGCTTCGGCGGCCTCCTCGCCACCTCGGCTGATCACCAGCCGCGAGAGCGCGCGGATGGGCTCAAAGCCGCTGCGATCCGCCAGCTCCAAGGCGCGGGCGCGCTGCCCCTCGCGCCATAGCCGCACGAACTCCACCCGCTCCGCCTCCAGCCGCGCCGTCCCCGAGGCCAGCGCGCCGCCAAAGGGCAAAAGCTCGCGCAGACACAGGAGCGTTTGCAGCGAGGCCCGCGCCGTGGAGCTGATCATGATCGCGGCCGCAGAGCCGCACAGCACGATGATCAACGCGTGAGGATCGAAGGCGGAGATCTGCCCCATGTCCCGCTCAGTGAAGCCGTAGGCGACCACCGCCGCCAATAACCCAAGGCCAATCAGTTGCATCGGTGATCCTTAAAGAGGTGATCCGTAAAGAGGTGATCCGTAAAGAGGTGATCCGTAAAGAGGTGATCCGTAAAGAGTTGATCCTGAGATATCTCGCCTCACTGACCCTTGCGCAGCTTCTCAAGCATCTGACGCACCTCCGCCGTGCTCTCGATCTCTTCCACAGCCTCATAGACCTCAATGGCCTTCTCTCGCTCGCCCATGAGGTACAGGATTGAGCCCTTGGCGCGCATAAACTCAGGGTGCGATGGGTAGCGGGCCAAGGCCAGCTCACACCACTCCAATCCAAGCTGATAGTTGCCCTCTTTAAGCGCCGTCTCCATCAGCGTGCGGGCTTGGGAGAGGCTGATCTCTGGGGCGTCTTCTTTAACACGCAGGCCCCGCTCGCGGTAGGCCTCCACCAAGCTCTTGTCGGCGAGGCTGGGCTTGGGTGGCACCAGGCGCGTGGCCGGGAGGGCCTCGACCGGCGCGTTGGCCTGGCTGTGCTCGATGACGATCCGCTGCCCGCTGGCGAGCATGGGGATCTCCACCTCGGTGATCACCTGCCCGTCATTCCAGCGCACCTTCATCGCCGTCGTCGAGCCGAAGGCGAGGGGGCGGACCAAGGCGCCCTCCTCCTCCTCGAAGACGGGGTGCGGCTCGGGCGTGGGCTCGATGAGGTAGTGGGTGTAGTTGCGCGTGGAGCAGGCCACTGAGAGCAGGCCCAACGCGAGGGCGACGAGGCGTCTCCTCATGGCAGCACCGGGATAAAGCTGGTGTTGAGCAAGGTGAACCCCAGGCCCACCTCGCCGTTGGTGGAGATGGAGAGGAGGGCGGCGTAGTTGGAGCCGCCGAGGGGGTAGCGGACCATCGCCACGCCCGTCAACAGCGGATCGACCAGCTCCGCTTCGCCGTCCGCCTGGGCCTGGGCCACCATCGTCGGCACGCTGAGGATGAACTGCCCCCCCACCAGGAGCCCTTGCCAGCTCAAGGCGCGGTGGTAGGTCAGGCCCAGCCCAATGACCGGATCATAGAAGGAGAGCACCACGCCGCTGAGGTTGCGGTTGGCCTCACCCCACTGATCCGCCCACTCGATTGAGGCGTGCTGGCCTGGGTAGAGGGCGATGTCGGTGAAGATATGGGTCAGGGCGTCGCCGCGCATCCGCCGCTCCAGCGCCTCGCTCAGCCGCATCCCCTCGTTGGCGCGGGCCTGCTCGCTGAGGCGCGCGTCGATGTTCTGGGCGAACATCACCTGCCCCGAGCGCAGATCGACGATCTTAAAAGCGACGCCCTGGGGCGCCTCGTCCAGCCAGATCGCCGTCCGCGCCGCCGCCGCCGCGCCGCGATAATGGGCGTCGAGGCGGATGATCTCATCAAGGCTGATGGGGCCGGTGTCGCGGCGGAGGTAGCCTGGGCGGCTCTCCGTGCGGGGCAGGGCGCAGGCGACACACAGCCGCACGCTGCCTGGCCCCAGCGCCTTGAGCAGCAGCCGCAGGGTGGCGGCCTCAAGCCAAGCCTGGGAGGCCTCATAGCGCGGCCGAACATGGACCAAGATCGCGGGCGTGATCGCCTCGGGGCGCAGCAGATCATCGGCGCGGCGCAGCTCCAGCAGCTCCTCCAGGCGCTCCAAAGCCGCCCGCGTCGCCGCAGGTGAGGCGCCAGTGACGCTCGGCGCCAGCAGCGCCAGGGTGACGAGGCTCCTCAGAAGCAAAACGTCACCTCCGCGCCGAGGCTATGAAAGATGCCAAGGTAGGCGCCGATCTTGTCGCTGTCTTGATAGGCGGGCATCCACTCCAGGAACGTCGAGACGCCCAGGCGGTTGCCCATGCGCAGCTCCAGCCCGCCGTGGAAGCCGCCGAAGGTCACCAGCGAGTCAATCGAGCCCTCGGCTTGGCGCAGGATGGCCTGGGCGTCGTCGGTGGCGAAGGGGGCGATGGTGGGGCCATCGAGGCGCATCAGCGCGCCGCCAAAGAAGGCGTAGAGATCGGGGTGGGTCAGGGCGCGGGCCTCGCCGCTGATGAGGCGGCTCATCCGCGCCTGAAGCATCACCCCGTCATAGGCCTCGGGCAGCCAAGCGAAGCCCACCAGGGCGCTGGCGGTCCAGGCTTGGTTATGGGTCAGGGCGATCTCCAAGCCGGTCTGAATCCAGAGGATGGGCGGCGGGGCGATCTGCGCGTACTCGCCGGGCTCGTAGCTGCGCAGGGTGAAGCGCAAGGGCACCGTGAAGGGGCCGCGCCCCCGCGCGGCGTCGAGCAGATCTTGACGGGCGGCCTGGGCGGACTTGAGCCGCTGGGGGTGGCGCAGCAGCGCGGGCGCTGAGGCGGCGCGGGTGATTGTGCGGCTCCAGACGATGGGCAGATCAGGCGTCAGCTGCACCACGCGGGCGCGCAGCACCAGCCATGCGCCCTCCGCCTCTACGTCCACATAGAGCCCGTGGCGCCCGCCGGGGCCGCCCAGCTTGGCCAGGGCCTCGGGCTGATCGGCGCCGCGGGCGATGATCGTCCCATCGGGGCCAGCGTGCGCCACCATGGCCGCGCAGGCGGGGCAGTGGGCCAAGGTGATGTGGGTCGAGGGGTTGACCAGGAGCAGCCCGGCGAGGTGGTTCTCCATCAAGGCGCTCAGGCCCACGCCCAAGCCCACCGGCGCGGTCATGCTCACCAAGGTCACCGGCGTCGGCGCGCCGAAGGGCGGGGCCTGTGTCCAGCCGTAGACCAGCTCATCCAGCAGCTCATACGCCGACAGCTGCACCTGATCGGCGACGCGAGCGCGCAGCCGATCCAGCTCGCGCTGCGTGGCGCGATCCTCGGGGGTGTCTGCGGCGGGCGCCACGCCGGGGATCAGCGCCCACGCGACCCACAACGCCCACAGCGCGCGCCTCACTGGAGCCACCGCCAGCGCCGGTCCAGGCAGAGGCCCGCGTTGAGGATCGTGGCGCGGGGATCGCGCAGGGCCAAGAGCAAGAGGGCCTCGCCGGGCCGCAGATCATAGCGCGCGCAGGCCATGGGATAGGCGGCGGCGGGGCGCTGGCTGGCCAGCACATTGATGTCACCGGCGGTGAGGCGAGGCGCGCGATCGGAGACGCGCAGGCCCTTATCCAATAAGGCGTTCTTGGCGGCGAAGCTGATCTTATGGCTGAGCCGGGCGTCGGGGTAGGCCACCTCGACGAGCCAGCGGCGGGCGCGCGTCGTCTCGGGCAGGGCGGCGACGAGGGCGGCGGCGTTGGTCGAGGCGGCCCGCAGCGTGGAGAGGATGGCCTCATCGCGGGGGTGGCGGGCGCCGGGGCGCATCAAGCGTTGACGACAGAGGACGGCGCGGCGCTCAAAGTCCCCGCGCCGCCCGCGCTCGGGCGAGGCGCCGGGGGCCCAAGCGTCGAGGGCCTCGGCGCGGAGGGGGGCGCAGTCGAGGGCGCGGACGTCGGCCTCGGAGGTGGGCTGGAGCCAGCCGTTGAGCGGATCGCTGGCCCCTTCGATGATCGCGGGCAGGGACAAGAGGAGCATCACCAACCAAAACTCCATCCCTAACGCGCCCCCTCGCGCAACACGCGGCGCCGTGTACGCGCGTTAAGGGTGAGCTGGGCGAGCTGCCCGTAGAAGTCCTCGGAGAAGCGCCGCTTGGCCTGCCCGGAGAAGCCCAAGCGGCGGGTGAAGCGGCCGATGAGCGTGGCCTGGGACAACAAGGCGCCGCGCTCATCATGCACGGTGATGTCCTGGGCGAAGGTGTAGTCCGTGATCCAGCGCCACCATAAGAAGCGCCGCTCGCCTTCATGGATCACCCGCGCGCTGAGCCGCAGGCGCAGATCCGGCAGATCTGCCGTGTTCTCATCGAGGACGCGCGCGCCTTGGTTCTCGAACAGCCGCCGCAGCTTCAGGCACAGCCCGCGCGCGTCCTCGGGCTTGAGCGCCTCGCTGGAGACGCAATCGATGCGCAGCGTGAGGTTGGAGAAGTGGGCGTAGCGCAGATCCAGGGCGAAGGGCTGATGGAGCCCCGAGAGGGGCTGATAGGTGGTCATACAGCCCGCCAAGGAGAGCAGGCTCAAGAGTGAGAGGCGCAGGCCCAAGAGGGGGCTCCGGGGAAAAAAGAGAGCAGACCATGACCGATCTGAGGGGCGCAGCGCAACACTCGCCCGCCCTCCCCTCTGATGCCTCGCCCAGCGCGCGCCCTGGCGCATGTAAAACACGACAGCTGTCATATTTGGCGCCCGGCGGTGGGGCTCCCCGTGCGGCGTCGCGCGCCGCGATACATGCACACCTTCTGAAGAATTTTTGCTTTTATTTCAGCGGTTTATCTTGATTTGCGGCGCGGCGTGGCGGTCAAGGAGATCAGCCCTTGTGGCGTGGGGGCGAGCGTGATATAAGGCCCGGCCTCAATTTCCAACCCAAAACAGAGAGGAACATCATGGCTCGCCGTTGTGAAATTTGCGGGAAAGGGCGTCAGGTCGGACACAAAGTCAGCCACTCCAACATTAAGACCAAGAAGGTCTGGCTGCCCAACCTTCATAAGGTCAAGGCTGTCGTTGATGGCAGCAATGTTCGGCTCAGTGTCTGCACCCGCTGCTTACGCTCTGGTAAGGTCGTCAAGCGCGCGATCTAACCTCACCTCCTGCCTCTTTCAAGATGGGTTGAGGCTTGACGCGCTCGGCCACGTTCATGATTGAAGGAGGAGGCGCACACATTCGCTCCTCCTCTGCCTGCTCCTCCTCGCCTGTGATGACGAGGACAGCGCCTCTCCCCACCCCGATCGCCTCACGCTCCAGATTGACGCCTTGATCAATGACGCGACGGCATCGTCGCTGGGTGCGTCTGCGCAATCGCGGATACAGCCGCTGGAGGGCTTGGGTAAACCAAACAGGGATAGAGGAATCATATTGCCTCTCAACCGCTCATATGTATAAAGCCAAAGTGGGTTAACCAAAACCGAGAGCCATAAGATGCCCATTGATTTAAACAAGGGTCCGGGCCTGTCCGGCGCGAGTGACCCTTGGAGGGATGACCTCTACGCCCCCCCCGAGGACGATCAGATCATCCGTAACGAGGGCTTCGAGGGCTTCGACGCGCCCAGAGGTAAGCGCTTCGGCGGCGCCTTCCTCGACGGGATCTTCGGGCTGGTGGCGGGCCTCGTTGGCCTCTTCATCTTCGGAGGCGTGTTGGGGTTCGACTCCGAGGAGAACCTCGCGTTCGGGTTCTACATCCTCCTCCTCCCCTTCTCGATCCTCCAGATGTTCCTCATCGCCACTCGGGGGCAGAGCCTCGGCAAGATGGTCGTCGGCACCCGAATCGTCATGGTGGACGGCCGCGACGTCGGCTTCCTCCACGGCGTCGTCCTCCGCTCCTGGATCGTCGGCGCGCTGGGCTTCATCCCCATCCTTGGCCCGATCATCAGCTTCATCGATCCCCTCTTCATCTTCGGAGAGGATCACCGCTGTATGCACGACCACATCGCGGGCACCCGCGTCGTCGAGGCCGCCTGAGGCTATGCCCCTCGATACGGTCGCGCGCATCGAGGCCCCCGAGCAGCTTCACTTCGATCACCACGTCGTGGGCCCCTGGCGGCGCTTCAACGCCTATCTGATCGACACGCTCATCCGGGGCTTCATCCTCTTCATCCTCACGCTCACCTCGGGGCTCACCTTCGGCGCCGAGACCGGCGCGCTGCTCCTGCTCTTCTTCACGCTTGAGTGGGGCTGGTTCGTCTTCTTCGAGACGCTCTTCAACGGCCAGAGCCCCGGTAAGCGCGCCTTGAAGCTGAGGGTCGTCAAGGGCGATGGACGCCCCCTCCGTTTCGGCGACGCGGTCCTGCGTAACCTGCTGCGCGCTGCCGATATCCTGCCGCTGGGCTACTGCGTGGGGGGCGTCGTCAGCGCCTTCGATCCGCGCTTCCGGCGCCTGGGAGATCTTGTCGCCGATACCATGGTCGTCTCCATCCAGGCGGGCCTCGCCTACGAGCCCCTCAAGCTCGATCCGCCCCCCACGCGCCAGGAGCTAGAGGGCCTCCCCGCGCGGCCCGACCTGCGCCCCGAGGAGCTGATGGCCATCGAGCGCCTGCTGCGCCGCGCCGAGCAGCTCAACCCTCACCGACGCCAAGAGCTGGCGCGGCTGCTGACCCCGCGCCTCACCGAGCGCCTGGGCCTTGAGCCCACCGATGATCCCGAGCGGCGCTTGGCGCTCTTGTGGTTCTTGGCCCAGGGGGAGCCTCGATGAAACCCGACACCAAGAGAGCCGAAATCCGCGCCCATGTAGACGAGTTCGTTGCCGCACGCGAGGCGGACTGGGTTCGCCTTGAGGGCTTCCTCGCCACCCCCTCCGCCCAGATGAGCGCCGAGGAGTGGTCGGAGTTGGCGCGCCTCTACCGCGCCCTGAGCGCCGACGTCATGCGCGCCCGCGCCCAGGGCTTCGAGCTGCGCCTCGTCGCCACGCTCGATGGCCTCGCCGCGCGCGCCCACGCCGCCCTCCATGACAGCCACCCCGCCTCGCTCGGCGCGCTGCTGCGCATGATCTTCATTGACTTCCCCCGCAGCCTCCGCGCCCACAGCGCCTACCTCGCGCTCAGCGCCCTGCTCTTCTTCGGCCCCCTCCTCCTCGCCTTCTTCGGCGCGCTGCTCTCCGCCGACTTCGCCGAGTTGTTCGCCCCGCCACAGCTGCTGCGCGCCATGGCCGAGGGCTACTCGGAGGGCTTCGACGGCCGCTCCGCCGAGCAGGCCAGCGCGATGACGGGCTTCTATGTCTTCAACAACGTGGGCATCGCCCTGCGCAGCTTCGCGACGGGCGCCCTCTTCGGGCTCGGCAGCCTCTTCTTCCTCGTCTACAACGGGCTGATCATCGGCACGGTCATCGGCTACGTCGTCCAGATGGGGCATGGCGGCAACATCCTCACCTTCATCTGCGGCCACGCCGCGCTGGAGCTGGGCGCCATTGTCATCTCAGGCGGCGCAGGCCTCCTCCTTGGCGACGCGCTCCTCCGCCCCGGCCAGCGCAGCCGGACGGCCAACATCAAGCGCGTCGCCCCCGATCTCATCCGGATCATCGTGGGGGCCGCCGCCATGCTCTTCGCCGCCGCCGCCGTCGAGGCTTGGTGGTCCCCCTCCGCCGCCGCGCCGCCCATCAAGTGGGCCGCCGCAGGGGGGATGGCGCTCCTTGTCGTGGCGTGGCTGAGCCTCGCAGGGCGGCGCGCGTGAGCGCCCCCGCCGTCGTCCTGCGCCCCCGCCAGCCTCACGAGATCGCCGATCTGGCCTTGGCGTGGTGTTGCCGCGCTGCGTGGCCCCTCAACCTGCGGCTCGGGTTGGCCCTGCTCGCCCCGCCGCTCCTCCTGTGCCTCACCCTCGCCCTCGTTGGGGTCCACCCCGCCCTCGTCTGGCTGTTGGCGTCGGTGAGCACCACGCTCGCGCAGGGGGCCTTCACCACCGCCGCCTCCATGTGGATCTTCGACCCCCGCGTGACCCCCAAGGCGGCGCTGGCGCGCTTCCGCCAGCGGCTCAGCGCCTTCATCCGCCTGATGATCTGGACCCGCTTTGTCATGGTGCTCACCGCCCCCCTGATGGTGACCCTGCCCGTCGCCGCCGTCCGCTACGCCTTCGCCTCCGAGGCGTGCCTGCTTGAGGGCGCCTCCACCCACGTCGCCACCGCCCGCGCGCGTCGACTCAACGCCAACGCCTCGGGGCGCCTCGGGGGTTGGCTCGTCCTCCACTTCTTCACCCTGCTCCTCTGCCTCCTCGCCGCCGACGCCCTCGTCGGCGCCTTGACCCAACACGTCCTCCAGATCGGGTCGATCGCCGAGTGGCGCGTGCATGGCTGGAGCCCCGGCGCCCTCGTCGGTTGGTTCCTCGCCGCGCCGCTGTGCAGCGCCACGCGCTTCTTCACCTACCTCGACGAGCGCACGCGCCAGGACGGCTGGGATCTTCAGGTCCGCTTCATGAAGTTGAAGGAGACATCATGAGGTGGGCGCTCCTCTCGTTGCTCCTCTCCGCCGCTGCCGTCGAGGCGGCGCCCTACGACTGGTGCGCGGGCGAGGGCTATCCCCTCACCGACCAGGAGCACGCGTGGTGTGACGTGGAGCCCGCCCCCGGCGCCGACGCCTGTCCCGATCTCCGCTCGGCGTGCGCACATCAACGCGCCGATCTGTCCTACAACCGCGCTGGCTACCCCAAGCGACGGCTTCATAAAGAGCGCCGGATGATCCAGCGCGGATCGGGGCGGGGTGGTCTCAACGTCATCTTCTGGGTGATCCTCGGCGTGGGGCTCGTCATCGTCCTCGGGCTCCTCTGGCGCCACCGCGGTGAGCTGAGCGTTGTCTCTGGTGTGGGGGGCCTCGGCGAGCCCAGCCTCCGCCGCGCCCGCCCCGACGCGAGCACCCTTGAGCGCCCTGACGCCCTGCGCGAGGCCGCCTTCGAGGCCGCCGGTCGAGGGGACTATACGCGCGCCTTCGCGCTGCTCCACCGCGCGTTGCTGTGGGGGCTCCACGACGCACAGCGCGTCCGACTCCACCGCGCCCACACCCACGGCGACTACCTCCGCCAGCTCCGCTCCGCCCCCCAGCTCCGCCGTCAGATCCGCCCCATCTTCACGCTGGTTGACGCCGTGGAGTTCGGGGGCGTCGCGGTGGGGCTCGCCGAGTGGACCGCCCTTCAAGATCGCGTCGAGGCCCTCCCCCCGTTGGCAGAGGAGGCGTTATGAGACATGTGACGCGTCCTCTGCTCCTTTTGCTCCTCCTCGGCTGCCAAGACGCGCGTCGCTGGCCGCACCCCACCTCCCCCTCGGGGCAGCAGCGGGTCATTGAGGCCGCCGAGGCGGAGGGGCTCGATGTCACCCTCTTCACGGGTGATCTCGGGACGCTGATGGAGAGCGACTACCGCAACATCATCATCCTCGATCACAACCGGGTGGAGCCCGAGGCTTGGACCCGGCTGCGCCGCTGGGTCGAGGAGGAGGGCGGCCACCTCACTGTCGCCACGCGGGAGGCGAAGCGCCCCGAGTGGCTCGGGCTCCACCAGGGCCCCGCGTTCGATCCCGGCGGCGGCCTCCCGTTCATCCAGGGCGGCGCGCTCCCTTTTGAGGGCGGGGTGGGCCAGATCCCCCGCCTCCGCCGCCCCAAGCTGCGCGGCGAGGCCCTCGTGGAGACCGCCGATGGGGCCACCTACATCTCTCGACGCGAGCTGGGCCATGGCCGCCTCACCCTCGTGGCTGGCGAGGAGCTGCTGACCAACATCGGGATCGCCTTCGGTGACAACGCCGAGCTGAGCTTGTGGCTCCTCCGCGACGGCCCCGTCGCCCTCATCGCCTCCTGGAGCCTCCACGCGGAGCGGCCGGGGTTGAACCTCAAGGGCGGCGCGGCGCTCCCAGGGCTCGCCCACCTCGCCCTCGCCATCATCCTGCTGCTCCTCGCGATGGGTATACGGCTCGGGCGCCCCCGCCCCGAGGCCTCCACGTCGCGCCGCGCCTATGTAGAGCACGTCCGCGCGCTGGGCGGGCGCTTCTACAAATCCCAACAGATCAGCCACGCCGCCCAGCGCTACGCCGCCTTCGCCCTTGAGCGCCTGGGGGCACGGCGGGGCGGCGCGTGCCGGTTGGCGGAGCAGATGGGCTGCGACCCCGAAGAGGCCGCGCGGCGCCTGACGCGGCTCTCCGACTGCGCCGAGGCGCCTCCTTACGATCGCGCCGAGTGCCTCCAGATCATCCGCGAGGCCGCCGCCCTCCTCCATGACGCTCAAGCCCCCACGAAGAAGAGATAAGCCATGACCCCCCAAGAGCTCGCCGCCACCTGCCAAGCCCTCATCGAGCGCCTCGGCCACATCATCCGGGGCCAGGGGCCGCTCATCGAGGATGTCCTCATCGCCCTGCTCGCCCGTGGTCACGTGCTGCTGGAGGGCGTGCCTGGCACGGGCAAGACCCTGCTGGTGCGCAGCCTCGCCCGCCTGCTCGGCTGCGACAGCTGTCGGCTCCAGTTCACCCCTGATCTCATGCCCAGCGACGTGACGGGCGGCAACATCTACAACCAAGGAGAGGGGCGCTTCGAGTTCGCCCCTGGCCCCATCTTCACCCCCATGCTCCTCGCCGACGAGATCAACCGCGCGCCAGCCAAGACCCAGTCGGCGCTGCTTGAGGCAATGCAGGATCGCACGGTCAGCGCCGATGGTGTCACGCGCGTGCTCCCCAAGCCCTTCTTCGTCCTCGCCACGCAGAACCCCGTCGAGTCCCAGGGCACCTACCCACTGCCCGAGGCCCAGCTCGATCGCTTCCTGATCATGCTGGAGATGGGGTTGCCGCCGCGGGAGGCGGAGCGGGCGGTGCTCCTCGATCACATCGCGGGGTTCCGCGCCGACGCGCTCGACGCGCTCAAGCCCCTCATGGACGTGGAGGGGATCACGGCGATGCAGGCCTGCGTCGATGAGGTGACCGTCGCCGAGGAGGTGCTCGACTATCTCCTCGACGTCATCGCCCGCACGCGCAACCACGGCGCCATCGAGCACGGCGCCTCGACGCGCGCCGCCGTCGCGCTCCTCTCAACGGCCCGCGCCCGCGCGGCGGTGGAGGGGCGCGGCTTCATCACCCCCGATGACGTCAAGACCATGGCCGTCCCTGTGCTGCGCCACCGCCTCATCCTCCACCCCGACGCCGAGTTTGAGGGCACCACCGCCCTCGCCAGCCTTGAGGAGATCCTGAGGTTGACCCCGGTCCCAGGCGGCGAGGCGTCGTGAGCCTGATCCCCCGACGGCGGCTCGCGCTCCTGCTCCTCGTCCCTGCGGGGTTGGCGCTGATCGACGTCTTGGAGCCGGGCACGCTGCGGTTGGCGCTCGCCTTTGATCTCGTCGTGGCCCTCGCGGCGCTCGTGGACGGCTGGATGACCCTGCGCGAGCCGCCGCTGCGGGCGCGCCGCGAGGCCCCCTCCGTCGTGGCCCTCGCCCACCCCGCCCTTATCCGAGTCGAGGTGGAGTCCCGCGCGGAGCGGACCTTGGAGATCGAGCTGACGGATGACGTGGATGTGCCCGTGGAGGTGGAGGGGTTGCCCGTCGCCTTTAAGCTGCCCAAGCGCGGGGTGGCCACGCTGGAGTGGCGCTTCATCGCCAAGCGGCGGGGGCGCGTCCACCTCGGCGACCACCACCTGCGCTTCGCCTCCCCGTTGGGGCTCTGGTCACGCCAGATCTGCGTAAAGGCCCAAGATGAAGTGCGGGTCCTGCCCGACATCAACGCCGTCTCGGCCTTCGAGCTGATGGCGCGTCGGGATCGGGATCTGGCGAGCCTGCGCGTGGCGCGGCCGAGGGGGGGGCAGAGCGAGTTCGAGTCCCTACGGGAGTATCGCCCTGATGACGAGTTCCGCCACATCGACTGGCGGGCCACGGCGCGGCGGGGGAGCCTCGTCGTGCGCGAGCACAAGATCGAGGAGAACCAGCAGATCGTCTTCGCCCTCGACGCAGGCCGGCTGATGACCGCCACCGTCGATGGCCTCAGCTTCTACGATCACGCCCTCAACTCGGCGCTGCTGCTGAGCCACGTCGCCGCGCGTGGCGGGGATCGCGTGGGGGCGCTGAGCTTCGCGGAGCGGCCGATGGTGTGGTGCCCTCCGCGGGCGGGCAAGAGCACCACGCGGCGGATCGTCGACGCGCTCTTTGATCAGCACCCCCGCCTCGTGGAGCCCGAGCTGATCAGCGCGCTGCGCCACCTCTCCACGCGGCTGCGCAAGCGCTCCCTCGTCGTCCTCTACACCCAGGTGGTGGACGATCACAGCGCCGAGACGCTGCTGAAGGGGGTGGCGACGCTCAACCGTCACCACCTCGTGCTGTGCGTGCTCTTTCAAGACGAAGAGGTGCGCCGCTTGGCGTGGCCGACGCGACGCGCGCCCAGCGATCTAACGCTGCTCCACCACGCGGCGGCGGCGGAGCAGCTGCTCTGGCGCGGGCAGCTCCTGCGCAGACTCCAGGCGGATGGGGCGCAGATCATCGACGTCTCACCTGGGCAGCTCACCCCAGCGCTGCTCAGCCGCTACCTCGAGATTAAGACCCGTCACCTGCTTTAATACGACACGTGTCGGGTTTATGGGCCTTCGGCGCCGCAGGATGAGATAAACCGTCTCGCCCTAAGATTGAACGAGTAAGCCGATACGGGTGAGCGCGGCGTGAGCGCCAATCAGCCACCCTGGACTTGCTACGCTTGCCCCACAGTCAGCACGCAGTTCCCCTTCACTTTGCCTCGATGATGCCCAATAAATAAGGCCGGAGAGGATGGAGGGGGATGATCAATGACGCAGGCCTTAAGCGCGCGGCGTGCTCAGACACAGGCGCGTGACGAAGACGCGGCGGTGGCGGCGCTCTACGCCGAGCTGCACCAACCTCAGATCAGCCTCGCGCTGTTCTTTTGCTCGCCTCGCTACAATCTGGCGCGCCTCGGCGCCGCGCTACAAGCGCGCTTCGACTGCCCCATCGTCGGCTGCACCACCGCCGGGGAGATCTCCTCAGAGGGAGGCTATCAAGAGGGCGGGATCGTCGGCGCGACGCTGGCCTCGCCTCACCTGCGGGCGCGGGTGGGGGTCTTGAGGCCGCTGGATGATGACGCGGCGGTGGCGCGCGGCGCGGCGGCGCTGCTCGACGCCAGCTCGGCGACGGCGCAGGCAGGCGCGGCGCGCTTTGGCCTCTTGCTCATTGATGGCCTCTCGATGGCCGAGGAGTCCGTCACCGCCGCCGTGGGCAACGCGCTGGGGGGCGTGCCCCTCATCGGCGGCTCGGCGGGGGATGACGCGCGCTTTGAGGGCACCTTCGTCTACTGGGAGGGCGCCTTTCATCAAGGGCTCGCCACCCTCTGCCTCGTGGAGACGACCCTGCCGCTGCGCGCCTTTCAGACCCAGCACTTTCAGCCAACGCCGCGCCGCTTCGTGGTCACGGAGGCCGAGCCTGAGCGGCGACGTATCCTCGAATTGGACGGCCTGCCCGCCGCAGACGTCTACGCCGAGGCCCTCGGCCTCAGCCGCCAAGCGCTGAATGAGGCCATCTTCTCTGAGCACCCACTCTTGCTGCGCCTCGGCGGTCGCCATTGGGTGCGCACCATCCAGCGCGTCGAGCCCAACGGCGCGCTGCGCTTCTATTGCGCCATTGACTCAGGCTTGGTGCTCACGCTGGGGCGCGCCGGTGATATGATTGAGAACTTAAAGCAGACCATTGAAAAAGTAAGGTCTTCTCAGAAAGAAATAGGGCTTGTGATCGGATGTGATTGTATCTTCCGTCGAGTTGAGCTGAATTACAGAAGCAGATTTAAAGAGGCCAATGATTTGTTGAAAACTTGGCCTTTTGTTGGCTTTTCAACTTATGGAGAACAGTATAATTCTCTTCATATGAATCAAACATTGACCGGCATTGCCATCGGCGCCAACCTTCAAGATAAATCGAGCGAATTTATCCTATGATCAATGCAGAGAAATCTGAATTGCTCCTCGAAAACGAGGCGCTAAAAGCTCAAATCAGTCAGCTACAGCGACAATTAAACGCCGCAGAGAAGACAAAGACGGTGCTTATGGATCGCGTTGAGCGCAGCATCGATGAGACTTCGTCTTCTTATGCGCTCTTTGAGCGAAACGTGCTCTTGCAGAAGCATGTAAACGCCCGCACTCAAGAGCTGGAGGCGCTGAATCAAGCGCTGAGGGCGGAGGTGCGTGAGCGCGAGCGCGCGGAGGTGGAGCTGCGCCGCGCGCGCGATGAGGCCCTGGAGGCCCGCGCCGAGGCGATCCGGGCCAACCAGGCCAAGAGTGAGTTCTTGGCCAACATGAGCCATGAGATCCGCACGCCGATGAACGGGATCATGGGCATGAGCGAGCTGGCGCTGGCGACCCCGCTCAACCCCATGCAGCGCGACTATATCGAGACGGTGCTCGGCTCCGCTCACGCGCTGCTTAAGCTGCTCAATGACATCCTTGATTTCTCCAAGATTGAGGCGGGCAAGCTGGCGTTTGAGCGCCTCAGCTTTCGACTCCGCGATACGGTCAGCGACGCCCTGCGGACCTTGGCGGTCAACGCCCACGGCAAGTCCCTGGAGCTGCTGTGTCGCGTCGCCCCAGATGTGCCCGAGCAGGTGATCGGGGATCCGGGGCGGCTTAAGCAGATCATCCTCAACCTGGTGGGCAACGCCATCAAGTTCACCGAGGCGGGGGAGGTGGAGCTGCGCGTGGAGGTCAGCGCCCTTGAGGGGGAGGCCGCCATGCTCTCCTTCGCGGTGCGCGACACCGGGATCGGCATCGCGCCAGCGCACCACGAGGCGATCTTTGGGACCTTCGTGCAGGCCGATGGCTCCACCACGCGGCGCTTTGGGGGGACCGGGCTGGGCTTGGCCATCTCCAAGCACCTCGTGGAGATGATGTCGGGCAAGATCCGGCTTGAGAGCACCCCTGGTCGTGGCAGCTGCTTTTACTTTACGGCGCGCCTCGGCCTTGATCCGCAGGCGGCGGCGGCGGGCGCCCTCGTGGAGCCCGCCGCGCTGCGTGACGTCACCGTGTTGGTCCTCGACGACAACCAGACCAACCTGCGCATCCTCGACGAGATCCTCAAGGGCTGGGGGATGCGGCCCAAGGGCGTCAGCGATGGGCTCAGCGCGCTGCATGAGCTTAACCGCGCCCACGCCTCGGGGGCGCCCTTCGCCTTGATGATCACCGATGGCTGTATGCCGGGGCTGGATGGCTTTCAGATGGCTGAGCTGATCCGTGGCAACCCCAACTACAACAAGATGCCGATCATCATGTTGACCTCCATGGGGCTGCGCGGCGACGCGGCGCGCTGTCGAGAGGCGGGCGTGGACGTCTACCTCAACAAGCCCGTCAAGCACTCAGAGCTCTTGCGGCTCATCCAGGTCACGCTGGGTCAGGCCAGCGAGGGGGCCGTCAAGCCCCGCGCCTTGGTCACGCGCCACTCCCTGCGAGAGCAGCCCCGCGCGCTGCGCGTCCTCTTGGTGGAGGACCAGCCCGTCAACCAGCGCGTCGCCTCGATCATGCTCAGCCAGCTCGGCCACGAGACGCAGACGGCCAGCAACGGCGTCGAGGCCCTCGACGCGCTGAGCCAAGGGGCCTTTGATGTGGTCTTGATGGACGTGCAGATGCCGGAGATGGACGGCCTTGAGGCCACCCGCGCCATCCGAGGCGGGCTCATCCCCAGCGCCACGGAGATCCCCATCATCGCCATGACCGCCCACGCCATGGAGGGGGATCGCGCGCGCTGCTTGGCGGCGGGGATGAGCGACTATCTCTCCAAGCCCATCGACAGCGTGGCCCTGGCCTCGACCTTGGCGCGCTGGGGCGCGCCGAAGCGGCTGGAGGTGGCCCGGTGGCGCCCCCGCCAAGGCGAGGGGCGCGGCGTGAATATGGCGGAGGCGCTGCGCCGCGTCGGCGGGGATGAGGCGATCCTCTTCGCGCTGCTGGGTGAGGTCTGGCGCGATCACCACCAGGCGGCCAGCGAGGTGGAGGGGCTCTTGGCGGCGGGGCGCGTGGAGGCCGCGTTGAGCCACCTCCACCAGCTCAAGGGCGTCTTGGGTAACGTGGCGGCCACCGCCGCTTATCAGACGAGCCGCGCCTTAGAGTCGGCGGTGCGCGCCTCAGCGCCGACGGCGGCCCTGCTCGACGCCCTGCGGGCTCAGCTCGACGCCCTGGGGCGGCTCGTCCAGCGTGGCCCTCACCCGACGCTCTCGGCGCAGACAACAACCGTCGAGGCCACCCCCCCGCGCGCCGAGGTGGATGAGGCGGCGCTGCGGGCCACACGCGCGGCGCTGCGGGCGGCCCTCAACGCCCAGGACTTCGACGCGGGGGAGATCGTCGAGCAGCTGAGGGCGCCGTTGGCGTCGATCGGCGCTGGCGCGCGTTGGGCGGAGATCAGCGACTGTATGGCGCGCTTTGACTTTGAGGGCGCCTTGGCCGCCCTTGACGCGCTGGAGCGCGCTCAATGAGCGCCCACGCCCTTGAGGTCCCGCGCTCGCGGGTGCTGATCGTCGATGACGTGCCCATCAACATCAAGCTCTTGGGCCACGCGCTGCGGCCACACCACAACATCTCTGTGGCCACCGGCGGTCACGCCGCGCTGCGCCTCGCCGCCGCCTCGCCGCAGCCAGATCTGATCCTCCTCGACATCTCCATGCCCGATCTCGATGGCTATGAGGTCTGCGCGCGGCTCAAGGCCGATCCCCTCACTGCGGACATCCCCATCATCTTTATCACCGCGCTGGATGAGGAGGCCGATGAGATGAAGGGGCTGGCGATGGGCGCGGTGGACTACATCACCAAGCCTTTCAGCCTGCCGATCGTCTTGGCCCGCGCGCGGACACACCTTCAGCTCAAGCATTACCGCGATCAGCTGCGGCGGATGTCTGATCTCGATGGCCTGACCGGCGTGCCCAACCGGCGTCGGCTGGACGAGGCCTTTGAGGTGAGCTATCGCCGCGTCGTCGAGGGGGGCTGCCCATTGGCGGTGATCATGATCGACATCGATCACTTCAAGGCCTTCAACGATACCTATGGGCACCTCGCGGGGGATGACTGCATCCGCACCGTCGCCACTGCGCTTGAGGCCCTCATCACGCCGCCGGGGCTCTTGGGGCGCTATGGGGGCGAGGAGTTCGCCGCGATCCTCCCTGGCGTGACGTTGGAGGAGGCCATGGCCCAGGCGGCGCGGCTGGGGGAGGCGATCCGCGCGTTGAAGATCCCCCACGCGCGCGCCTCTGTGGGGGGCGCGCTGACCATCAGCCTTGGGGTGGCGGGGATGGCGGCGGGGCGCTCAGCCCCACCTCAAGCGCTGTGGTCGATCGCCGACGCGTGTCTCTATCAAGCCAAGGCGGCGGGCCGTGATCAGGCCCAAGGGCGAGAGATTTAGAGCGACACGCAGGGCGCGCTGTCTTTGATGCAGACCCCCGCCTCTGAGAGCCCGATGTCGGTGGTGAAGCAGCACTGGAGGCCCGCCTTGCACTCCCCTGTCACGCAGGGATCGCCCTCATCCATGCCTTCAAAGCGCAGCTCAATGTCATCCAAGCCACAGTCGCTGTCATCGATCTGGGCTGAGCACGCCTCGATGGCCTCGCGCTGGGCCTCGCTGGCGATGAACGTCTCGCCGCCTGGGCAGCCGATCAGCATCTGCTGGAGGCCTCGATCCAGGTTGATGTCATAGCTCTCGCCGCCAGGGAGGCTGAAGGTGTAGCCGCTGATGCCCTGATCCAGCGAGCCCTCCACCTCGATCCAACCGCAGGTGGCGCCCTCATTGCCGAAGTAGATCACCTCAAAGCCGCTGGTGCTGACGGACATCTCCAGGCTGACGCCGTTGCGCCAGGTGATCGTGCCGTCCAGCTCGATGGTGCATTCGCCAGCGGGGCGGAAGCAGCCGCCGATTTGATCGATGAAGCCCGCCGCGCAGGTGCCGATCAAGGGGTTGGCGTCGCCGCAGATCACCTCGGTGCCGTCGGCGCCACGGAAGACGTCGCGCTCGACGGTCCACTCCCCCACGTCATCGCACTCGCTGTTGGTGGTGAAGGGGAAGGGGCCGACGAACTCCGAGCCTGAGCTGACCTCGCGGGTGTGGGCGCCGACCTCGCGGTGATAGGCCTTGACCTTGAGCTGAGCGTTGGGGGGCGTCGCCGCGATGAACCGCCCGTCCGCGCCGCTCGTCACCTCGCTGCTGCTGTTGCCGCCGATGACCTCGATGACGACGCGCGCGCCGCCGACGGGGCGGCCAACCCGATCAAGGATGTGCCCCGAGATGCAGTAGGCCGGTTGCGGCTCATCGGCGTTGTGGGGTGAGAAGTGGCTGACCTGCCCCACGTAGACCTTGTCGGTGGGATCGTAGGTGGCGATCCCCTCCTCAACCCAGCGGCTCTCGATCTCATCGAAGCCCCACAGGGGCATCGTCTCAGGCGGATCGGTGATGTTGGCGGGCGCGGGGATGCGGATCTCGACGGTCTGGCCCTCGGCGACCTGGAGCGGCGTCTCGCCTTGGCGCACGCTGACCTCGATCATGCCAAAGGACTTGAGCAGGGTCAGCGCGCCGCTGGCCTGCTCCCCTTTAAAGTCCCCCGAGACGGTCAGCAGCTCTGCGCTGACGCTGGGATCGATGGGGGTGATGCGCACCTCCACCTCGCCCGTCGCCAAGGCGCCATCGGGGGCGGCGAAGGCGCCCGCAGGGGCGTTGATCCCCGCGCCGCGCGCGCCGATGACCACGCCGCCCGCGCTGACATCTAAGGGCCGGGGGGGGGCCTCGGGGCGCAGCGTCGCGTCGAGCACCGTGGGCATGTCCTTGATCACGCTGACGCGCTTGACCTGCGTCATGTAGCCCTCGCGCGTAAAGCGCAGGGCGTGCTCGCCGGGTGAGAGGTTGAGGGCGTAGCGGCCCGAGGCGCGGGTGGTGACGCTGGGGCCGCCGTTGGCGCGCGTAGAAGTGACGGTGACGCCCTCCAGCGGCGCGCCCTCCAAGTCGCTGACGCGCCCCCGCAGCTGGGTGATGATCTCGATGGGCACGAGGCCCTCAATCAAGCTGGGATCTAAGCCGCCGTCGCCCAAGCCGCCGCCGCCGTTGCTGTTGCACCCCCAGATGAAGGCCATAAGGATCAAGCGATGCGCGCGCATGATGTGCTCCCGTTTTGCTCATGAACAGGCTGAGGATGCGTGAGAGAGATGCCCTCTTTCAATGGCTTTTTGAACACTAAAAAATTAAATTATTTCATGAATATAGCTCAAAAATAGGCCGTAGGCCGCCGCTCCAATTCGGGCACATGATCCCCCTCCCCCTCGACACCCCCGCCGCCCTCGGCTTAGCCCTCAGCCCAGCCCTCGGCCACCAGCGCGGCGATGATCTGCGCGCCACGATCTCCCCAGATGGGGTGGGGCACCTCCGCCAGCTCATCGGCGAGGGCCACGGCCTCATCGGCGGGGCTGCGCTCATTGGCCGCCGCCCGCTCAAAGACCTCCAAGGCCCGCTGGTAAACCCCCGTCGGCGTCTCCCGCGCCAAATGAGCCAAGATCGCGGGATCTTCCGGCAGGACGCCGTACTGCTCATTGGCGCAGTTTACGATGCCCATGCGGTTGGCCAGGAAGTCGGGCACATATAAGACGCCTTGGGCCAAGAGCCGCGCCCCGTCGCTGGGATCGGCCAGCTGGTTATTGGCCGCGCCGCAGACGATGGGGGCCTTGATCGTGGGGATCGTCGTGGGGTTGAGGATGGCGCCGATGGCGTTGGGCGCCACGATGTCCACGCGCTCCGCCAGGGCGCTCATGTCACCCAGGGGCACCTCGCGCAGCTCAAGCGGCGCGTCGAGGTACATCCGCCGCGTCATCTCCAAAGCGCGGGCGTCTACGTCGGTGCCGATGATCCGCGCCACGCCGCGCTTGAGCAGCTCGCCGATCATCGCCCTGGAGACATGGCCCAGCCCCTGGAGCGCGACGGCCTTGCCCTCAAGCGCGCCGAGGCCGCGCCAGGCCAAGGCCGCCTCCATGGCCACGACCACGCCCGTGGCGGTCAGATCGCTGGGGTTGCCGCTGCCGCCCAGGGCTGGCGGGATGCAGGTGGTGTGGCGGGTCATGGTGTAGATCTCGGCCATGTCGGCGGCGGTCGTGCCCGCGTCCTCGGCGGTGACGTAGCAGCCCCGCAGCCCGCTCATAAAGCGCCCATAGTCGCGGTAGACGGCGCGGCGCACCTCGGGATCGGTGAAGTCCACCCCCGCGCGGCGGGCGATGACGCCCTTGCCGCCGCCCCACCACAGCCCCGCCAGGGCGTTCTTATGCCCCATGCCCCGACTCAGGCGCAGGCCATCGCGGATGAAGCCCTCGACCGTCTCATAAACCCAGAAGCGCACCCCGCCTGCGGCCTGCCCGCGCTTGGTCTTGTGGACGCAGGCGCTGAGGAGGTGGCCGCTCTCCTCGCCGATCTCCAAAAAAATCCCGGCGTGGCCGTGATAATCGCGCGCGTCGGCGGCGATCGTGGCGGCGATCTCATCCAGCGCAGGGTGGCTGGCCCGCGGCGCGCCGCTTTGAGGGTCGGTGATGATGTAAGCGCGCCTGATCTGCGCGGCTTGGAGGGCTTCGAGGAGGGCGTCAGGGTGTTGGTTCCACAGCGTGTTCATGATCGGCTCCATGGTCAGGGCCGCATCATGCGACGTGAGGCGGGGGCGGCCAAGCCTAAAGCGGCGGCAGAACCTTGGGCGGCGGCGCGCCTTGGAACTGGATGGTCAAGCCGCCCCGCTGGCGTACGATCTGGCCGCTGTAATCGGGCTTCCAGCGCGTGGCCAGCAGCGCCAGATGGAGCGGCGCGCGGCGCGCCTCGATGGGCGTCGCCGCCCCGCCTTGGCGCAGCTGTTTCACCGCCCGCGCGCAGCGGATTCGGCCATCGGCGAGCCGCTTGATCTGCGTAAAGCGGTGGTCTGTGTCCCCTGAGAAGTAGAGGTAATGCGGGGCGTCGCCGAGGATCAGCTCCGCGTCGGGGTTGAGGGGGTCTTCGGCCATGCCCGTCTGCCCTTTAAAGGCGATCTCAGGGCCTTGACCGGCCTCCACGGCGCGCAGGGCGCGGGGATCATCCGCCGCGTTGAGCAGCACAGCGTCATCCGCCGCGTTGAAGTAGAGGATCACCTCAAATGGAGCGGGCTTGAGCGTCACTTGATGGTCGGTGATCGGCCGCTCAACGCCGCCTTGGGCGATGGCGAGCTGGAAGACGGGCTCGGCGTGGCCGATCGAGGCCCCGAGCAGCGCGAGGGTGAGGGCGAAGCAGTGTCTCATCTCAGCCCCAACCGATCCCGCGGACGATCAACGCCGCGCACAGCACCCACAGCGCCGCCGATCCAAGGGGTTGATCGGGCTGCCACACGCTCAGCGCCGTGCCAAAGGATTTCTTGAGGCGCTGATTGGACCAGTCCACGGCGAAGATCTCGTCGAGCGTGAGGTGCGTCAGCCCGCCGAGCGTCAACCCACCCGCCGCCCAGAGCCGATATTCGCCGTCGAGGACCAGGTAGAGCCCCGCGCCAGCGGCGATCATGGCCGGGATGGTGTGGAATAGGCCGCGGTGGACGGTGATCTCTTTAAAGATCGGCAGCGCGATCTGGATGAGCACCACGGCGGCCAGCACGGTCAGCGAGAGGCGCTTAAACTCCTCGGGGCGGCGTAGCCAGATGAAGACGAGCCCGATGGCCAGGGCGACGATGACCACGCGCGCCATCGCCCAAGGCCCCGTGGCCTTCTCCAAGTAGGGCACCTGGCGCAGCACAAGGTGGAGCACGATGTGGGCGGGGATGACCACGGCGAGCACGGCATCGGCGTTGGGTAAGAAGAGGAGCAGCGGCAGCGTCGAGGAGATGATGCCGATGATCTCCACCAGGGATTGGCTGGTGTCATGGTCCATGTCGGGGAGGATGCCCCCCAGCCAGGTCGTCGCCAATAAGAGCCCCGCGACGTTCCAGGTGAAGGGGACGCCAGCGTAAACGCTGACGCCCACATAGGCGAGGCCGACGAGGCCCGCGCCCCCAACGTGTGTCTTGAAGTTGGCCATCGATTGGCTCCTGTCAACAGAACCTAGTTGAGGAAAAAGTAGAGCCCGACGACGGTCCCGATAAAGAGCGTGAGCGCCAAGATTGGACCCAGGAGGCCACCAGAGCCCTCCAGCAGATCGTCCTCCTCCACGCTGGGCGGCGGAGAGGGCAGGGTGAAGGGCGCGGCGATGGGCAGCTCGGCGGAGGGCGGCGCGGGGGCGATGATCTCATCGTCGAGCGGGAAGGCCACCGAGGGCTGAGAGGGCGAGGCCGGGGGCACAGGATCAAAGGCCGTGGGGGACTCATCCAGCGCCGGTGGCGGGGCAGCGGAGGGGGTCAACGGCAAGATCACGTCAGGCCGCAAGGGGACATGACGGTTGAGCGTCTGCTGCACCAGCTCATCGACCAGCGCGCTCAAGTCGCCCTGCGTCGCCGCCTCGATCTGCGCCTCGGTGAAGTCCTCAAGCCGCGCGCCATCACGCCACGCGGGCTCGGCGAGCAGGGCTTGGAAGTCCCCCCGCTGCGCGAAACGGGTCAGGGCGTCGGCGAGGCCATTGAGGGCCCCATGCTGTTGCCCCATTGACTTTAAAAATGCGACCGCCTCGCCGACCTCGCCAGCGGCGATGAGCTGACGAGCTTTGCGGATCACCACGAGATCACCCTGCGCGGTGAGCGCTTGGCTGATCTCATTGAAGCGCGCTGCTAATTGCTGTTGCATGGATGTCCCCTCTCAACTTCGGGCCATGCTATCAGCCGATCCCTGGATCGTCTAGACCGCTCAGCGGTTGAACTTCATTGAGGAGGCGGGCGGGGTTGAGGCGAGCGGCGGGTTATTTCTTTTTGTTGTTGTTGTTGTTGTTGTTGTTGCCCTTGGCCTGCTCGGCCTGCTCAGGGGAGGCGACGACGGGAGCGGCAGCGATGGGGGCTGCTGCGGCAGGGTTTGCGGCGGCGGCGGCGGGCTTGGCCCCCGACAGCAGCGCGTTGAGGCGACCCTCGGCGGTCTGGAACTGCCCGCCGTGCGTCGGCAGCTTGCTCTTGAGGTGTGAGATGACCTCCGGCGGGAGGCTGTGAGCGTCGGAGATTTTGAGATCCTTGAGGGTCATCGTTAAGACCGCCCGCGCGGAGACGTAGTCGAAGCGAGCCTCAAGGGCGCTCAAGATCGCGTTTTTATCAATCACAGGAACCTCCAGTTTTCGTTGGGCGCGCCGCGCCCGGTTAGAAGGCCGCGCTCAGGCCAAGGCCCCAGCCCCCCCCCTCGACATACACCGGGCCGAGCTGAGGCGCGCGCTGCGCGGTCAAGCCATTTGACTGACGCCACTCCACCCGCTCGCGCTTGCTTCGGCTTTGCGCTGAGTGGCCCAAGATGGCCATGGTCAGCCCGCCAGCGGCCAACGCGGCGGAGAAGAAGGAGACGTTATAGAGCGTGCTTACGGTGTCACGATCGTCATTGCAAGATTCAACGGTTGAGCAGTAAGGCAGCTCCGCCTCAAAGATGTTGGCGAAGAGGAGCGTGTAGAGGGAGACGAAGGTGGAGACGCCAAAGGTGACCCAGCCACCGACGATCATCCCCTTGCCCTCCAGCTTGGGCTCCTGCGCCAACAACGCCGCGCTGATCTTGGGCCGCGAGATCTGCGGCGCGGCGAAGGCGTTGGACTTGGAGGGCCGCGCGGCGGGCTGGCTCGCTGGCGCGGCGGGC
>JAHJCH010000166.1 GCA_018813065.1 Myxococcota bacterium
GGCCCCCTCGCCGCCTGACGCGGCGCCGCCCGACGCGCAGCCGCCCAAGCCAGCCAAGCGCAAGAAGCGGCACGCCGCCAGCGCCGCCGCGCCCGTGACCGCGTCGCCAGCCAAGATCGACTGCCATGCTGAGCTACAGGCCATCATCAAGCAGACGCATAAGGTCATCGACGGGCAGACCTACATCATCCCCAAGGGCGCGGTGGTGGGGCAGATCACGCGGCTGTTTCGCGCCCAGCGGCGCGGCGCCTGCTCGACCTTGACGGCGGCGGAGCAGGCGCAGCTCAAGGCCATCGCCGCCACCATCCAGCTGCGCTGAGGCCGCAACCGCTAATCAATATCGTGGAGGTGGCGCCGCCGCCCTCGCTGGATAGGCGCCTCACGGGCGCCTTGGCAGGCGACGCAGAGCGTGGCGTAGGGCAGCAGCCTCAGCCGCCCCGGCTTGATCGGCTCATCACAGTCCTCGCACAGCCCAAACGCCTCGGGTTCGCGCCTCAGGCGCTCAAGCGCCGCGTTGACCTGCTTGTGAACCTCAGCGCGGCTGCGGTTTCGGCTGGAGGCGATGGACTGCAACATCTCGTTGAGGGGCTGATGATCCTCATCGCGGCGGCCACCGTCATCGGTGCGATTGGGCTCAACCTTATGGGCGCCCGAGCCCTCAAGCTCGGCCTTGAGGCTCAATAAGCGCGCTTCAATCTCGGCGCGCGTCTCTGGGTCCATGACTCAACCCTCCAAGGTCTGCGCCGCTGGCCTCAGCGGCGCGGCTCCACATAAGCGGCGGCGATGCGGTGCTGATCGAGGCCCACCCAGAAGGCCTCAACGCCGTCGAGCATGGCTTGTCCACCCGCGATGAACTTGGCCTCATCGAACTCATCGGTAAAGTACAGCGCCTCCAGCTCATCCATGACATGGCCCGCGTGCTGATCCTCGATGCGATCATGCCAGGTGAAGAAGGCCAAAGGCAGGGTCGGCGCCGCGCGCTGCTTAAAGGCGTCGAGCCCGGCGATGAGCTGCTTCCAGAAGCCCGCCGCCGCCCAGTTCTCCACGGCGAAGCTGGCCCCCTCGGCGATGTTGGGATCCTCGCTGCCGTAGATCTCTGAGAGCTGATCACAGAAGAAGAGCGTGGCGGGGGTGCCATGACGCCGCTTGCCCATGTCATTGAAGCCCAGGCCCAAGACCTCGCCCATGCGCAGGAGCCACTCAAAGTGCGCGGCGCGGAAGCGGAAGGTGCCGCCCTCCACCGAGCCCTCCACCGAGACGATCTCAGGATCACCCTCACGATCCGTGTCCGCCACCTGGGCGCGCGCCGCGCCCCCCTTCTTAAAGATCACCCCCAGCTCATTGGCGAGGATCTCCTTGGAGGCGCGCATCCCCTCCAGGGAGCCGGCGTTGATCATCTTCTTGAGCTGGGCGATGAGGAAGAGGTTGGAGAACACCGAGAACTGCACCACGAAGTGCTCTACGATCGCCCGCTCGGCCTGCCCTTGAGCGAACCAGGTGCAGAATCGATTGTCGGTGATCACGCTGTGGGTCATCAGCTTTCGATTGCAGGTGTCAACAAAATCGCTGAACCGCTGCGCCTGCGCCGCGCTCAGCGTTCCGGCCTCGACTCGCGCTTTGATTTGACTTGAGACGCTTAAGATCATCCCCGCGCCCTCCATAATGAATGTGGTTGTGATGAAGCGGGGCGATGATAACCACCGCCCCGCCTCATTGAGTAAAAAATCCACACAAAAAACAGCGCATATCAGGACAAATGTTAAGGCGCGCCTAAGTGAATCAAGGCGCGACGGCCACCGCGCCGGGGATCGCCGTCAGCCCTTCGCCCAGCGGGAAGATCAAGACCGTCTCCACCGCCCCATAGCCCAGCTCGCGCAAGACCACCAAGCGCGCGCCCTGGCGTGGATCGATGGCGGGCGCCAAGATCAAGCCACGCCCTCGCCCTGTGCGCACGATCCCCAGCTGATCCGCCAAGCCCACGCCGCTGATCCGGGTCCGCTCAGCCCACGCGCCGCCCTCCTCGGTGATCACCACCAAGCGCCCCGGCTCCCCCAAAGTCACCAGCCCGGTGCCCTCGGGGGCGAAGCGCGCCTGCATCGCGTCCTCCATGCCCGTCAAGCGCCCCAACGCGCGCAGCTGATCCCCCTCGATGCCCACCACCAGCACCTGTGCGCCCTCATCGGAGAAGGGTGATCCGTTGGGGATCAGCGCCGCGCGCCCATCGGGGCTGATGGCGATGCCCGTCGTGGAGACGAAGTCGCCCCAGATATCGAAGGCGCCCTCCTCGATCCAGCGCCCCGCCTCCCAGCGCAGCAGGCGCAGATCCCTTGAGTCCGCCGGGGCGAAGCCCGCTTGGCCGCCGAGCAGGAGCGCGCGGCTGGGATCTTGGGGGAGGAGCGCCATGGCGGGGCAGAGGCGCAGGCCCAGGTGCGCGGGATCGAGGCTGAGGCGGCCCTCACAGTCCACGCGCGCGGTGAAGACGCCCGAGGCCTCGGTCACATTATGGGTGACGACGAAGACCCGCTCATCATCGGGATGGGCGACGAGGTCTGACGCGCCCACCTCATCGACCTGGAGCGTGTCGAGGACCTGCGCGCGGGCGGGATCAAAGCTGTGAAGCGCGCCATCCTCGGTGGAGATCAGGGCCAAGCGCCCCGAGGGCATGAAGGTCATCCGCGCCACGCGCGCGCCGAGGTCCACGCGGCTCAAAATCCGCGCGGTGTCGCCCTCAACGGGCAGCTCGATGAGGCTGATCTCTGCGCCGGGCACCTCGGGATCATCGCTAAAGGGGTGGGCGACGAGGACGATCCGCGCGCGATCGGGGTCCAGCGGCGCCCCACAGCCCGTCGCGCCGCCGTCGATCCCCTCATCAACCCCTTGATCCAGCCCCGCGTCCTTATCGACGCCCTGATCCTGGCCCTCGATCACCGCGTCAGCGCCCTGATCCTGGCCCTCGATCACCGCGTCAGCGCCCTCGATCACCGCGTCAGCGCCCTCGATCACCGCGTCGGCGCCCTCGA
>JAHJCH010000167.1 GCA_018813065.1 Myxococcota bacterium
GATGAGGGGGACGATGATGAGGGTGATGAGGGCGGGTGTCAGCTCAGCCATCGGCCCCGCGCGCCCTTGGCCCTGCTGCTCCTGTGCGCGCTGCCCCTTGGCCTGCTGCGCCGTCGCCGCGCCTAGAGCGCCTCAAGCGCATAAGGCCTCCACTCAAGCAGAGCGAACCCACCTGGGTCATAGATTATTTTTCACGCATGATCACGGAGCGCGACGAAGCATCGGTTGTGCGGAGAGCCTGCGCTGCTTGTGTCTCTGTAAATTGTAAATCTGTTGCATGTAAGGGGGCGCTTGCTCTTCGGCGCTCGTAAATTAAGGAGTGTGAGAATGGCCAAGTTCGATCGTTGTCCGAGTTGTGGTTTCAATAAGCAAGCTAGCTTGACCACAGGTGCTTACTTTAATGTGTATGAATGCACGGGGTGCGGTAAGAAATACTGCTACGAGTGCAATAATTCTAATAATGGTAAGAAATGCCCTAAATGCGGCTCTAGTAGCTCAAAAAAGGCTGGAGAGGTCTATTTGAAGCGCTAATCAAATGAATTGATGACTTTAATTTTGATCTATTTTATTCTTAATTTCTTAAAAAAATCACTACATAAAACAAAAAAGGAGTTAACCCGTTGAGCTATGAGCTTAAACGCGATAAATTTAAAGTTAGTCAACCTTCTTTTAATGTGCGAGAGGATGACACTATCGATGATTTATATGCTTATTTAAAGAACATAGAAAATATAATAAGTAAAAGTGCATCATTGGAAGATGGTTTGGTTTATTGTAAAGGGTATCTTCACTGGGCATTGAAGATTATTAATAATTCGGAGGTGTCAGTTCAATTTATTGATCATATTTTTCACTACATAACTGAAGGTGAGATTAGTATTTGGTATAGGATGCTCGACCCTGATGATCAATTCTTTTATTGGACAATGGTAGATTATCTGTTTATGCGTAAAACTTTACTCAAAACCATAGATGTTGATTTATTTTTAGAAATACGCAGTTTTATAAAAAATCAAACTGTACATTCTACAGATACTGCGAGTATGCTTCTTAGTGAAATGCTTCCTTTTGACAATGTTTCTAATGCTGTCGATTTTTTAGATTTAATTGATTTAATCAAAAAGTATGGCGATACTCCCGAAAAAATATACATATGTTCTTTATTAGAACTTGACTCAAATGTACATTTGGCTAGAAAACTAGCATCGACATCTGGCGATGAGCATCAACAAATTTTAAATCTGATAGAATTTGATCAAAATCTTACCAATCAATTTAATGAATACGCTATAAAGAAAATTTCCTTTCTGAATATCAAGTATCAAAATATTGCTTCTGAATTTAGAACTAAGAAATCAAATGAATTAATTAGTCTTACAGATGGCTGGTCAATCAAGCCATATCCTAAATTATTTAAATTTTATTTAGAAGGTCGTATCCATGGTATAACTTCATCTCCTAAAAAGGCGGTAAAACTATTTAAAAAAGCACTTAATGGTGGTTTTTGTGAGGAACTTGCTGTTACTCAGTTGCTATTTACACTTAATTTCCTTAAACGACACCAAGAAGTGAGGCGGATTTCGGAAAATTACGCGAGATGTTGGAAATTAAAACAAAGCGACTGTATTCATGACGCTAAATCTGATGGTTTTTCATTGCCTAAAGCTTATCTTATGGCTGGCGGCAACCCAATGCACCTTGGATTGGAGGATCCACTCAGCGACCTTAAGCATGACGCGGAGATAAACGCGGCGCGTGCTGAGCGGGCTGCGGAGAAGCGACTGAGGAAGATCCAGGGAGAGGCACGCCGCGCCTACTGGGATGAGTGCCGCTCAAGATCAATCGCGTTGATCTCTGGAGCGCTGCGCGCCGAGGATTTTGACAACCTCGTGAAGGGGCGCGCGCCCACGCGGCAAATCAAGCTCGATCCAGACACGGCGCGGCGCCTCAACCTCTTGGACTCCGCGAACCGCCTCCCCTTTGAGCACACGACGCTCACAGCCGCCGTCGAAGAAGGCGTCGAGGCGACCCGCCTCGCGGCTGAGTTCCTTGAGTTTATCCTCAGCTCCAGCGAACGCTTTGAGGGCCTTGTCGAGAACATCCGACGCTATCACGCCCATTTTGGCGCCTCGACCCAGCTCGCGCGGCGGCGTGTCGAGACGCTCTTGGCGGATGGGGAGCGTGAGCAAGCGCTCAAGCTTATCGATGTCTATCGCAGGCTCCCTCAGCCACATCCCCCTGAGGCCCTAGAGCGCCTGGCGCTCCTGGTGCTGGCCCAGCTTGGCGCTGATGGGGCAAGAGCGGAGCTGATTGAGGTCGCTGAGGGGTTCTTGGAGCATGGCCCCTCTGAGGCGATCCGCGCCCTCTTGCTTGAGCATATCGCAGCCGCCATCACCGAGAGCTGCTCGCCTAAGCAGTTGAGGGGCTATCTGCGTATCCTGACCGCGCACGGCTCACCTGAGACCACCCAAGGGCTGGTCTCGGCGTGGTGGTCCAAATGGCTTGAGGGTCACCCCAAGGCGCTTGAGCATCAAGTGCAGATCGTGGAGTGGATGTTAGAGCACCACGTCGATTTGCCCCAGGCGCGTGAGATCGCCGCCCGAGCCGCCATTGAGCTCTTCGCCAGCGGCGAGGACGCGCTCTTTATCAAGGCGCTCTCCCTCGTCGAGGAGCACGCCCGCCTTGAGGTGGAGATCATCGATGCGTATCAAAGGCGTCTTAAGGAGATCGAGGATCATCAAGCGCGCTTGGACTTCACTCTCTTTATCGTTGAGCCGCTGCGCGATGAGGCGATCAAGGGACACATCGGGGAGGCGCTGCGCGCTCAACTCGCGCAGGTTCCCGTCTCTTTTTGGCGGGATCTCTCCAGGGAGCGCCTGGCTCTCCTTAGGCTTGAAGAGGCCTTGTCGAGTGAGGGGCTTTTTGGGGCGCGTCGCGTTTCAATCGAGGCGCTGAGGCGTTACAAGATCGCCGCGCTCCTCGCGCTCATTCTCCTCCTCATTGGGGTGGCCTACCTCTGGCTCGGTGCAGCGCAGCGAGCCACGGCTGAGGGGGAGGCACCACAGCCAGAGCGTGTTCAACACCCTGGCGCTTCGCCCCCCCCCAGCGCTTCAGCCACGGTCGCGCCGACGCTGAGGCCAACGAAGGTTGTTGAGCCCCAGAGCGCCGCAGTTGAGGCGCGGAGGTCAACGGGGGTTGTCGAACCCCAGGCCGCAGCAGCGCGCCGATCAGAGCGCCGCGCGCGCATCGAAGCGGAGATGAGAAACAATGAGGAGCGTAGACGCCTGATCCATGAGGCAATCGCTCAGTTTGAGGAGATGTATCGATATTATAATCGAAAGAATCGAGGTAAATATTATCAATATTTGCCCGAAATTATGGATTGTTGGTTTGATGAAACGAATAAAAAAAAGTCAGACCTCATGAAATTTTATGACAAATATCACTTTAAAAATAAAGTTTATCGAAATACAGAAATAAAAAACATAAAAGGCTCAATTGCATCAGATGGTTTTAGCGTTCGACTGGCATATGACATGAATACCTATAAAAAAAGTAAAAAAGGAACGCAAACTTTCAATAGCAAACAAAGACTAGCGCTTATGCGTAAAAATGAGAGTGATCAGTGGCATTTAGTGGCATTTTCTGACCCCAATAAAACAGAGTCTTGTTATCACTAATATACGATTCAGGCGTTTATTTATATAATTTGTTAGAATTACGCGATTTATTCTGAATCGTCGTTTTTTATTTATTTTAACTATTTGGTCTCTAAAGCGTGTACATTCTAAAAAAATTCTTATTTGGGGTGGGTCAAAAGTTTCTCAATTAATTTCAATAGTTTACATGAAAATAGCACCTTCAAGCCGAAAAAGTGACTGAAGTATTTCACCTGGATTATGGATCATTTTCACGCATGATCACTGGGCGTGACGAAGCATCGATTGTGTGGAGATCCTACGCTGCGCGTCGCATCCACCCTAAATTAAGAAGCTTTTGTTTTCAAAGGCTTACAAAAGCTGATCAGTCTCTTGGATGAGGAGGAAAGGATAAAAAAATGAAGAAAAAATTTAAAGATATCTCTTGGTCTGCAACTATACAGGTTAATTTCGTTCGTTCATTTATCGCAGGGATTCTTTGGACAATTTTTATGATGATAAATTCGTCTTCTAGTATTGAAAGTAATCTTTCGATGTTATTACTCCCCATAATGTTGCCTGTCGTTTTAATACCCGCTACAGTGATAGGCAATGCTTTATGGCAAATGGGGGTTCCTTTTGCAGGATGGATTGGAATTATCTCTTCATTTCTTGTTTTTATCGCTGATCCGATCGTATTTGCAATACATAAGATTAATCCGAGAATTGTACCGGTCCAAAATTACTCTTTTTTGCATTTTAATTTGTGGTTTATCGTCTATCACGACAATATGATTTCATTAGTTGAAAATAATTATGAATATTTTATGGATTTAGACACGGGTGATTTAATTCATCGAGATCAATTAAAATTTGAGAGAGATCAGGGTGAAAATGTCACGATCAAGGGCGAAACTTACAAAATCATCAAATTAAATAAAGATGAAGATGGCGATATACATTATTCTGTTCTTCAGATATGAATATAACATATTGTAGGCAAGTCTTAGTTTATAGAAATTATCAATATCGATAAAACATTGTCGCGATCAAGGCGCGCTGAGGCCGTCGGCCTCCGCCGCGCAGGTGTCGGAGAGCAGCGCCAGCTGAGGCGCGAGATCATGGACCTCGACGCAGCGATCCACCGTGCCGAAGAGATCCACCCCCGTCGTGGCTTGGGGGTTGATCAAGGGGCAGCCCGCCCCCTTGAGCAACGCCACCAGCTTGGGCGCCACGCAGCCCCCCACGCGCGCCGCGCTGGCCTCGTCGCGCCCAGCCTCCATCATCGCCTGCTTGGCCCCTTGACTCAGCGCCCGCGACATCACCCCCCAGTCATTGGGGAAACGCGCCTGGACACACTTTACGAAGATCGCCTCCTCTCGCTGCGCCCAGCCCACACGCGCAAGGCAGGCCTCCTGCTCGGCGACGTGCGCCGCCTCGGTGGTGGTGGCCTTGTTGTAGCGGTAGGCGCAGCCCGTGGCGTTGAGCGCCTCGATGGAGTCGTCCACCAAGCAGCTCGTCAGCCGCGCGTGGGCGTCGAGGGGCAGTAAGACGCCGTTCTCCCTCAAGAGCGCGTCAAGCTGCTCTGTGTGCAGCCGCGTCAAATCCGCCCGCGCGCTGCTCCAACCCTCACCCGAGGCCCGCTCCCGCGCCAGCATAAAATCGACGCCAAAGAACCGCCAGGCGAGGTAAACCCCAAGGAGGAGGAGGGGGATCAGCGTCCTTTTCATGCGTGGCTCCTGAGCTGGTGTCGTGGCGACGCGCCCGCCGCGTCGTGCGGCTTCTCAACCGTCACGCGCCTCGCTAGGCTGACGCCCGAATTTGAGGGAGCGGATTATGCCAGACATCCGAGGGAAAAAGATCCTCGTCATCGGCGGGGCAGGCTTCATCGGCGGGCACATCGTCGAGCAGCTCTTGGCCGAGGACATCGGCGGGCTGATCGTCTATGACAACCTCAGCCGAGGCCGCGTCGAGAACATCGCCGCGGCCCTTGATGACCCGCGCGCGCGCCTCTTTGAGATCGGCGGCGATGTCCTCCACTTGGATCACCTCGATGAGGCGGTTAAAGAGGCCGATATGGTCATTCATTTGGCCGCGCTGTGGCTCCTTCATTGTCATGATTACCCTCGCTCGGCCTTTAAGGTGAACATTGAGGGGACGTTTAATGTGCTTGAGGCTTGTCGTCATCATGGGATTGAGCGGCTCGTCTATTCTTCTTCGGCGTCTGTCTATGGTAATGCGCTTGAGGAGCCCATGACTGAGGCGCATCCATTTAATAATGATACATTTTATGGCGCAACCAAGATCGCCGGTGAGGCCATGCTGCACGCCTTCCATCAACGCTATGGTCTCAACGCCGTGGGGCTGCGCTATATGAACGTCTATGGCCCCCGGCAGGATGATAAGGGGGCGTATATCGCTGTGATCATGCGCTTCCTTGAGCGTATCGCCGCCGGTCAGCCGCTCCAGCTCGCCGGTGATGGCAGCCAAGCCTATGATTTTGTCTATGTCGGTGATGTGGCCCGCGCCAATCTTTGTGCTCTCAAGGCTAAGGCCACCGACGCCTTTTATAACGTGGGCACAGGTCAGGCGACGTCCATCGCTGAGCTGGCGCGGCTGCTGTTGGAGATCACCGGCAGCGGGGTGGGCTTGGCTTTTTCTGATCAAATCCAGAGCTTCGTGACCCGCCGCGTCGGCAGCACCGATAAGGCCGCCGCTGAGCTGGGCTTCACCGCGCAGGTGACGCTGCGTGAGGGGCTTGAGCGCCTCTATGATTGGTGGTGTAACCGATGAAGATCCCCATCACGCGCCCTCACTTCGATGAGGCCGACTTCGCCGCGCTGCGCGCGCCCCTGGAGACGGGCTGGGTCGTTCAAGGCCCCCACGTCGCTGGCTTCGAGGCCGCCTTCTCCGCCTACAGCGGCGCGGCGCACAGCGTCGCCTGCGCCTCCTGCACGGCGGGGCTGCACCTGGCCCTCGCCGAGCTGGAGATCGGCCCCGGCGATGAGGTCATCGTGCCCGCCTTCACCTGGGTGTCCACCGCTTATGTGGCGCTTCACCTGGGGGCGACGCCTGTCTTCTGTGATGTCGATCTGCGCACGTTCAACATGGACGTGGCCCAGATCGAAGGCAAGATCACCTCAAAGACCAAGGCGATCATCCCCGTTCACCTCTTCGGGCTGCCTGCGCAGATGCCCGCCATCTTGGAGATCGCCGCCGCGCACGGCCTGGCCGTCGTTGAGGACGCCGCCTGCGGCTTGGGCGCCTTTATCGATGGTCAACACGTGGGCACCTTCGGCGATATGGGCGCCTTTAGCTTTCACCCGCGTAAGGCCATCACCACCGGCGAGGGCGGGATGATCACCACCGGCGATCCGCGCCGCGCCGCGCGCCTGGAGAGCCTGCGCAACCACGGCGCGGGGGTCAGCGATCTCAGCCGCCACGACGCGAAGGGCGCCTACCTCCTCGGCGCCTTTGAGCTGCTGGGCTTCAACTACCGCATGACCGATCTCCAGGGGGCGCTGGGCGAGACGCAGATGGCCAAGGTGCCTTGGATTCAAGCGCGCCGCGCCGCGCTGGCGGCGCGTTATACCGAGGCGCTGGCGGATCTGGGCTGGCTTTGGCTGCCCGAGATCCCCCCAGGCGACACACACGGCTGGCAGTCCTATGTCACCCTCTACGCCCCCTCGGCGCCCTCGCTGGCGCGCCTCGACGCGCTCAACGCGGGCCGCGACGCGCTGATGGCGCGGCTGGAGGCGGCGGGGATCGCCACCCGCCAGGGCACCCACGCCGCCCACGCCCTGGGCCTCTTCCGCCAACGCCTGGGGGTTCAACCCCAGGACCACCCACAGGCGTGGATGGCCGAGCGCCTCTCCATGGCCTTGCCGCTCTACCCCACCATGACCGAGGCGGAGCAAGGCTATGTCATCGATCAGCTCCGCGCCCTCGGGCCGTGATCCACGTCGCGCCCCTGGGCGCCGCCTCGCCCGCTTGGGCCGCCCTCTGCGCGCGCCAGCCCATCTACGCCGGGCCTCAGTGGCGGGCCTTCACCGTCGCGATCACGGGCGCCCAGCCCCATCACCTCGGCGCCTTCGAGGGTGAGGCCCTGCGCGGGGTGTTGCCGTTGTTCATCCACCACGCCTCGGTGGGCTGCGTCATCAACTCCCAGCCCTGGTTTGGCACGCCGGGGGGCTGCTTCCTCGCCGATGAGCGCGCCCGCGCGCCGCTGCTGGCGGGCCTCGCCGCGCTGATCGAGGCCACCTCGCCGCTCAGCGCCACGATCGTGCTGCGCCCCGAGGAGCGCCCTCATCGCGCCGCCTATGCCTCGGCCCTCAGCGGCTTGGGGCCTGTGGTCGAGGATCAGCGCGTGGGTCAATTTACGACGCTGCCGCTTATGCCTGAGCTGCTCCTGGGCGCGCTGCGCCAAAAGACGCGCAATCAAGCGCGCAAGGGGCTCAAGCAGGGCTTTCAGATCAGCCGCAGCGAGGCGGCGGCGGCCTGGTCGGCGGCGGCGGCGCTCCACGCCGAGAACATGGCGGCCATCGGGGGGCGCGCCAAGCCCGAGGCGCACTTCCAAGCGCTGCGCCTGCACCTCCAGGATCGCGCCCTCTACCTCGCCCATGAAGGCGAGGCCCTCGCCGCCGCGCTGATCGTCGCCTGGGGCGGGGGGCAGACGGAGTACCTGATCCCCGCCATCGCCCAGCGCTATCGGAGCCGACAGCCGCTCTCGGCGTTGCTGATCGCGGCGATGACCGACGCCATCAAGGCGGGGCGCTTGATCTGGAGTTGGGGGGGGACGTGGCTCAGTCAAGCCTCGCTGCACCACTTTAAGCGAGGCTGGGGCGCGCAGGATGACCCATATCCTTATCTGATCGCCGCGCAGCCAGGGCTCGGGCCGGGGCTGGCGGCGCTGGCTGACGCCTTCCCCTATGCCTACCTCTACCCACGCTGAGAGGAAAACACGACAGCTGTCGTAATTTCGACGCGCGCCTTGTTGGCGAGGATCAATCGTCGAGCTGATAGATCGTGATCTGATGGGGCTTGGGCAGCATGGAGACGGCCAGGCGCTTGGGGTTCGTCGGCGCGAAGGCCCCCATGGGGTCCGCGTCATCCGTGCGCTGCAATTCGCCCAGGAGGTAGCGCTTTTGATCCCTGATCCGCACCAGCTCGGCCTTGAGCCGGGGGCGGTAGAAGAAGATCCAGGCGCCGTCGGAGGAGGCGGCCAGGCGCGAGGGGATGTGGGCGCTCCAGGCGCTCTCAGCCACGTCAAAGGGCAGCTCCACCTCGACTTGACCCCCCTCGTTGTAGAGCGTCACCAGGCAGCGCTGCTCGGTGCAGCGCTCGGTCAGCCAGCCGCGCGGTCCGTAGCGCCACGCTTGCACGATGCTCCCCTTGTCCTCGTCCTTGATCGGCACGCTGAGGCGCGCCCCGATCTCTGGCCCCTCCTGCATGGTGTCGATGACCCCGCCCATCAGCCCATCCCCCTCCGGGCTCAGGTGGAGGATCTCCGCCCCCGTCAAGCGAGCCGCGCGCGCGTGGGGGAGCCGCTTGGCGCCGAACAGCCCGCGCCAGCGCCCCGTGCGGGCGTCATAGATCACGAAGTCACGCCCCCCCGCCGCGACGATCCAGCGCCCCGAGGCGGTGATCCAAGCCCAGCCCGCCCCGTCGTGCTCGATGGGCTTGATTGGCTTGAAGGCGCCCTTGCCCCCACGCGGAGAGAAGGCGTGGATCTGCCCGTTGGTGGTCTGAGCGACGAAGCGGCCCTTGGGGCTGCCGCTGATGTGCATCACGGGGGTCTTGAGGGGCTTGGAGGTGTAGACCTCGCGCTTGTCCTCGATCGACCAGACATGGACGCGGTGATCGTTGCCGCCGACGGCCAGCTGGGCGCCGTCAGGGCCGATAAAGTCAAAGGCGGCGATGGCGCCCGGCGCGGCCTGGCCGTCGAAGCGGCCTTGGGTGGGGTGGGCGTTGAGCACCTTGATGGCGCGCGGCGCGGCGCCCTGGGCGGCCACGGCGACGGGCGCGGGGGGGGGCGCAGAGCATGAGCGAGGAGAGGAGCGCGAGCATGGGGCCTCCGCTGGGCATGGGCGCTGATTTTTGATCACAGATCCTATAGCATGGCCGCTCTTTCACCCCCAGCCCGGAGCGGATCGTGCGCGCCCTTCTCGCCCTCCTCTGCCTCTCCCTCGGCGCCCAGGCCCAGGCCCAACAGATCAAGCCCCGCCTCCTCCTCGTCTTCGACACCTCCGGGAGCATGGGCTATGACATCGACACGGGGCGGGCGACCGGGGGCGATAACTCCGAGGCGTACCCCGGCGCGGGCACCAGCCGCCTCTATGTCGCCAAGGAGGTCATCCGTGAGGTGGTCTCCTTTACCTCCGAGGTGGACTTCGCCTTGATGCGTTACCCCCAGCGCGAGGGGCTGGGGCTCAACGACGGCGTGGGCCGCGAGATGGTCAACGCCTATGAGGGCCTCGACGCGCTGCCGCTTAACTACCTCGGCGCCTGCGGCGGCGATCTCTTCTCCGAGGAGGGCGCCTTCGCCGTCGTCTCGCCCTTCGAGGCGGACAATGAGGTGGAGATCCTGCGCTGGCTCGATCACCGCGAGGACTGGCCGCGCGATCCTGAGCTGCGCGCCGAGGGGCCGACCCCCTTGGTGGAGTCGCTGCGGCTGGCCGAGGGCTACTTTCAAGCCCTGCTCGCCGAGGATCAGGCCGCGCGGTGCCGCCGCTACCACGTCGTCTTGCTCACCGACGGCGCCGAGTCCTGCGTCCCCGACGAGGTGGAGGCCGCCCAGCGCCTCCGCGCGCAGACCGTGGCGCTGCGCCAGATCCAGGTGGAGATCGACGGCGAGCAGATCCGCCCTCATGTGCAGGTCTTCGTCATCGCCTTCGCCACCGCCCCTGATGTCAGCAGCCGCCTCGATGAGATCGCCCGCATCGGCGGCACGGCCATGAACGAGGCGGGGGAGATCGACACGATCTTGGGCCGCGCCGCGCGCGCCACGGATCAAGCGGGGCTGCGGCGCGCCTTCAGCCGTGTCCTCGCCGAGGCCATCCCCCAAGAGGTCTGCAACGGCGTCGATGATGACTGCGATGGCCTTATCGACGAGGGCGTCACCAACCCCTGCGGCCAGTGCGGCCCGACGCCGGTCGAGCGCTGCAACGGGCTGGATGATGACTGCGATGGCGAGATCGATGAGGACTTCCCGCAGCTGGGCGATGGCTGCAACGCG
This sequence comes from Myxococcota bacterium, assembly GCA_018813065.1. Lineage (GTDB taxonomy): Bacteria > Myxococcota_A > Bradymonadia > UBA7976 > UBA1532 > JAHJCH01. The sequence continues at coordinate 10,873 of JAHJCH010000167.1, forward strand.
GGCGTCGCCGACTGTGTGCGTCAAGGCCACATGGTCTGCGACGCCCGCGGCGAGGGCCTCACCTGCGACGCCCTCCCCGGCGCGGGCGCCGTCGAGGTCTGCAACGGCGTAGACGATGACTGTGACGGCCTCATCGACAACACCCCCCACGGCGATCAGCCCCTCAGCCGCCCGTGCAGCGTAGACATCGGCGCTTGCCAGATCGGCCAAGAGATCTGCGAGGGGGGGCGCTGGGGCGCCTGCGACGGCGTCGGCCCTGTCGAGGAGCTGTGCGACGGGATCGACAATGACTGTGACGGCTTTATCGACGGCCAGACGCGGCCCTGTGGCCCCCTTGAGCTGGGCGAGGTCGGCCAGTGCCGCCTGGGCCGCGCCGCCTGCGTCGAGGGCGCGTGGGCGGAGGCGTGCGAGGGGGCCGTCGAGCCCGAGGAGGAGCGCTGCGACCACGTGGACAATGACTGCGATGGCGAGGTGGATGAGGGGCTCTACAACGCCTGCGGCCAGTGTGGCCCGCCGCCGCTGGAGCGCTGCAACGGGCTGGATGATGACTGCGACGGGGCCATCGACGAGGGCGCCCCGTGCCCCGAGGGCTTCCTCTGCGCCCTGGGCGCCTGCGTGGCCCCCTGCGACACCACCGGCGAGTGCCCCGAGGGCCGCTACTGCGCCACGCTCTGGGTGGGGGGCCGCTTCTGTCACCCCGATCCCTGCGCCTACGCCCAGTGCCCCGAGGGGGAGATCTGCGCGTCTGCTGGCGCCTGCGTCGATCCCTGCGTGGACGTGCGCTGCCCCGAGGGCCACGCCTGCGAGCTGGGCGGCTGCGTGCCGATGACCTGCCGCCATCAGGGCTGCCCCGCCGGGCAGCGCTGCGAGCCGGGCGGCTGCGCCCCAGACCCTTGCCTGGAGGCGGACTGCGCGGCGGATGAGTTCTGCGATGACGGCGCCTGCATCAAGGCCTGCCTCGGCGTCGCCTGCGGGCCGGGGCGGCGCTGCGAGGGCGGCGTCTGCGTCGAGGACCCCTGCGGCGGGCGCTGCTTACCTGGACAGGTGTGCGTGGAGGCCGAGGCCCTCTGCGCCGAGGACCCCTGCGCGCGGATCGACTGCCCGCCGGGGATCGCCTGTGAGGGCGGCGCCTGCGATCAGGCCGCCGCCTGCGTCCAGATCCGCTGCCCATTGGGGACAGTTTGCCGCGCGGGCCAGTGTACCGACGAGGCGCCCTCGGTGGAGCCTGATCTCACCGTCGGGTTGCCTGACGGCTTGGCGCCCCTGCCGCCTCAGGACAGCGGCGTGGCGCCGACGCCGACGCCGGACGCAGGCCAGGTGAGCCCCGACGCCGACGCCGACGCGCCCCGCGCCACGCCCAGCGACGATGGCTGCCAGATCAACCCGCGCGGTGGTCGTGATCCCATTGCCGCGATGATGCTCTTGGCGCTGCTCGCCTTTGGCGCGCGCCGTCGCCCTTAAAAAACATACAAACGGAACACACACGCAGAGGAGATCGGCTTGAACCAACGCCGCTTCGATCTAGTCGCGGGCACCCGTGACTTTTATGTGGACCCTGTCTACTACGACTACGAGTTTAAGGAGCGCCGCGCCGACGTGCGTTGGTACACGCAGCGCTACCTTGACGCCGATGGCCCCGCGCTGGAGCTGGGGGTCGGCAGTGGCCGGGTGGCCCTCTACGCGGCGCGCAAGGGCGCAGAGATCATCGGCTTAGATGTCTCCGAGTCCATGCTCAAGCGCGCCGAGGAGCGGATCAAGCACTTACCCAAGGCGCACCGCGACAAGCTGACGTTAATCCAAGGGGATATGCGTGACTTCAAGCTTGATCGACAGTTCAACCTGATCAGCTGCCCCTTTAACGCCTTCCAGCACCTCTACACACGCCAGGATGTAGAGCGCGCGTTGGCCTGCGTCAAGGCGCACCTGGCGCCTGGCGGCCTCTTCCTCTTTGACGTGCTGATGCCCGATCTGGAGTACCTCAGCCGCCCGCCGTTCCAGCGCATCGAGGGCATCCGCTTTAAGCACCCCACCCACGACGCGCACTACATCTACAGCGAGCGCAGCGCCTACGATCCCATCGAGCAGCTCAACCAGATGGTGTTTGAGTACACCCTCAGCGACGCCCCCGGCGCGGGGCCGGAGCAGGAGGAGATCCAGCTCTCTCATCGCGTCTTCTACCCCGCAGAGCTGGAGGCGCTGCTGCACTACAACGGCTTCGAGGTTGTCTCTCGCTTTGGAGACTTCGAGGAGAACCCCCTCTGCCACGACTGCGAGTCACAGATCCTCGTCTGCCGCGCCTCAACCTCACCGGGCAAATAAAGCATCTTGCACCCCCCAATCCCCCCCTCCAAAACTCCCCTCGCGAGAATTTACATTCTCCCTCGGGCCGCTCGCCTGCCGGCGAGCTTTGGGGCTGGATCTGCGAGATGTCGAGGGCTTAGCCCTCGCCCTCTGCGCAGATCTCATCGCAGCGTGCTCTAAAAAACACGCGGCGTGTCCGATTCGGGGTGCGCCGCGCGTCCTCCTCCCCAACGCTTAAGCGCCGGAGATCGCATCCGCCGCGCTGGAGAGAGGAGCCCCCCATGCAGCAGCACAGCGTCGAGCTGATCCACGCCCGTGTTCGCCACTACGCCGCCCAAGACGACGCGCTGAGCGCGCGCCACTTAGAGCACTGGCTACGGCAAGGCCCCCCGGACGAGCCCCAGGTGAGGCAGGCGCTGGAGGAGGGGCGGGCTGTCCATGAGGCGCTCAAGGCGCTCAAGGCGCTGTGGCGCGCCCAAGGCGACAGCCCGGAGGTCGCCGAGGCGATCCGCGCGGGGAGGCGGCGCAGCTGGAGCCCCTCGCCGCGCGCGCAGCGGCACCTCACAGATCTCTTTCACCAAGGCGTCAAGGCGATCCGCCCCAGGCTCCTCAATTATTGCACCCCCACGAAGACTTGGCGCGACACGGGCTCCAGCGTGTGCGCCCCCAAGACGCCGCGCCGCGTGGATCTGCTCGATGAGGCGCCGCGCTGGACGATGCTGATCGACGAGAGCGGCCCGCACTTCCAGGCGGGGCTGCCCACGCCGGGCCAGCAGGAGGGCCGCTTCGTCGGCGTGCTCTTGGACGATCAGACCGCCGCCGCGCTGCCGCCGTTGGGGCGCTTCCACGCCTGCGATGAGCGCGACGCCCGGCTGGACGAGGCCATCCAAGCGCTCCTCGATCACCCCGTCGGCGTGATCGGCGTCACCGTCAGCGACGTCCCCCCAGCCACCGCCGAGTGGTGGCAGATCGGCGTCTTGGAGCTGATCGACTGGGCGCTGCGGCTCCTGCCGCGCGAGGGCGCCCCGACCCGACTGGAGGTGCGCGTCGAGGAGCGCAGCCACCACCGCGCGGGTGAGGCGTGGCGGGACGCCGTGGTGGAGATCCAGCGACGGCTGGCCAAGACCAACGCCGATCAAGCTGGGATTGAGATTGAGATCAAGGTCGTGGGCAAGGCCGAGCACCCTCACCTCGCCTACGCCGACGCCCTCGCCTACACCTGGGGCAGCGCGCGCGGGAGCGCGGTGGCGCGGCTCAAGCAGAGCGGGCTCCTGGGCGGCAGCTTAATCGCGGGCGGCGCGCGGGCCTTATCGGGGTGGTGGGACAAGGTCACGCGAGGCGAGGCGCTCAGCGATGAAGAGTTCATCCAGCTCGCCCAAGCGCGCCAACAACAGCCCGAGAGCCTCTACGCCGCGCTGTGGGCGCTGCTGGAGGACAAGCTCAGCGCCGATGAGGCCCTGTGGGGGCGCTACTTTGAGCTGGCCGAGCGCCACTTAGAGGGCAAGAACATCCACCTCCCAGCGCTCTGCGCCCAGCTTGATCTGCTCCAGGCCGCCGATCCGGGCGCGACGCTGCCGCCGAGGACCCGGCTGGCGTGGGAGGCGGGGCGGATCGCGCGGGACAATCACCTCGGCGAGATCCACCCGCTCAGCGAAGAGATCGTCATCACGCTGAGCGCGGCGCTCTTTGACGAAGACGCCCCGCTCGTCTGCCTCAGCGATCTTCAGCGCGCCGTCGCCGCCACCAACGCCTTCCAGTTCGACGCCGCCGAGCGGCTGATCCGGCCGTGGCTCAATCACCCTATCGCTGTGCCGGGTCTTCAGATGCATGGTCGGGTGCTCAGCAGCCTGGGGCAGATCCACGCTTTTCGGGGCGAGCTGGTCGAGGCGCGGGCGCGCTTTGAGCAGGCGCTGGCGGCCTTTGAGCGCCTCTCGGATCTGCGGATGAAGCGCGGGGAGAAGGCCCAGACGGGCACCTATCGCCTGATCTGCCTCATCGACGACGCGGGGATCGGCGAGGGCGAGGCGCGCGCCGCGCTGGAGGGCTACCTTGACTTTCCACGGCTTGAGGAGGGCGTCGATCACCTCGCCCGGGCGCGTGCGCCTTACGCCAAGTACGCTCACCACGCGCTGCTGCGCTACCTCGTCCAGCGCGGCGACGTGGCGCTGCGCCGCCGCTACTTGGCGCGGATGGACCCGGACGCCGTGGGCGAGGGGCACCCTTGGCCGCTGATCCTGCTCTACCGCGCGCTGCTGCTGCGCGAGGCGGGTCAGCCCTTCGAGGCGCCGCTGCGGGCAGGGATTGAGCAGACCTTGGATCGCGGACAGGGGCCGACCTTGACGCTGATCGGGGCGACGATGATGCGCCTGGCCGTGCGCTGGGGGCTGGATGATTACGAGGCGGAGTTGGCGGAGATCCTCAGCGTGCTCCCTCAGGTCCTGCCCCAAGCCGCGCCGCGCCTGACCGCGCTGGCCCAGCCCAGCCCCCACCTCGACGATCTGGCCCTCCTCCGCGCGACGCTGCCCTTTAACTTTCGCTGACGGCCCCCTTTTTCATGGCGCCCCGCCGCGCCCTTGGCCTAATGTTGCGCCGCGAAACGGCCAGGGACGCGACGCTTATGGACCAAAACACCCGCTTTGAGCAACTACACGCTTGGTTGATGGATTGGTATGATCATCAAAATCAAGAGGCGTTTGCTCAATTTTACACAAACTTCCTGGAGCATGAACTATCGAGAAGTCTTCGATCAGTTGATGATCGCATCAAAGAAGATGTCGCGAGTGATGTCGTTGATGAATTTCTTAACCGTAAAAAAAGATTTGGTGAAAAAGCAGAGTCGATCTCATATTGGCGCAGAGGGATTCGTTTTAGGGTCAGCGATTCACGTAGAAGGCATAAAAGATGGATAAAATTTGATGAAATCAATGAGATTAACCAGGATAGATTAAGTTTAACCAATGAAGACCAACTTAAAAAAGCCGAATTAAAGGAAACATTACTTAATGTGATTAGAAATTCGCAAAATTTAACAGATCAAGTGCGATTTTATTTCTTACTTTACTATTACCTTGAAATAAAAGATTATCTTATCGAAGATGACTATGTTTTTTTGAGAAAAAATGCAAAAAAGTTGAATTTTAACTTAGATGTAATCCTAGAAAAAATAAAAGAGAGCGCTAGACTTGATCTCAACATTGCACAATTTGCTGAAATGATTGGCATAAGCGGCGATACGCTTAGAAAAAACCTGAATAGGGCGAGTAGAACACTAAAAGATGCGATGCTATCTGATAAAAAACACTTAAAATAACAGTTTTCATGAATATAACTTTAAAAAGTATCATGATGATTGCCAAAGAGACGAGCTGCGCCGTCGATAGGCGCTCTCCTCGAAGAACAGGAAGACGATATCTCCAAAAATTCCACAAAAATCATGTCCGAAATTTAAAACATCTTTAGTTTTTATTGATGACATCGAATGGAGCGAGTTGAGATGAGCGAACATCGATACCCCGAGCAGCGATACCCCGAGCAGCGGGCGATCATCCAAGCGCTTGAGGCGGCGCTGCGTGAGGCGTCGAGCCCGTCGGCGGACAGGGTGGACGATGGCTATGCGCTGGCCGTCGCCCTGGGCCGCGCCGCGCGGCTCTTGCACCCCCCCGCGCCCTCGCGCGCGCTGATCCGCCTCGTGTTCAAGGCCAAGGCGTGGTTAGACGCAGGGCCGCCGCCTCCCCAGATCATCCAGGTCATTGATCAAACGCGGCTGCTTGATCAGCTCATCGAGGCGCTGGCGGCGGAGCCCCCCCAGGTCGCCGCCCTGCTCGACGCCGCCTCGGAGATCGACGGCTTCCTCTGCGCCGCGCAAGCGCTGGGCTTGAGATCGCGGGCCGAGGGCCTGGTTGAAGACGCCACCTTTCACCTGACGCTCTACCCCGAGGCGGCCTCCTTATTGGCGCCGAGCGCCGCGCGCCTGATGGCGCGATGCCAGGTCGAGGAGGCGGATCTGGCCTACCCGCTGTGGCGTCAAGCGCGAGACATCGAGGCGCTCAACCAAGCGCCCCCGCCGCCCTTTACCGCCGATCCGGGGTTCTTGGCGCGGCACCTCAAGGCACACATGGGGGCCGAGGTGATCTCCTTGGCGGCCCACCGCGCGGCGTTGTCTCAGGCTGGCCCTGCCCGCCGCGCCGCCTCCAGCGATCAAGGCTATGGGCTGCCCAGGATCGACGCGGGGCGGGTCCGCTGTGTACACCAAGGTCCGCGCTGGAGCTTGAACCTGGAGGCGACGCAGAGCGGCTTAGAGCTGGCGCTCTACACCGATCCAGAGGCGCCGATCACCCTTGAGATCCGCGTCGATGGCGCGCCTGAGCCCGTGACGCCTGACGCCGAGGGCCGCGTCGGCTTGATGCTGCCCTTGGAGGAGGAGGCGCTGACGCTGATCATCGACGGCGTGCCCTTCTCGGTGAAGCTGGATGATGATTGATCTGCCCCGCGCCTACGCGCGGCTCTGCCGAGAGATCGAGGCGCTGGATCGCGCCAAGCGCCCCTTCGAGGCCGCCCGACGGCTGGAGGCGGCGTTGCGCGATCTCCCCCCTTCCCGTGAGGCCTATGAGATCCGAGGCAGCCTCAAGCATCGACGCGCGGCGCTCAAGCGCGTGGCTGGGCGGGCGTGGTTCCCTTTCACCTCCTCAGCCGCCCGCCATCGAGGCGGCCTCCTGTGCGTGGATGTGCGCCACGGCGAGGTCAATGAGCGGCACTTTAACCGGCTGCCTGGCAGCCAAGCGGCGATTGAGATCGTCAAGGCCCTCCTCGGGCGCCAGGACGCCGCGCTCCACGCCGTCGTCCATCACATCGAGCCCGCTGAGCTTGAGCAGCTGCGCGGCGCAAGCGCCCAGCTGGCGGTGGCGGTGGCGACGTGGTCCTTGTTGAACGGCCAGCCTTTACCCCTCGGGGTGGTCTTCACGGGCATGGTCGAGGCGGATGGGGCGCTGATCACGCCGAGCGGGCTGGCGGAGAAGCTCGATGTCGTGGAGGCGGAGCACCTGGGGCTCGGTGTGCTGTACACGGGCGATGGCCCGACGGCGCGCGGTGTCCGCGCGTTGAGGCGCTTACAAGACATCATCGAGGCGCTGGGGTTCGCCTTCAGCGACGGGCTGACCTTCGAGGCGTGCCTGCGGCGGGTCAATGAGCGCATCGAGCGCTCGGACTGGCAGTTGGCGGCGTCGCTGGCGGCGCGGGGGGTGGCGCTGGGGGAGGGGGACATCGACGAAGACCAGCTCTACTTCCTGACGATGCGCCGCGCCGAGGCCTTGAACCATCAAGGGCAGAGCGCGGCGGCGGCGGCCTGCTATGAGGGGGCGCGGCGCTGGGCCGAGGAGGCCAACCAAGCCGATGTCCAGCGCTTCGCGGCGGTCTACGGCGTGACGCTCATCGATCAAGGGCGCGCCGAGGAGGCCATGACGCACCTCCGAGCGCGGCTCGACGCCTTCCCCCAGTCGGGGCTGCGGGGGGTCGAGGCGCGCTTCTGCCTCGCGCAGCTCCAAGGCACGCAGGCGCGCGCCTGCTCTGCCTGCGGGCTGCACGACGAGGCCATCGAGGCGGGGCGTGAGGCGCTGAGGTTGACGCGCCGAGATGAGCGCGCGCGCAACCTCCAGGACTTGGCGTTTTGGTGCCTGCGGGCGGGGCGCTTGGATGAGGCGCAGGCGTACATTGATCAGGCCCACGGCGCGCTTGAGGGCATGGCGCGGTGTAACCAAGGCGCCGCGCGCTGGACGAGCCGCTTCCTTGAGCTGACGCAAGCGCGCGTGTGGCTTGAGCGCCATGAGGCGCCGCGCGCGCTGGCGCTGCTGAGGGCCATTGATCATCAAGATCACCCCGCCTTGTTGGCGGGCATCGCCGCGCCCTTGGCGGCGCGGGGCGAGGACGTCAGCGCCTACCTCACGCGCATCGATCCTGAGCGCTCTTGGGTGCAAGCCATGCTCTGCGCGCGCGTGGCGCTGAGCCAGCCCGCGCCAGATCTGGCCTGGGTCAAGGCGATCGCGCCGTCCTTGCCGCTGCATGATCTGGCGCGCGCGCGCGCCGAGCTTGAGCTGCGCGTCCCTTACTGAGCCTCGCCCCCCTCTGCCGCATCTGACCGCCTCTCCGCGTCGGCGGCGTCGCCCCCATCGCGGCGCGACACCGCGCCTTTCTCTTTGACTTTCACCCGCAGACGGTTTAGCGAGCCGCCCCAATGAGCCAGGAGCCATCATGCCCATCACCGCCACACGCCGCCTTGAGTGGGACGCCCTCCACCGCGTGCCCCGACATGAGGGCCGCTGCCGCGCCTACCACGGTCATCGCTACACCGCCGAGATCACCTGCGCCGCTGACGCCCTCGATGATCGCGGCCGCGTCGTCGATTTCGGCGTCATCAAGGGCGAGGTCGGTCAATTCATCGATCAACGCTGGGATCACACCGCCTTGTTGATGCGCGACGACCCCGATCCCGCCATCCCCGTCATCGCCAAGGCCAACGAGGCCCTCGGTCGCCCCGTTTATTGGCTGGATGGCCCCCCCACGGCGGAGAACATCGCCGCTGAGCTGGGCCGTATCAGCGCAAAACTTCTCGAAAAGCACCGCGTGCGGGTGGTCCACGTCCGCGTCTATGAGACGCCCAATTGTTGGGCCGATTGGGCGGCGTCTGACGCCGATTAAATGCTTGATTAGGGGCGCCAGAGATCGGAAAAGAGGGGCGACCCTCGGCCACCCCCGCGCGCCGAAGCACACCACACCGAAAGGACCCCCCATGGACTTCAAGCTCACCGAAGAACAGCAGATGATCCGCGATATGGCCCGCAGCTTCGCCGAGAAGGACGTGGCGCCCTACGCGGCCGAGTGGGATGAGAAGGCGGAGTTCCCCACGGCGGCGGTGAAGAAGATGGGCGAGCTGGGCTTGATGGGCGTCGCCGTCCCCGAGGCCTGGGGCGGCTCGGGCATGGATCAGATCAGCTATGTCATCGCCATGGAGGAGATCTCCGCCGCCTGCGCCTCCACCGGCGTGATCATGTCGGTGAACAACTCGCTGGCCTGTGATCCGCTCCTACGCTTCGGCACCGACGCCCAGAAGGCGCGCTGGCTCAAGCCCATGGCGAGCGGCAAGATCCTGGGCAGCTTCGCCCTCAGCGAGCCCGCCTCCGGCAGCGACGCCGGCGCGGCGGAGATGACCGCCCAGCTCTCCGAGGACGGCCGCTACTACCTCGTCAATGGCACCAAGAACTTCATCACCAACGGCCCCAGCGCGGACATGACCATCATCTTCGCGCACACGGATCGCGCCAAGGGCCACAAGAGCCTGATCGCGCTGATCGCCGACATCCCCACGCCGGGCCTGACGGTCGGCCCCAAGGAGAACAAGATGGGGATCAAGGCGGCGTGGTGCAGCCAGCTGATCTTTGAGGACTGTAAGATCCCCGTCGAGAACCAGCTCGGCGGCATGGGCGAGGGCTTCAAGGTGGCGATGAGCACCCTTGATGGTGGGCGCATCGGCATCGCCGCCCAGGCGTTGGGCATCGCGCGGGCGGCCTTTGAGGCGGCGGGGCGTTACAGCCTTGAGCGCCAAGCCTTCGGCAAGCCCATCGCTCATCTTCAGGCCATCCAGTTCAAGCTGGCGGACATGGCCACGCGCATCGACGCGGCGCGCCTCCTGACCCTGCGGGCGGCCTCGCTCAAGGACAAGGGCAACGTCCGCTACACCAAGGCGGCGGCCATGGCCAAGCTCTACGCCTCTGAGACGGCCATGTGGGTGGCGACCCAGGCGGTGCAGGTCTTTGGCGGCTATGGCTACCTCCACGACTACCCCGTGCAGCGCCACTTCCGCGACGCCAAGATCACCGAGATCTACGAGGGCACCAGCGAGATCCAGCGCCTCGTCATCGCCGCCGCCACCCTCAAGGAGCTGGCGGGCTGATGGACTTCGCGCTCAACGACATCCAAGAGGCCATCCGCGATGTGGCGCGCCGCGCCTCGCAGAAGCTCTTGGCCCTCAACGCGGCGGCCTATGACGAGGGGGCGATCTTCCCCGAGGAGAACCTCAAGGCGTTGGGTGAGATGGGCCTCTTTGGGGTCAACATCCCCGAGCGCTGGGGCGGCGCCGAGGCGGGGGCGGTGTCCTACGCGCTGGCGATCCGCGAGCTGGCGGCGGGCTGCGCGGCCACCGCCGTGACCGTGGCCGTCACCAACATGGTCGCCGAGGCGATCAATACCTTTGGCGATGAGGTCCAAAAGGCGCGCTACCTCACCCAGATCACCGCCGGCGCCTACCCCGCCGCCAGCTTCAGCCTCAGCGAGCCCGGCAGCGGCTCCGACGCCGCCAGCCTGCGCGCCACGGCGGTCCGCGAGGGCGATGAGTACGTCCTCAACGGCACCAAGGCTTGGGTGACGAGCGGCGGCCACGCGGGGCTCTACCTGGTGATGGCCCGCACCGATCCCGACGCCCCCCCCGCCAAGGGCATCAGCGCCTTCTTGGTCGAGGCGGGCACGCCGGGGATGACCGCCTCCAAGCCTGAGAAGAAGCTGGGCCTGCGCGCCTCGACGACCACCGAGCTGGTGTTCGAGGGCTGCCGCGTGCCTGCGGAGAATCGCCTGGGGCCAGAGGGGATCGGCTTTCAGATCGCCATGACGGCCCTGGATGGCGGGCGCATCGGCGTCAGCGCCCAGGCCTGTGGGATCGCCACGGCGGCCCATGAGGCGGCCACCCGCTACGCCACCGAGCGCGCGCAGTTTGGGCGCCCCATCGGCGACTTCCAGGCGATCCAGTGGATGATCGCCGACTCCGCGACCCAGCTTGAGGCCGCCTGGCTCCTGTGCCTGCGCGCCGCCAGCCTCAAGGACGCCAAGGTGCGCTTCACCCGCGAGGCGGCCATGTCCAAGGTCTTCTGCACCGAGGCGGCCAATGAGATCTGCCACCGCGCGGTGCAGATCTTGGGCGGCTATGGCTATACGCGCGAGTACCCCGTGGAGCGCCACCTGCGCGACGCGCGCGTGACGCGCATCTACGAGGGCACCAGCGAGGTGCAGCGCGTCGTCATCGCCCGTGAGATCCTCAAGTCCCTCTGAGCGGAGGCGCCATGCCCTATCGGCTCCCTTCTGAGGTCCGCGTCGTCGAGGTGGGCCTGCGCGATGGCCTCCAGAACGAGGCCGCCTTTGTCCACACCGACGATAAGCTGCGCCTCCTCGACGCCCTGCTCGCGGCGGGGCTGCGGGACATCGAGTTCACCAGCTTCGTCCACCCTCGCTGGGTGCCCGCCTTGGCCGACGCCGATCGCCTCGCGGCGCGCGTCCAAGGCTACGACCCGACGCTGCGGCTCTCGGCCTTGACGCCGAACATGCGCGGGCTGGAGCGGGCCATCGCCACGGGGGTGCGCGAGGTGGCGGTGTTTATGTCCGCCAGCGAGACGCATAACCTGCGCAACATCAACAAGGGCCGCGACGAGACATGGCCGGTGTTTGAGCCCATCTTCGCCCGCGCGGCGGAGGCGGGCCTCAAGGTGCGCGCCTACCTCAGCACAGCCTGGGGCTGCCCCTATGAGGGCGACGTGGCCCCCTGCGAGGTGCTGCGCATGAGCCAGCGGCTCTTAGAGATGGGCGCCTACGAGATCAGCCTCGGCGACACCATCGGCGTCGGCGATCCCCTCCAGACGCGGCGGCTGCTTGAGGCGCTGCTCAGCGCGCTGCCCGCCGACAAGCTGGCGATGCACATGCACGACACGCGCGGCGCGGCCTTGGCCAACTGCATGGTGGGCTTGGAGATGGGCATCACCACCTTCGATACCAGCCTGGCGGGGCTGGGGGGCTGCCCCTACGCGCCGGGCGCCAGCGGCAACCTCGCCACGGAGGATCTGGTCTACGCCCTGGAGCGCATGGGGGTGCGCACGGGGGTTGATCTTGACGCGCTGCTTGAGGCGGGTTGTCTCGCCCAGCGCCTGCTGGGGCGCCCCTTGGCGGGGCGTGTCCTGGCGACCAAGGACTGCAAGGAGTGATCGTGTCTCTGGCCGACTCAACCTCGCCCAACGCCGCGTTCGCGGCGGTGCTCATCGAGAAGAAGCGCGACTACTGGCGCGTGCGCATCAACAACCCCGAGCGGCGCAACGCGCTGTCTCAAGCCGTCGTCGAGGGGCTCATCCAGGCCGCCGATGCGGTCAGCGCCGAGCCCGCAGTGCGCGCGGTGATCCTCTGCGCCGAGGGGGACAAGGCCTTCTGCGCGGGGGCGGATCTCAAGGAGCGCCAGGGCATGAGCGACGACGAAGTCGCCGCCTTCATCGAGCGCCTCCATGAGATGATGCGGCGCATCGAGACCTCGCCCAAGGTGTGGATCGCCGAGATCAAGGGCGCCTGCATGGGCGGCGGCCTTGAGCTGGCGCTGTGCGCGGATCTGCGCGTGGCCCACGCGGGCGCCAAGTTCGCCTTACCCGAGGCGCGGCTGGGCATCATCCCCGGCGCGGGCGGCACCCAGCGGCTGCCGCGCCTCATCGGCGTGGCGGGGGCCAAGGCCTTGATCCTCACGGGGCGGCGCATCGACGCGGCGACGGCGCTGCGGATGGGCTTGGTGCAGGAGTCCGCCGCTGACGCCGAGGCCGCCGCCGAGCGCTGGGCGGCGGAGGTGGGCTGGTGCGCGCCCATCAGCCTCACGCAGGCCAAGCGCGCCATCGACGGCGGCCTGGATCTGAGCCTGGAGGCCGCCCTCGCCCATGAGCGTGAGTGCTACGCGGTGACCATCCCCACCGAGGATCGCCTGGAGGGCCTACGCGCCTTCGCCGAGAAGCGCGCGCCGGTCTTCCAAGGCAAGTAAATCCCTAAAAACAAACCAAAATGAAGAGATGAAACCTCAGATGAGCGATCCCACACAGCGCGTCAAAGCGCTTCAAGCGCAGGTTGAGCGTGGCGGATTAGAGAAGTACCACGCGGCCAACACCGCCAAGGGCAAAATGTTTGTGCGCGCGCGGCTGGCCCAGCTCCTCGACGAGGGCAGCTTCATCGAGGACGCCGCCTTCGCCAACAGCCAAGCGGGGGATCTACCCGCCGACGGCGTGATCACCGGCCTTGGTCGGGTGAATGGGCGCGTGGTGGCGATCATGGCCAACGACTCCACGGTCAAGGCGGGCTCTTGGGGCGCGCGAACGGTGGAGAAGATCATCCGCATCCAAGAGACGGCGGCCAAGCGCCGCTGCCCGCTGCTCTACCTCGTGGACTCCGCCGGCGCGCGCATCACCGACCAGGTCGAGATGTTCCCGGGGCGGCGTGGCGCGGGCAAGATCTTCTACAACCAGGTCAACCTCTCTGGCGTCATCCCCCAGATCTGCCTGCTCTTTGGCCCCTCCGCCGCGGGGGGCGCCTACATCCCCGCCTTCTGTGACGTGGTGGTGATGGTCAACAAGAACGCCAGCATGTACCTGGGCAGCCCGCGCATGGCCGAGATGGTCATCGGCGAGAAGGTCAGCCTGGAGGAGATGGGCGGGGCGCGGATGCACACCGGCGAGTCGGGCTGCGGCGACGTGCTGGTCAAGACCGAGGTCGAGGCGCTGGACTGGTGCAAGCGCTACCTCGGCTACCTGCCCGCCAACTTCTCCGAGGCCCCCCCGCGCGCCGAGGCCGTCGAGCCCAGCGAGGCGCGCCCCCTCGACGCGCTGATCCCGCCGGAGCAGAACAAGCTCTTCGACATGATGACGGTGATCAACGCCCTCGTGGACGGCGGCAGCTTCCTTGAGATCAAGCAGCGCTTCGCCAAAGAGCTGATCACCGGCTTGGCGCGGATCGACGGCCACCCTGTCGGCGTCTTAGCCAACCAGCCCAAGCAGAAAGGCGGGGTCCTCTTCAGCGACAGCGCCGACAAGGCGGCGCGGTTTATCCACCTCTGCGACGCCTTCAACGTGCCGCTGCTCTACCTCGCCGACGTCCCCGGCTTTATGATCGGCAGCAAGGTCGAGCGGGGCGGGATCATCCGCCACGGCGCCAAGATGATCAGCGCCGTCAGCGAGGCGACGGTGCCGCGCATCAGCGTCGTGGTGCGCAAGGCCTACGGGGCGGGGCTCTACGCCATGTGTGGCCCCGGCTTCGAGCCGGACGCCAGCCTGGCCTTACCCCAAGCGGTCATCGCCGTGATGGGCGCCGAGGCGGCGGTCAACGCCGTCTTCGCTAATAAGATCGCCCAGTTACCCGAGGACGAGCGCGCCGAGTACGTCGCCGCGCGTCGCGCCGAGTACCTCCAAGACGTGGACCTCATCAAGCTGGCCTCGGAGCTGGTCGTTGACGCCGTGATCCCCGGCGACGTCCTGCGCCGCGAGCTGATCCAGCGCTTCGCCATGTACCGCGAAGGCTACGCCCTCCCCCAGCGCCGCAAGCACGGCGTCACCCCTGTCTGACCCACCCAGGAGCGCATGAGATGAACTTTGACCTCAGCGAAGAACACCAAATCCTCAGAGACGCCGTGCGGGGGCTGGCCGAGCGCCACATCGCGCCCTACGCCGCCGAGTGGGATGAGCAAGAGGCCTTCCCGCGGGCGCTCTTTACGCGACTGGGCCAAGAGGGCCTGATGGGCATCACGATCCCCGAGGCCTACGGCGGCTCGGGGATGGACTACCTCTCCTACGCCATCGTGGTTGAGGAGATCGCCGCCGTTGATGGCAGCGCCGCGCTGACCGTCGCCAGCCACAACGGCCTGGCGACGGGTCACATCGTCCACGCGGGCAGCGAAGCGCAGAAGAAGCAGTACCTCCCGGACCTGGCGGCGGGCCGCAAGCTGGGCGCCTGGGGCCTCACCGAGCCGGGCAGCGGCTCCGACGCGGCGGGGATGCGCACCACGGCCACGCGCGACGGCGAGGACTGGCGCCTCAACGGCAGCAAGACCTTTATCACCCAAGGCGGCGTCGGCGAGGTCGCGGTGGTCTTAGCCGTCACCGACGCCAGCAAGAAGCAGCGGGGCATCACCGCGTTTATCTTGGAGAAGGGCATGGCCGGCTTCAGCGTCGGCAAGCACATCCCCAAGCTGGGCATGCGCTCCTCCGACACCGCCGAGCTGATCTTCGAGGATGTGCGCGTCCCTGATCGCCAGCGTCTGGGCGAGGTCAACATGGGCTTTATCAACACCCTGGAGATCCTCGATCGGGGGCGGATCAGCATCGGCGCGTTGGCGCTGGGCCTGGGCCGCGCTGCGCTGGAGGCGGCGGGCCGCTACGCCTTGGAGCGCCAGCAGTTTGGGCGCCCCATCGCCGACTTCCAGGCCATCCAGTGGATGATCGCCGACGCCGCCACCGAGCTGGAGGCCGCGCGGCTGCTCCTGTGGCGCGCCGCCTACCTCCAAGACCAGGGCAAGCCCTCGATCAAGGAGTCGGCGATGGCCAAGCTCTTCGCCTCGGAGGCGGGGATGCGCGCCTGCGACAGCGCCATCCAGGTCCACGGCGGCTATGGCTACACCCGCGAGTACCCTGTCGAGCGTATGTGGCGGGACGCCAAGCTCTGCCAGATCGGCGAGGGCACCAGCGAGGTCCAGCGGATGGTCATCGCGCGGCAGCTGATCAACCAGCTCAAGGGCTAGCGGCGGCGGCGGTCCTCGCGCCGTTGGCGGATTTGCTCACGGGCGCGTTGACGGCGCTGGGGGTCGAGCTTACGAAACGCCCCGAGGTTGGAGATAAACCGTCGCCGCTCCGAGGGCGGCATCTTGAGCAGGCGGCGATAGAGCTGACGGACCTTGGCCTTCTGCCCCTTGTCCATGCCCTCATAGCGCTTAAACCGCTGGCGCAGCGCCTGACGCTCAGCGGGCGGCAGCTTACGAAACGTCTCCCAGTGGGCGCGCAGCTCGCGCTGCTTATCCTCATCCAGCGCATTAAACCGCGCCAGGCGCGCCTTGAGGGCCGCCTGCTCTGCTGGATCGCGCTGCTTAAAGGCCGCCCAGCGGGCGCGGATCTCCGCCTGCTCTGCGGGGGACATCTCCGCCCAGCGCGCCGCGTTGCGTGTGGCCTGATCCACCTCGACGGCGGGCGGATCGGCGGTGATTTGAGGGGGGGGCGCCGCCCACGCGGGGTGGAGCAGCAGCGCCAGGGAGAGGAGTGGGCGCCTCATCGCGTCACCTCCAGGGTGTGCAGCTGAGCGACGGCCTCGAAGGTGTCCTCATCCTCCAAGGCGTCGAGGAGATCGACCTCTTCGTAGACCTCCAGCAAGTCCAAGTGGGCCAACATCGGGGCCTCCTCAGGGCGTGGTGCCTCCGCGCGGGGCCACCAGAGCCCCAGGGCGAGGGCGGCGGCGGCGGCCAAGGCGCCGATCCAGGCCAGGCGACGCCTCGCGCGAGGTGTCGCGGCCAAGCGCGCCTTAAAATCGGCGTCAAACCCCGCCGAGGGCGCGGGCTGATCCAGCTCAAGCAGCTGATCCAGCTGATCCAAGCTCAGATCACCCGTCTCGGCGGCCAAGCGCGCCTTAAAATCGGCGTCAAAGCCCGCCGAGGGCGTGGGCTGATCCAGCTCAAGCAGCTGATCCAAATGCGCTTTTATCATCAGCGTCCCCCATCAGGGGCCACCGCCCCCAGCCCAGCGTTGAGGTCCCCACGCGCGCTGATCTCCGCCGCGTGTGGCGTCATAAACGGCGCCAGCTCAACCATCAGCGCCCTGCGCGCGCGGGTCAGCAGGGACTTGACCGCCGAGACCGTCGTCTCCAGCAGATCGGCGATGTCTTTAAGGGGCATTCCTTGCTCTTTTTGCAGCAACAAAACGGCCCGCTGCGTCTCTGGCAGGCTCGCCACGGCCTCGCGCACCGCCCGCTGCATCCGCGCCGCCTCGATCAGCGCATCTGGCGACGCCCCGTGCGTGTCCATCGGCTCGCGCAGCAGCTCATCGACGGAGATCGGGCGCCGTCGATACTCGGCGCGGCGCACCTCATTAAGGCAGTGGTTGGTGGCGACGCGAAACAGGTAGGCCTTAAAGGCCTCGCGGGGCTCATAGCGGGCGCGGGCGCGATAGATCTTGAGGAAGATGTCTTGGGCCAGCTCCTCGCCGCGCGCCTGGTGGCCGACGAAGCGCACCGTAAAGCGCACGATCGGGCTCCGCCAGCGGGCGAACAGCTCGTTAAAGGCCGCCACGTCCCCGTCACGCACTCGACACATCAGCGCCGCGTCATCATCGATCATGGCTCATCCATCAACATCTCGAGATCCTCGACCATCTCAAGCTGCTCCAGCAGCTCAAGGGCTTGAATCATCTCCGCTTCATCTTGAGGGCGCGGCGTCGGGCTGACGCCCGCGTCAGGGCCGCTGAAGAATAAAATCCCCATCAACCAAAGCATGTTGGCCTCTCCGCGGCTCTAGAGCGTCGTGAGCGGCAAGATGCCACGACCACGCGCCAGCGACGAGCCAGATCGGGTGGCCACGAGCGGAGGCGGGCCGTTGGCCCGTTGAGCATCGTGGCTGCTTGAGGTGGCCGTTGATGGTGATGTGGGTGTGGCAGATTGGTGCTCACGCCGCTCTAAAACCCCATCCCTGATGGGAGGTCGCGATGTAAATGATCGGGCGGTCAGAGCTTGAAGCGAGCGCTCAGCGCGCGCATCTCCTCAGCCCGCGCGCTGAGGGCGTGGGCTGTCTCCTCCACGTGCGTGGCGCGCGCGGCGCTGCCTTTGGCGGAGACGCTGACCTTGTCTACACGCGCGTGGACCTCGGCCAAGACGCCCCCCAGCGCTTGGGCCTGGGCGACGACCTCATGAGCGGTCGAGGCGATCAGCCCTGCCTGCCCCGCGCTGACCTGGAGCGCTGAGGCGGTGTGCGCGACATCCTGGCTGCGTTGCACGGACATCGCCACCGTCTCAGCCATCTCTTGCGTGGTGCTGCTCTGCTCCGAGACGGCGACCGCCAGCTGCCCGATCAGCAGATCTAAGGCGTCCGCCTCCGTCGCGGAGGCCTTGACGCTGCGCTCGGTGTGCGCCGCCGCGCCCTGAATCGCCTCGACCAAGGCGCCGATCTGCTCCACCGCCTCGCTGGTCTGACCCGCGAGAGCCTTGACCTCCTTGGCGACCACGGCGAAGCCCCGCCCCGCCTCGCCCGCAGAGGCAGCCTCGATGCTGGCGTTTAAGGCCAAGAGCGTGCTGCGTGAGGCCAGCTTCTCCACCAGATCGACGCTTTGGCCGATCTTGAGCGCGCTGTCATTGAGCTGGCGCATCTCCTCAAGCGTGGCCTGCGCGCGCGCCTTGCTCGACTCGCTGGCCTTGGAGGCGTTGGTCCCGATCCGCGCGATCTGCTCGCTCGTCGCCGCCATCTCATCGATCGCAGCGGCGAGCTGCTGCATATCTTGTGAGATCTCAACCGCGCGTTGCCCAAGCTCCGCCGTGTTTTGAATCACGGTCTCGGCGAAGCGGGCGGCGGCGATCGCCTCATCTTTAATGAGGTTCGCCGCGCGCTCGCTCTGATCACGCGCTTCTTTGAGAACGCTGATCGAGGTGAGCACCTCGTTGGCCTCAACGGTCACGCTCTGAGAGGCGTCTTCAAGCGACGTCGCGTCTTCTTTGAGCTGCTTAGAGATCTCACCGATGCGGCTTGAGGACGCATAGATACCCGACGCCAGCCTGTGCATCTCTTGGACGGAGTGGTTGAGGGCTGCGGTCAAGTGCCCAATCTCTGACTTGGATTGATAATCAGATCGCGCCGTGAGATCGCCTCGTGAGACGGCCTCGGCGATCTTCACCAGCGCGCGGATAGGGGCGCTGAAGCGTCGGCCCAGCCAGAGGCCCACCCCAGCGATCAAAATCAGCCCACAGCCGATCAAAGCCAGCCCCTTGAGCCAAGCCCCCCGCGCCAACACGTCGAGGGCCTCGATGGGCGTCTCCACTGCCAAGATCCAGCCTCGCTCAAGATCTGCGTGATAGACGCCAAAGACCGGCTCGCCTCGCGAGGTGAAGCGCCCCGCGACCGTCACCGGGCTGGCCTTGGCGGCCTCCAGCCCCAGGTGCTTCACAGGCGGCAGTGCCGCCCTCTTCTCCTCCACCACACGCTGCCCCTCGGGCGTGCTGAGGGTGATCTCAACGCCCTCTTGGGCGCCTTGGGCCAGGCGCGAGAGGATATGGCCGATGTCCACCTCAAGGGCAACCGCGCCGATGACCTCGCCGTTGGGGCGCCGCACCGGCACGGCGATCAGGGCGTGAAAGTGCTCGGCCTCCTCAAAGCCGAAGAAGCCCGTCATGCGCGGCGCGGTGAACCCCGGCCCCAGCAGATCAGCGGGGAGTTGCTGGCCCGTGTGGCTCTTGGCGCTGCCGAGGTGGCCTGGGCTGAGGCGCACACGGCCACTTTGATCAGCGAGCATGGCGTGGTGAATCTGCCCCCAGTGGGCCTCTTGAGCGGCCAGCAGACTGCTCAAGGCGAGCGTGGAGGGCGGCGGCGTTAACCCCAAGGTGGCGCGCAGCCACGGCGGCGTGGCTGCCTCAGCCACGAGCGCCTCGCTCATCCAAGGGACCCTGGCGAGGCCCTCGGCGAGCCGCTCTAGGCCCTCAAGGTGATGCTCGATAAAGCCTCGCCCGTGGGCGTTGATCGAGGTCAAGCGTCGCTCGAGCGCGCGTTCACTGTGCTCACGCAGCGTGTTGATCAGCACGATGTTGGTCAGCAGCAGTGGCGTCAACCCGCCCAAGATAAACACGCCGGCGATGCGCGCTCGGAGTGAACGGAGCATGGATGAGATTCCTCACGCTTTGTTGGTGTGGCGTCTCTTCTTCGAGAGGTGGGCGGATCGGCTTAAGGCAAGCTCAGCCGTTTTGTTGCTCGCGGACATACTGATAGCCGCGCGTGAAGGCCTCGATGTTCATCTCGACGAGGCTCTTCTTCTTGATCAGCTCTGGCAGGGTCTTGATGACATACTCAAAGGGGAACGCGTCCGTGGCGGCGGTCAGCGCGCCGAGCAAGATCACGTTGGCGACCTTGGAGGTGCCCATCTGATTGGCCATCTCAGAGGCGGGGATCAGCACCGTCTTGATGTCGGTGCGCGTCGGCGCGGTCTTGACCATGCTGGTGTCCACCAAGAGCACGCCGCCAGGGACCACCTCCGCCTCAAACTTCTCCAATGAGGGCTGGTTCATCACCGCCAGCATCGTGGGCTCCTCCACGAGCGGCGTGCCGATGCGCTCATCGGCGATGTTCACCTGACAGTTGGCCGTGCCACCGCGCATCTCCGGCCCATAAGAGGGGATCCATGAGACCTTGCTGCCCGCGCGCATGGCCAGCTGCGCCCAGAAGAGGCCCATGGTCAGGATGCCCTGGCCGCCGAAGCCCGCGAACTTGCAGTGCATCTCCTGGGGCTTGGACTGGCTGGGATCGGCGACGGTGGCGCCAACAAAGTCCTTGAGGTAGGCCCCAACAGCCTCAGGCTCGAAGGGCTTGATCACCCGATCCCAGCTGCCCGGCTCACGCGCCTTGCTCTCATCCTTAAAGACGCCCAGCGGGAAGACCTTGGTCATGTGCTCCAGCATCCAGTCGCGGGCGTCAGGCGGGGTCATCTTCCACCCCGAGGGGCAGGTGGAGAGGATCTCGATGAAGCTGTAGCCGCGCCCCTCGATCTGGATCTGGAGGGCCTTACGAATGGCCTTACGGGCCTTCATAATGTGCTTGGAGTTGCCAATCGCCACGCGCTCGACGTAGGTCGGCGCCGTCAGCGTGGAGATCATCTCACACATGCGAATGGGGTTGCCGTGGATGCCCTCGACGCGCCCCCCCGGCGTGGTGGTGGTGTGCTGCTCGATCAGCGTCGTCGGCGCCATCTGACCGCCGGTCATCCCGTAGATGGCGTTGTTGATGAAGATAACCGTGATGTTCTCGCCCCGGTTGGCGGCGTGGATGGTCTCAGCGGTGCCGATGGCGGCCAGATCACCGTCGCCCTGATAAGAGAGGACGATGGAGTTGGGGTTGGCGCGCTTGATCCCGGTGGCGACGGCGGGCGCGCGGCCATGAGCGGCTTGGATGTGCCCAGTGTCGAAGTAGTAAAAGCCAAAGACGGCGCAGCCAACAGGAGAGACGAAGACCGTGCGGTCTTGCACCCCGAAGTCCACCAGCGCCTCGGCGATCATCTTATGGACGTTGCCATGTGAGCAGCCTTGGCAATAGTGCGTGGACTCTAAGGCCGGGCCGGTCTTGCGCTCAAAGGTGCCATAGAGGGCGTTGGGCTTCTCATAGACCTTCATGCTTAACCCTCCTCGCCCAAGATCGCGTCATATTGATCCAGCAGCTCATTGCCTGTGGGCACGACGCCACCGCAGCGGCCGAAGAAGCGCACCTGGGCGGTGTGACCGACGGCGAGCTTGACGTCCTCGACCATCTGCCCCGTGCTCAGCTCGGAGACGAGGAACTTCTTGGTCTTCTCCGCCAGCTGCGCGAGGCGCTTGGTGGGGAAGGGGTAGAGGGTGATGGGCCTGAAGATCCCCACCTTCTGACCCTTGGCGCGGGCCAAGGCGATGGTGGAGAGGGCCACGCGAGAGACAATCCCGTACGCCACCACGATCAGATCGGCGTCCTCGATGTCGCTCTCCTCGAAGCGCACATCCTCGACCTCACAGCGCTCATACTTGGCCTGTAGCTTCAGGTTATGGGCCTCAAGCTCATAGGGATCGAGGTAGATGGAGTTGATCAGGTTGCCGCGCGTCGCGGGCGTGCCATCCACGGCCCAGCTGCGGTGATCCGTGGTCAGCGCCTTGGGCTCAGGGATATCCACCGACTCCATCATCTGCCCGACGAAGCCGTCGGTGAGGATGCAGGCGGGGTTGCGGTACTTCTCGGCCAGCTCAAAGGCCAGCCCGGTCAGATCGCACATCTCTTGGGCGCTGTTGGGCGCCAGGACGATCAGGCGATAGTTGCCGTGCCCGCCGCCCTTGGTGGCCTGAAAGTAGTCGCTCTGCTCGGGGGCGATGTTGCCCAGGCCGGGGCCGCCGCGCTGCACGTCCACCACCACGGCGGGGACCTCGGCGCCCGCGCAATAAGAGAGGCCCTCTTGCTTGAGGCTAAAGCCAGGGCTGGCCGTCGCCGTCATGCTGCGGATGCCCATCCCGGCGGTGCCGTAGAGCATATTGACCGCCGAGACCTCAGACTCCGCTTGAATGAATGTCCCGCCGAGGGCTGGGAAGTGAATCGCCGCCGCGTGGGCGATCTCACTGGCGGGGGTGATGGGATAACCAAAGTACGCACGGCAGCCCGCCGCGAGGGCGCCAATAATGATGGCGTCGTTTCCCTTCATCAACTGTGTAGCCATCTACAGCACCTCCTACGGTTTAACGACGCGGATCGCGCCGGGCTCAGGGCAGGCATAGAAGCAGAGCCCACAGCCTGTGCAATTTTCGCCGGTGTAATAAACCGGACGGTAGCTCGCGCTGTTAAGCTTGTCGCCGATGGCGATGCACTGCTTAGGGCAGACGCCCATACAAAGTTCGCAGCCTTTGCAGAGCTCTGAGGCGACTTCCAGGTAAGGCACGCCGGCCATTGGAACCCCCTTATTTCGCTCGAATGAAAACCGATACTCCCTTGTGGTTTGATCGGCACCCCGCCTCCATAGCAGCAATCGAGGCCGGTTTTCCAGAAGATGCGTCAGAGAAAGCGCGCGGCGAAGCGAAGCGGGGGTTTCCTCAACATCGGCGCCGATTTTGGGGAGATCGCGCGAGGCGAGCGGGGAGGAGGGGCGGGGCGAAATTACAGTGAAGTTGAGGTCTTGAAGGGGGCGGGAGGGCTTTAGCGGCGGCGGCGCCGTGAGAGGAAGCCCAGGGCCAGCAGCAAGCTCAGCTGCCACGCGGCGGGGGGCAGGGCGCCCGAGGCGCTGACGCAGCCGCCGCAGCCCGAGCCCTTGATGGAGCCCAGGTCATCGGGGACGAGCGGATCAGTGTCGGCCAGCCGCTCATCGCCGTCGGAGACGCCGTCGCCGTCCGTGTCGGGCGACAGGGGATCGGTGCCCAGGGTCAGCTCATCGCCATCAGAGATGCCGTCGCCGTCGGTGTCACCCAGCATCGGGTCGGTGCCCTGGTTGGCCTCCTCCACGTTGCTGATGCCGTCGCCGTCGCTGTCGCCGTCGCAGACATCACCTTGGCCGTCGCCGTCGATGTCGCCTTGATCACCGTTGCTGGTGGTGCGGCAGTTGTCTTGAGCATCGCTGACGCCGTCGTTATCGCTGTCGGAGTCGAAGGCGTCGGAGGTGCCGTCGCCGTCGGTGTCGATGACGCCCTCTTGATCATCGGGGGTGCCGTCGCCGTCGCTGTCGGTGTCGATGTAGTCCGGCACGCCGTCGCCGTCGCTGTCCTCGTTGCCTTCATCGGCGTCGGGGATGCCGTCGCCGTCGCTGTCATCATCCAGGGCGTCGATCACGCCGTCGCCGTCCGTGTCATCCTCGCCCTCGGACTGATCAGAGATGCCGTCGCCGTCGCTGTCGTCATCAAGGTAGTCGGGCACGCCGTCTTCATCGGTGTCACCGGCGCCCTCGTCCACGTCGGAGATGCCGTCGCCGTCGCTGTCGTCGTCGAGGTAGTCGGGCGTGCCGTCCTCATCGGCGTCGCCGCCGCCCTCGTCGGCGTCGGGGATGCCGTCGCCGTCGCTGTCATCATCCAGGTAGTTGGGCGTGCCGTCCTCATCGCTGTCCATGGCGCCCTCATCGCCGTCGAGGATGCCATCGCCGTCGGCGTCATCATCGAGGTAATCGGGCAGGCCATCCTCATCCGTGTCGCCGTCGCCCTCAGCGGTGTCGGAGATGCCGTCGCCGTCGGCGTCATCATCGAGGTAATCGGGCGTGCCGTCGCCATCGACGTCATCGCCGCCCTCATCGCCATCGGAGATGCCGTCGCCGTCGCTGTCGTCGTCGAGGTAATCGGCCACGCCGTCCTCATCAGCATCCCCATCCCCCTCGGTGGCGTCGGGGATGCCGTCATTATCGCTGTCCTCATCGAGGAAGTCGGGCACGCCGTCCCCATCGGAGTCCGCGCCGCCCTCATCCGCGTCGCTGATGCCATCATCATCGCTGTCGTCGTCGAGGGCGTTGGGCACGCCGTCGCCGTCCGTGTCCTCGCCGCCCTCATCCACGTCGGGGATGCCATCGCCGTCGCTGTCCGTGTCGAGGTAGTTGGGCACGCCGTCATCGTCGGTGTCCTCATCGCCCTCATCCGCGTCGGGGATGCCGTCGCCGTCGGCGTCGGTGTCCAGCGCGTCGATCACGCCGTCCTCATCCGCGTCGCCCGTGCCTTCATCCACGTCGGGGATGCCGTCGCCGTCGGCGTCATCGTCGAGGTAGTTGGGCACGCCGTCACCGTCGGTGTCCGCGCCGCCCTCATCCACGTCGCTGATGCCATCACCATCCGTGTCATCGTCGAGGTAATCGGGGATGCCGTCCTCGTCAAAGTCGCCGCTGCCCTCATCCACGTCGGGGATGCCGTCGTTGTCGCTGTCGGTGTCGAGGTAGGCGGGGATGCCGTCGCCGTCATCATCATTGAGGCCCTCATCGCCGTCGCTGACGCCGTCATTGTCCGAGTCATCATCTAAGCGATCGGGCACGCCGTCCTCGTCGGCGTCGCCGTCGCCCTCGTCAGCGTCGGGGATGCCGTCGCCGTCGCTGTCCTCATCGAGGTAGTCGGGGATGCCGTCGTCGTCGCTGTCGCCCGCGCCTTCGGTGGCGTCGGGGATGCCATCATCATCGGCGTCATCATCGATGCGATCGGGCACGCCGTCGCCGTCGCTGTCCTCGTCGCCCTCGTCGGCGTCGGGGATGCCGTCGCCGTCGCTGTCGTCGTCGAGGTAATCGGGCACGCCGTCCTCGTCGGTGTCGCCGTCGCCCTCGTCCTCGTCGAGGATGTCATCATTGTCTGAGTCATCATCGAGGAAGTCGCGCACGCCGTCGCCGTCCGTGTCCTCGCCGCCCTCGGTGGCGTCGGGGATGCCGTCGCCGTCGCTGTCATCATCGAGGTAGTTGGGGATGCCGTCGCCGTCGGCGTCATCGTCGCCCTCCACGGTGTCGCCGATGCCGTCGCCGTCGGTGTCATTGTCCAGGTAGTCAGGGATGCCGTCGCCGTCGCTGTCGCCGAGGCCCTCATCGGCGTCGGACACGCCATCACCGTCCGCGTCCTCATCGAGGTAGTTGGGGATGCCGTCGCCGTCATAATCGCCGTCGCCCTCATCGGCGTCGGGGATGCCGTCGCCGTCGCTGTCGTCGTCGAGGTAATCGGGCACGCCGTCGCCGTCGCTGTCCTCGCCGCCTTCGTCGGCATCGCTCACGCCGTCATTGTCGCTGTCCTCATCGAGGTAGTCGGGCACGCCGTCGCCGTCGCTGTCACCGGCGCCCTCGGTCGCGTCGGGCACGCCGTCGCCGTCGGCGTCGTCGTCGAGGTAGTCAGGCACGCCGTCCTCATCCGCGTCACCGCCGCCCTCGTCGGCGTCGGGGATGCCGTCGCCGTCGCTGTCGTCGTCGAGGTAGTTGGGCACGCCGTCTTGATCTGTGTCGCCGTCGCCCTCGTCGGCGTCGGGGATGCCGTCGCCGTCGCTGTCGTCGTCGAGGTAATCGGGCACGCCGTCCTCATCGCGGTCACCGTCGCCCTCGTCGGCGTCGGCGATGCCGTCATCGTCGCTGTCGCGGTCGAGGTAGTCGGGCACGCCGTCCTCATCGCTGTCGCCGTCGCCCTCAACCGCGTCGGGGATGCCGTCGCCGTCCGCGTCCGTGTCGAGGAAGTCGCGCACGCCGTCGTTATCCGTGTCGCCGGCGCCCTCGGTGGCGTCGGGGATGCCGTCGCCGTCGGAGTCATCGTCCATGGAGTTGGGCACGCCGTCGCCGTCGGGATCATCGAAGCCCTCGATGGTGTCGTTGATGCCGTCGCCGTCGGTGTCATTGTCGAGGTAGTCGGGCACGCCGTCGCCGTCGCTGTCGCCGAGGCCCTCATCGCGGTCGGCCACGCCGTCGCCGTCGCTGTCCTCATCGAGATAGTTGGGCACGCCGTCGCCGTCGCTGTCCTCGCCGCCCTCGTCGGCGTCGGGGATGCCGTCGCCGTCGCTGTCGTCATCGAGGTAGTCGGGCAGGCCGTCGTTGTCGCTGTCGCCCGCGCCCTCTAAGGCGTCGGGGATGCCGTCGCCGTCGCTGTCGTCATCGGCGTAGTCGGGGACGCCGTCCTCATCCGCGTCGCCTGCGCCCTCGTCGGCGTCGGGGATGCCGTCGCCGTCGCTGTCGTCGTCGAGGTAGTCGGGGATCTCATCGCCGTCGCTGTCCTCGCCGCCCTCTAAGGCGTCGGGGATGCCGTCATTATCGCTGTCGCCGTCGAGGTAGTCGGGCGCGCCGTCGCCGTCGCTGTCGCCATCGCCCTCTAAGGCGTCGGGGATGCCATCATCATCGCTGTCGTCGTCGAGGTAATCGGGGATGCCGTCGCCGTCGCGATCGCCGTCACCCTCGTCGGCGTCGGGGATGCCGTCATCGTCGCTGTCATCGTCGAGGTAATCGGGCAGGCCATCGCCGTCCGTGTCCTCGCCGCCCTCAAAAGCGTCGGGCAGGCCGTCGCCGTCGCTGTCATCATCGAGGTAGTCGGGGATCTCATCGCCGTCAAAGTCGCCGTCGCCCTCATCGGCGTCGGAGATGCCGTCATCATCGCTGTCATCATCGAGGTAATCGGGGATCTCATCGCCGTCGAAGTCGCCGTCGCCCTCAACCGCGTCGGGGATATCATCGCCGTCGCTGTCCTCATCGAGGAAGTCGGGCACGCCGTCCTCATCGCTGTCACCGCCGCCCTCGTCGAGATCGGAGAGGCCGTCGCCGTCCGAGTCATCATCGAAGCGGTTGGGCACGCCGTCCTCATCCTCATCGCCGTCGCCCTCGATCTCATCGCTGAGGCCGTCATTGTCATCATCCACGTCGCCGGCGTCGCAGAGGCCGTCGCCGTCGAAGTCCGCGCCGTCCTCGGCGGGGTTGCTCACGCCCGAGAGGCAGTCATCACAGGTGTCATTGTCGCTGTCGCGGCAGACATTGGGGTTGAGCGGCGCGCTGTCATTGTTATCCAAGACGCCGTCGTTATCGTCATCGCGGTCGCCGGCGTCGCAGAGGCCGTCGCCGTCAAAGTCCGGGCCGTCATTGGCCGGATCGGCGGTGCCGCTGGAGCAGTCATCGCAGGTGTCCGCGTCGGCGTCGGCGCAGCCGCCCGCGTTGAAGGGATCCTCATCCTCCTCATCGACGATCCCATCATTGTCATCATCCGGGTCACCGGCGTTGCACAGCCCGTCGTGCTCATAGTCATCGCCGTCATTGTCCACGTCATCGACGCCGCTGGCGCAGTCATCACAGGTGTCGCCGTCCAGATCGCGGCAGACGTTGGGGTTGAGCGGCGCGCCGTCATCGACGTCGGGCACGTTGTCATTGTCATCATCGGCGTCACCGGCGTCACAGGCGCCGTCGCCGTCGAAGTCCGCGCCGTCCTCGGCGGGGTTGCTCACGCCCGAGAGGCAGTCATCACAGGTGTCATTGTCGCTGTCGCCGCAGACATTGGGATCGCGCGGATCGAGATCATCCACATCGGGGATGGTGTCATTGTCATCATCGGCGTCGCCCGCGTCGCAGCGCCCGTCGCCGTCCAGATCCGCGCCATCATTGGCGGGATCGCTCACGCCAGAGAGGCAGTCATCGCAGGTGTCATTGTCGCTGTCGCCGCAGACGTTGGGATCACGCGGCGCGTCATCGAGGCCATCGTTGATGCCGTCATTGTCGTCATCTGGATCGCCGAGATCACACAGCCCGTCGCCGTCCAAGTCCGCGCCATCATTGGCGGGCTGGGTGCTGCCGTTGACGCAGTCATCGCAGGTGTCGGCGTCGCTGTCGCCGCAGACGTTGGGGTTGCGCGGGGCGACGTCGGCGCCGTCGAGGATGCCGTCATTGTCATCATCCTCATCGCCCGCGTCGCAGAGGCCGTCCTCGTCAAAGTCCACGCCGTCATTGGCGGGGTTGATCACGCCAGAGAGGCAGTCATCGCAGGTGTCATTGTCGCTATCGGCGCAGACATTGGGGTTGAGCGGCGCGCTGTCCTCGCCGTCGAGGACGCCATCATCATCATCATCCTCATCACCGGCGTCACAGGCGCCGTCGCCGTCGAAGTCGGCGCCGTCGGCGGCCACGTTAAAGACGCCGCTGAGGCAGTCATCGCAGGTGTCGGCGTCGGCGTCACCGCAGGCGTTGGGGTTGAGCGGCGCGCTGTCATCCACGTCGGGGATGTTGTCATTGTCATCATCGGGATCACCGGCGTCGCAGAGGCCGTCGGCGTCGGTGTCGATGCCGTCATTGGCGGGGGTCGTCACGCCCATGACCACGCAGTCATCGCAGGTGTCGCCGTCGCTGTCACCGCAGACATTGGGGTTGAGCGGCGCGGCGTCGGCGCCATCAAGGACGCCGTCATTATCATCATCGGGATCGCCAGCGTCGCAGAGGCCGTCGGCGTCGGTGTCGATGCCGTCATTGGCGGGGGTCGTCACGCCCATGACCACGCAGTCATCGCAGGTGTCGCCGTCGGCGTCGGCGCAGGCGTTGGGGTTAAAGGGCGCGCTGTCATCGCCATCGAGGACGCCGTCATTGTCATCGTCCGTATCGCCGACGTTGCAGCTGCCGTCGCCGTCGGTGTCTACGCCATCATCGGCGGGGTCAAACGCGCCGCTGACGCAGTCATCACAGCCGTCGGCGTCCGAGTCCACGCACGCGCTGGGATCGAGAGGCGCGGCGTCTTCGCCATCGAGCACGCCGTCATCGTCATCATCGGCGTCGCCCGCGTCACACGCGCCGTCGCCGTCGGTGTCTAAGCCATCGTCGGTGAAGTCAAAGACGCCGCTGGTGCAGTCATCGCAGGTGTCGCCGTCGAGATCGGCGCAGGCGTTGGGGTTGAGGGGCGCGGCGTCCTCGCCGTCGGCCACGCCGTCATCATCATCATCATCATCACACGCGTTGCCCGCGCCGTCACCGTCGGTGTCGAGCTGATCGGCGTTGGCGGCGTTGACGCAGTTATCGTCCACGTCGGGCACGCCGTCATTGTCCACGTCATGGAGGAAGGCCGCGCAGCCGAAGTCCACCGACGCCGCGCCGCCGTCGCCGTCGAGCACGCGGATGGAGAAGAGGGTGGGCGGGTTACGCGCCTCGGCGACCGTGGGTGACCAGAGGATCGTGCAGTCTTCAAGGATCGCGTCGGCGGGCAGGGCGATCAGGCTCTCGCAGGTCAAGACATCATTCACGCCCGGATCATCGGCCACGATGTCGATCTGGCCCAGATCGCCGTTGCCCACATTGGGGCAGACGGGCGCGTCGATGGTCGGCGCGGCGTTGTTGACCGTGGCGTTGACGATGTCCTCGACCACGCCGCCGTCATCATCGCGGGCGCGGACGTTGACCACATAGACGCCGTTATCGGCGAAGGCACACTGCGCCGTGTCGCCGTTGATGTCGGTCAGCTCATAGACGCCGTCATCATCACAGTCCACGTCATAGACCACCGGATCGACGGGATCGCTGGCGGCGAAGTGGATCGTGGAGGGGCTGCCCTCATCGGCGTCATCGGCGCTGAGGGCGGTGAAGCTCGGCGCGGCGTTGTTGAGGTGGACGATAAAGCCCTCCTGGGCCACCATCTCGCCGCTGCGGGTCGTCAGGGTGCAGTTGTAGTCATGGCCGTCGCCGTCGCCGTCGGCGAGGCCCGCGCTGACGCGACCTTGGCCGTTGGGCAGGCTCTCGACGTCCAGCCCCGCGCAGGCCCAGGTGTACGTCAGGGGCGCAAAGGCGGGATCGTTGACGGGGGGATCGAGGGTGATCTGACCGCCCTCATCGAGCTGGGCGTCATCGACCGTGGCGATCAAGGGCGTGGGGGTCACGAGGAGGCGCGCCGAGCCTTGGCGGCACTCGGTGCAGTCGCCGCCGGGGCAGTCGGCGTCGGCGGTGCCGACCCACTGACCGTCATCGCAGATCTCAACCTGGATCACGCGGCTGTCGCCCTCGGCCCAAGCGCCGGGCACGTCGAAGTTGACCACCGCGCCGGGGGTCTCAAAGACGCCATCGAAGTTTAGATCCCAAGCGTATGAGGTGATCTGATCGCGGGGGAAGCCGGGGAAGGGATCATCATCGGTGTCGGGATCATAGCTGGTGCTGGCGTCGAGCGTGATCTGACCGCCCGCGGGCGCGGCGTACTGGAAGTCGCCGAGCGGGTGGGCGCGGACGACGGGCGGGTGATTGATCAAGGAGACGCGCACCGTGGCGGACTCCTGATCGATGCTGGAGCGGCCTAAAGCATCCTCGACCTGCAAGGTGATGATATAGGTGATCTCTTCGCCGAAGTTGATGTTGGGATCATAGACCCAGGTGGGCAGGGCGTCGGGATCATTGGTGGTGAACTCCCAGACCATCTCATCGAGATCGACCGTGCCGTTGCCGTCCACGTCCTCCGCCGGATCATTGACGAAGTTCCAGCGATAGACGGTGATGGGGTTATGCGGATCGGGGGCGTAGCTGCTGCGATGGCTGAAGGTGATGGTGTCGCCTGGGCCGACCAGGCTGGGCTCAGCGGCGCCGACGGCCACAGGGGGCGTGTCGAAGACCGTGGGGATCATGATTAAGAGGCCGAGGGCGTGGGCGGTGGTGCTGCCCGCGCCCATCCACTGCGTATCATTTGTATACAAACCATTGGCATCTTGGTTTGTCATTAACCAATTTGAGAATGAGCCATACCAATCCGTCCCATCGTTTAGTTGCTCAATTAAAGGCATAAATGAACGCAAGCCTTTAGTCACTTGGAACATTTTATAATAATTACCAAGAGTAACGCCGACCCAACAATCACTTGCTTCACCACCATCGACAAAATGATTTGTAATAAATTGTAATGTTTGACCCGCAATTGCATGGCCATTGATATCTTTATCAAGCGCAAAAGCGAGGGCAGACATCATCGCACCAGAGCGCGCGATGCTCCCGCCGCAATCACCCGGATTTCGATAAGCATAAGAACCCAGAGTACCTGTACTCGGCGTTGTTCTGCGCGCACCATTAAGAACACGGGTCTTTACCCAAGCAGGAACAACGACTTCACCGTTTTCTTGAGCGGCGAACAGACCGATCGCGCTCCATCCGACCTGTGAAGTATCAATAGAAGACGAATTTATACTATAATCCCAACCACCAGCATAGTTACCATCATAAGAAATCTCACTTTGAGTGTAAAATAAATACTCTGATGCATTAAGAACAACCTCACGCAATGTCTTACCTGCGACCTCAGCGATCGCGCCAATATTATTGGGGACAATATAATCAAGATCACCCCAGCTGGCGATGGCCTCAAGCGCAGGACCCATCGCATAGTTCTCTTCATATCCGTTAAACTTTAAATAATAACCATCACCATTTGTATCAGGCTCCTGGCCCGCTTGAAGCGCCGCCTTATTTATTCGGATCAAATCCCCTAACAGCTCATGGATGATCCACTGAGCGTCCTCAACATAAGGATCTGTCGTGGGGTCCACGCCGGAGAGGTGACCGCGATTCAT
Source organism: Myxococcota bacterium (assembly GCA_018813065.1). Taxonomy (GTDB): domain Bacteria; phylum Myxococcota_A; class Bradymonadia; order UBA7976; family UBA1532; genus JAHJCH01. The sequence continues at coordinate 42,662 of JAHJCH010000167.1, forward strand.
CATCGCCTGCGCCAACCCAGCTGTCGCCACGTGCGCGTTCCAATGCGCGGTTTGATTGGCCTCACTGCGCGTTAAGTTAATGTGCCCATACCAAAGCGCGTTGCTGATCGAGCGATTGATCCGCTGCCCGCGCGTGGGCTCAAAGTACACCTTGATGGGGAAGCTGGCGGTGACAGGCACGCCCGCCGCGCCGCACTTCGCCTCGATTTGAGCCACATAAACGCGGGTCTGACCGATATCAGGGTAAGTGTGCTTTGTCCCGAGGTTCCATCGGCTTGGCGCGTTGGTGAACGCCATATCGAAGACGCCATCGCCCTCGAAGTCCCAGCGGAACTGGATTGTATCGGCGCAGAGGCCTTGGGTGACGGCCTGGAGGTAATGCCATTGCCCCGCAACAGCATCATGCGGGATATGCGGCGCGGTGCCCACCCAGGGGACCGGGACGACGCGGAACTCGTCCTGCGCCAACGCCGATCCGCTGAGGATCCCGCTAAGCACAAAGGGAATGAGTAAGAGGTGTCTCATGCTCTCCTCGATCGGTGGATCGACCACCGCGCGTGTGATTGTGACGCACCGTTTTCGGAGGGCAGGGCGGTATCTTTACGGGTGGGTGTCTTTGACCCAAGACATCTAAGCACTTAAAAACTAAAAGAGAACAACCTCACATGGCGACGCGCGCCAGAGAGGTATTTTTCACCCAGCGATGTTGATGAGGGCGTCGGCTTAGGCGGGATCTTAGGCGGGATGGGGGGCGGGGCTCAGCCCTTCTTCATGGCGGAGAAGTCCATCGCCGCCATCTGCTGATAGAAGCTCCAGCGGAAGTTCAGATCGGTCTGGGCGTGCTCGGTCAGCTGCTGAGCGGCGACGGGGTCCATCTTATAGAGCATCTTGAAGCGGTTCTCGGTGCTCACCCAATCGGAGACGGTCATGCTCGGCGCCTTGCTGTCGAGCTGCATGGGGTTCATGCCCTTCTCCAAGCGGCGCGGATCATAGCGATACAGCGGCCAGGCGCCCGCCTTCACCACGTTATCCTGATTGTCCATCATATGCGCCATATCGATGCCGTGCGCGATGCAGGGGCTATAGGCGATGATCATGGAGGGGCCATCATAAGACTCGGCCTCAAGGAACGCCTTGATCGTCTGCCGATCGCTGGAGCCCATGGCAATCTGGGCCACATAGACGTTGCCATAGTTCATGGCCATCATGCCGAGGTCTTTACGCGGCGAGGGCTTACCACCAAAGGCGAACTTGGCCACGGCGCCGAGGGGCGTGGCCTTGGAGCACTGACCGCCGGTATTGGAGTAGACGCCCGTGTCGAGGACCAGCACGTTGATGTTACGGCCGCTGGCGAGGACGTGATCCAAGCCGCCGTAGCCGATGTCATAGGCCCAGCCGTCGCCGCCGACCGCCCAGATGGAGCGCTTGACGAGGACGTTGGAGATGCTGGCGAGGTTCTTGGCCTGGGGGGTCCCCAGGGCCGCCAGCTTCCCGTTCAGCTCAGCCACGCGGGCGCGCTGCGCGGCGATGCCGGCCTCATCGGTCTGATCGGCGTTGACGATGGCCTCGACCAGCGCCGCGCCCACCTCCGCCGCCATGCCCTTGAGCAGCTCTTGAGCGTACTCCGCCTGCTTGTCCATGGTCAGGCGGAAGCCCAAGCCGAACTCCGCGTTGTCCTCGAAGAGGGAGTTGGACCAGGCCGGGCCGTTGCCGTCCTTATTGGTGCGCCAAGGCGTCGTGGGCAGGTTACCGCCGTAGATCGAGGAGCAACCCGTGGCGTTGGCGATCACGGCGCGATCCCCAAAGAGCTGGGTCAGCAGCTTGACATAAGGCGTCTCACCGCAGCCCGCGCAGGCGCCGGAGAACTCAAAGAGCGGCTCCAGGAACTGCACGCCCTTGGTGGTATCGACGCGCACCTCGCTGCGATCCGCCTCGGGGAGATCGAGGAAGAAGTTGAAGTTGGCCGCCTCGGTCTCGCGCAGGGCAGGCTGAGGCGCCATGTTGATCGCCTTGCGCGTCGGATCAGCGCGATCGGTCTTGGGGCAGTACTCGACGCAGACGCGGCAGCCGGTGCAGTCCTCGGGGGCGACCTGGATGGTATAGGCCTGCCCCTTGTACTCCTTGGTGGTGTACATGGCGTGCTTGAACGTCTCGGGGGCGTCAGCGAGCAGCGCGGGATCATAGACCTTGGCGCGGATGGCCGCGTGGGGGCAGGCCAAGACGCACTTACCGCACTGAATGCAGAGATCCTCTTCCCAGACGGGGATCTCCAGGGCGATGTTGCGCTTCTCCCACTGGGTGGTGCCGGTGGGATAGGTGCCATCGACGGGGAAGGCGCTGACGGGCAGATCCTCGCCCTCACCGGCGATGATGCGGCCGAGGACCTCGCGGACGAACTCGGGGGCCTGCTCAGGCACCGCCGCGCGCAGGATCATGGTGGAGGTGACCTCGGCGGGGACCTCGACCTGATAGAGGTTGGCGAGCGTGGCGTCTACGGCGGCGAAGTTCTTCGCCACGACCTGCTCACCCTTGATCCCATAAGACTTCTTGATGGCGTCCTTGATGGCCGCGATGGCCTCATCGCGTGGCAGCACGCCGCTGATGGCAAAGAAGCACGTCTGCATGATCGTGTTGATGCGCACGCCCATGCCGGTCTCAGCGCCGACCTTGTAGCCATCGATCACATAGAACTTGATCTCCTTCTCCAAGATCTGCTGCTGCATCTTCTTGGGGAGGGTATCCCAGACCTCATCCTTGCTCGCCTGCGTGTTTAACAGGAAGGTCGCGCCGTGCTTGGCGTTCTTGAGCATCTCATAACGCTCAAGGAAGACCGTCTGGTGACAGGCGATGAAGTCCGCCTCATTGATCAGATAGGTGGAGCGGATCGGCGCTTTACCAAAGCGCAGGTGACTGATCGTGACCGCGCCGGCCTTCTTCGAGTCATAGACGAAGTAGCCCTGAGCGTAGTTATCCGTGCCCTCACCGATGATCTTGATGGAGTTCTTATTGGCGCCGACGGTGCCATCCGAGCCCAAACCATAGAACATCCCGCAGAAGCGATCGGCGGGCTCGGTGGTAAAGCTGGGATCGTACGTCAGGCTGGTGTGGGTGACGTCATCGTGGATGCCGATGGTGAAGTGGTTCTTTGACTTACCCTTCGCCAGCTCATCATAGATGCCCTTGACCATCGCCGGGGTGAACTCCTTAGAGGAGAGCCCGAAGCGACCGCCGATGATGCGGGGGCGGGTGATGAAGTGAGCAAAGCCCTCATCATAAGCCTCGGTGACCGCCGTAACGGCGTCGAGGTAGAGCGGCTCACCTGCGGAGCCCGGCTCCTTGGTGCGATCGAGGACGGCGATGCGCTTGACGGTCTTGGGCAGCGCCTTGATAAACGCCTGGATCTCCAGCGGGCGATAGAGGCGGACCTTGAGCACGCCGACCTTGGCGCCGTCGGCGGCGATCATGGCATCGACGGTCTCCTCGGCGGCCTCGGCGCCCGTGCCCATCAGCACGATGACGCGCTCGGCCTCGGGGTGACCGTGATACTCATAGAGGCTGTACTGGCGACCGGTCAGCGCCGCGAACTTATCCATCGCCTCTTGGACGATGCCCGGCGTGGCGTTGTAATACGGGTTGACCGTCTCGCGGGCCTGGAAGAACACATCGGGGTTCTGCGAGGTGCCGCGCAGCACGGGCTGATTGGGGTTAAGGCCGCGCGCGCGGTGGGCCTGGATCAGCTCATCATCCATCATGGCGCTGATGACGCTGTCCTCAAGCAGCTCGATCTTCTGCACCTCATGAGAGGTGCGAAAGCCGTCAAAGAAGTGAACGAAGGGCACGCGAGACTTAAGCGTCGCCGCCTGAGAGATCAGGGCTAAGTCATGGGCCTCTTGAACGGAGTTGGAGCACAGCAGGGCGAAGCCCGTGGAGCGCACGGCGTTAATATCGCTGTGATCGCCAAAGATCGACAGCGCTTGAGCCGCCACGCTGCGGGCGGAGACGTGGAAGACCGTGCTGGTCAGCTCACCGGCCACCTTGAACATGGTGGGGATCATGAGCAGCAGGCCTTGAGAGGCCGTAAAGGTGGTGGTCAGCGCGCCGGTCTGAAGCGCGCCGTGGACCGCCGCCGCCGCGCCGCCCTCGCTCTGCATCTCCACGACGTGGGGGACGGTCCCCCAGATATTCTTACGGCCCTTCGCCGACCACTCATCGGCCCACTCGCCCATGTTGGACGAGGGCGTGATGGGGTAGATCGCGCAGATCTCATTGGTCTTATGAGCCACATATGCGGTGGCTTCGTTGCCGTCGATGGTGACGTATTTGGCCATATCAAGCTCCCATGTGGCCCGCAGGCCCAAGGTCCAAGGAGGGCCGCATCATGTGCCCTTGAGCGCCGCGATTCAACCCATAGTCGCGCGCGGCGCGTCGGGGGGCGTCGGGGAAGCCCTTTCGCCACGCAGCCCGGAAAAAACAGAGAAGAGGCGTGGGATATGGCGATGAAGGAAGACCCCTCGCCCGGCCCGCGCCACGGCGGTGACGGCGGCCAGGGCCTCGGGCGCGCGATAGAGCCCATCGGCCTGGCGCGCCGCGTCCCCCTTGACCCAGAGCCAGCCGGAGGGGCTGCGCCAGAGTATCCGGTGCAGCGGCCCCAGCCGCCCGCGATCAATGAGGACCACGTCGCCGGGCAGATAACGCGGGCGGGGGCACAAGTGGACAAAATCCCCGTCTTGGATAAAGGGCCACATGGAGCCGCCGCGGGCGCGCATCCACAGGCCGTGACCGGCGGAGAGGCGCGCGCGGACGAGGGCCTCCTCAGCCTCTCGGCAGATATCCCTGTGGATCGATGGAGAATTTACGCGCATCAATTGAAGGGCCTCCGGGGCTGGGTTAAGCTCGCCGCCCCATCAGCGGACTTCCTGGAGGCGAGATGAGCCGCACCTACTTTTGCCCGCACTGCAAGGCGATCCTCAACCCCAACATCAAGGTCGTCTTAGCGGTCCAAGCCCACGGCCAACGTGGATTGATCCTGCTCTCGGCCCAGCCGGGCGACTACGAGGTGATCGTGGCGCCAGCCTTCCAGCTCAACGAGGGCGACGACGTGGATTTCTTCTGCCCTGTCTGCCAAGCCAGCCTGCGTTGCCCCCAGGACAGCCACCTCGCCGAGCTGGGCTTTCGCTCGATCAACGGCGAGGGCCGCGTGGAGTTCTCGCGCGTCTACGGCGAGCACGCCACCTACTTTGTCACCAAGGAGGAGATCAGCTCCTTCGGCGAGTCAGCGGATCTCTACGGCCACGTCAACTTCTTCGGAGTATGACCTACAAGCCCACGGAGCCGATGAGGTAATCGACGAGGAAGAAGATCCCGCCAAAGGTGACGAGCTTAGAGGCGATGCGCATGGCGCCGGGGCCGAGGCGCCGGGCGAGGCGCCAGCTGAGCAGGCACAGCAGGAAGCCGCCGTTGATGAGGAAGGCCTCAGACGCCACCGGGGCCTCCGCGCCGCGACGCGAGGCCAGGCGCGCCACCAAGCCAAAGAGGCTCCAGAGCAGGAAGAAGAGGGCAGCAAGGGCGGGCAGCTCGTAGGAGGACATCACTTTCACGAGAGAAGAAGACGACGTGACCCGATATCTTCGCGGGGAGAGATCGAGATTTCAAGGACGCGAATAGGGCGTGTGTGGTGATGAACGAGAGACAAAGAGCGACCATCGCGCGGCTGTTGGCGGGCGAGACGGTCGAAGACTACCGCGAAGGGGGTAACTCAATGACCCCGCTCATCCGCCACCGCCAGCCCGTGACGATCAAGCCCGTGGATGTCACCCAGCTGGCGCGTGGGGACATCGTCTTGGTCAAGGTGGGGGGGCGCGTCTACACACATAAGATCACGGCGCTGCGCAAGGGTCAGGCCCAGATCGGCAACAACCATGGGGGGATCAACGGCTGGACCAAGCTCTCCAACATCTATGGGATCGTGGTTGAGGTGGATGGGCGAGCGATCAGCGGCGCGGCCAGCAAGGCCCTCGTGCCCTAAGCCGACTCAGCGGGCGACCCGCCGCGCGCGATCAGGGCCTCTAAGCGATCCAGCCCGCGAGAGAGCGCGGCCTCCTCGGGGCCGAAGCTGAAGCGGACGTGGCGCTCAAAGCGCCCGTGGCGCTGCGCGCGGCGGTGACCTGGATCAACGTCGAAGAACGCGCCGGGCACGCAGATGACCTTATCCTCAAGGGCCGCGCGGAACAGGCGCATCCCGGTGTTGATGGGCTCGGGGAGGTTGCTGACATCGCCCCAGACATAGAAGGTGCCCTCGGGCTCACGATCCACATGGACGCCCATCTTGATGAGGCGGCGCAGCATCATATCCCGCTTTTGGCGAAAGCGTCGGCGCAGGGCGCGGGTCTCGGCCTTGATCGCCTCATCCTCCAGGAGGGGGATGGCCGCGCGCTGGAGGGGGCGGCTGCCGCCGCCGTCGAGGAAGCTGCCGGCGCTCGTCAGCTTCTCGATCACCGACTGGGGGCCGAGGGTCCAGGTGACGCGCCAGCCGGGATAGCGCCAGTTCTTGGTCAGGCCATCGAAGAGGATGACGGGATCGCGCTCGACGTCCTCCACCGCCGCCGCCGCGCTGCTGGCGGGCTGCCCCGCGAGGGCGGCCTCATTCCAGACATAGTGGCTATAGAACTCATCGAGGAGGAGGGCGCAGTCATGGCGCCGCGCCACGGACACCCAGCTGAGCATCTCATCACCGGCGACGAGCTTACCCGTGGGATTACAAGGGTTTGACATCAGGAGGGCGGAGAGGCCGCGCCCGGTGATCTCGCGCTCCAGCTCGCGCAGGGAGAAGTCATAGCCGCGGAAGGGATCGAGCAAGATGGGGATGGGGGAGAAGAGGCGAAAGACGCCCAGCAGCTCCTCATAGGCGGTGTAATCGGGCAGGAAGTGGCCGAGGTTGATCCCGCCCAGGGCGGCGGCGGCGCGGGCGAGGGCGACGCGGCCGCCGCCGCTGATGGCCACGTTCTCGGCGCTGTATTGTGACTTGAGGCCGCGTCGATAGCGCCGGTTATAGGCTTGGGCCACGGCGTCGCGCAGCGCCCAGATCCCGGCGACGGGGGCATACTCGAAGTCGGCGAGGTCGATGTCGAGATCGACGACGCGGGGCGGCGCGCCGTCGAGGGGGCCGGTCTCGGGCTGCCCTTGCCCCAGGTTGGTCCACTCGGGATCGCCGGCTTGATATCCACGGCGGGCCGCCTCGGTCATGACGAAGATAACGCCCGTGCGGGGCACATGGCGAAAGGCGCCGGGTTCATGGGGTGGGGGGGTGCTCATGGTGCCTCCAGGTGAGCTGTCTTGATAGAGACATCGCGCCAAAAAATCGATTGTCGTCTACTTGTGCTGGCGCGGGGCGCCCGCATTCCACGCGCGGCGCCAAAAAAGTACTCATCGAGTACTTGTGCTGGAGGGGGGCGCGCAGCGCCCCGTTCGGACGAACCCTTCAGGTTCGCCCTCACCACGCCCTGCGGTCGCTGCGCGCCCGCATTCCACGCGCGGCGCCAAAAAAGTACTCATCGAGTACTTGTGCTGGAGGGGTGGC
>JAHJCH010000020.1 GCA_018813065.1 Myxococcota bacterium
GCGCCCGCCTCGCCCGCGCCCACGCCGCCGATCCAGAGGCCGCCGCCGCGATCCTTGAGCCCGCGCTCGGCCCCGACGCCCCCCCCTCGCGCTGGGCGCTCTCGGCGGAGATCGAGGGCCAGCGCGGCGCGTGGCGTGGCGTCGCCCGCGCCCTGACGATGCAGATCAAGGGCGCGGCGACGGGCGCCGAGGCGGCGGGGCACGCCGAAGCCCTGGGCGAGGTCTTCTCGCGCGCGCTCCAAGATCACCGCCGCGCGGCGGGCTGGTTTAAACGCGCCGTGGAGCTTGATCCGCTGCGCGCCTCCTCGATCTGGCGGATGATCGCGGCGGCGCGCGCGGCGCCAGCGGGAGAGATCCCCCAAGCGCACATCGACGACGCCTTGGATCGCGCCATCGCGGCGATGCGCGGCGCCCTGAGCGACGATCCCCTCGACGTCACCCGCCTCCAGCAGCTGGCGCGGCTCCTCCATCAGCGCGGCGCCATCCCCGCAGCCGCCGAGATCTGCGCCGCGCTTGTCTACCTTGGGGCCGCCGATCAAGGCGCCGCCGCGCTCCACGCCCGCCACCCTCTGCGCGGCCCCCTGTGGCCCCAAGCGGGGGCGACGCTGGAGCGCGACAAGCTCATCAGCCCCCAGGAGCGCGGCCCCACGGCCCAAGCCTGGGCGCTGTGCGCGCCTGTCTTTGAGCTGCCCCTCAGCGCGCCGCCCACGCTCGCCCCGCCCGGCCCCTGGCGCGCGCTGGTGGAGGGCGCGGCGTTGGCCCTGGGCATTGGCCATGTCCAGGTGGGCCTTGGCCCCATCGCGCCGCACCCGCCGCGCCGCGTCGATCTGGACGAGGCGCTCCTCGATGAGCCGCTCACCCCGCCCCTCGTCTTCGAGGTGATCCGCGCCGTCGAGGCGCTCAGCGGCCAGCGCGCGCTGCTGATCCTCAACCCCCTCGACGCCCTGGCGCGGCTGCACGATGTCTTCTTCGAGGGCGGCGACGCGCTGTTCTCTCCGCCGGGGCGTGCCCGCCTCGCCGCGCTCTCTGAGGAGGTCACCGAGGGCAGCGTGCGCGCCTTGGCCGAGGCCGTCGAGCTGTCCGCAGATCGCGCCGCGCTGCTGTGGGCGGGCGATCCCGCGCCGATCTTGGATCAGATCCTCTTTGAAGGCCCCAAGGAGGCCGCTGAGGCGCACCGCCGAGGCACCACCTTGGCGCGGCTGCGGCGCCATGATCGGGGCCGCGCCCTCTTCGGCTTCTGGATCAGCGCAAGGCTGCTTGAGCTGCGCGGGCAGCTGCGGATGGCGGCGCGCTTATGAGCGGCCCCGACGGGCGCACCTGAACGCGCTTACATAGAGAGGGACCAATGAGTTTCAGTAAAGCGCTGCTCTGCCTTGGGTGCGTTGTGTTCACAGTCAGCTGCGATTCAAGCGACGAGGGCGCCCAAGGAGACGCCACCGCTGCCCCCTCAACCGACGGGGGCGCCGCTGAGGTGATCCCGCCGCGCCCGGTCGCCGTGGGCGCCTACACCTACGCGCTCTCAGAGGCCACCGCCTCGCTGCCCCTTTGGACCACGCCCACGGCGAATAAGATCACCACCGGCGCGCGCGCCCCCGAGGGCGATCCCATCAGCGGCCTGAGCCTGAGCGCCGCTGGCGGCGAGGTGGAGCCGATTCAGTGGGTGATGGGGCCAGCCGAGGGCGCCGTGACCGTGGAGTTGATGCCATTTGAGGGCTTCGACGCGCCGTTGCGGGTCGAGTTGACGCGGGGCGGCTACGTGGAGGGCTGGCTAGAGACGCTCACGCCCATTGAGTTTGGCGATGAGGTGCCGCTCTCAGCCGACCATGGCGTGCCCATCTGGCTCACGCTCTATGTCCCGAGGGGCGCCGCAGCGGGCGAACACCGAGGGGCGATCAAGCTGACTCATGGGGATGAGATCATCACGATCCCGCTGCGCCTCTACGTCTTTGACTTTGAGATCCCCTCGGCGATCCACTTCGCCAGCCAGATCAACATCTCCATCGCGGGGCTCATGGAGGGTGGGCGCAGCGAGGAGGCGGCCAAGGACCTGCTCTTTGAGCATCGGCTGACGCCCAAGAGCGTGACATGGCCCAGCGGCTTTAGCTGGGGCATCACCTGGGACAGCGACCGCAACCCGGATCGCTGCGAGGCCTTCACCGACGAGCCCGACGAGGGCGCCGCCTACGCCATCGGGCAGCTCGCGCCCAAGTACATCCTCGGCGAGGGCTGGAACGGCGTGGGCTTCCCCAACGCCATGCTCTTCCAGTTCGTGGACAACAGCACCCCGCGCCCTGAGCGGTTCTGTGAGGTGGAGCGCGGCGATCATCGCGGCGCCGACGCCTACAACCGCGCGTGGTCTGCGTGGCTGGGGCAGCTCAACGGCTACTTAGTGGAGCATGGGCTGGCGGAGCGGGCCTATTACTACGTCCAGAACGAGCCTCAGAGCGCCGAAGACGAGGCCCTCGCCGCCCACCTCTGTCGGCTCACCAAGGCGGCGGCCCCAGACCTTCGGATCGCCGTCAGCGAGGAGCCCAAGCCCTCCATCGCCGAGGATCCAGGCGGCGCCTGTGGCTATGACATCTGGATCGCCCATGTCCGCGCCTATGAAGAGGGCTACGCTTGGCGGCGGCAGCGGGAGCACGGCGAGCAGATCTGGCTCTACTCGCTGGATCACGATCCCGCCCCTTACTTCAACCCCACGCGGGTGGACGGCTTGGGGCTACACGCGCGGATCATCCCTTGGGCCTCTTGGTCTCATCGGGCGCGGGGCTGGGCCTACTACGACGCGGGCCGTTTCTTCCATGAGGCGCAGCCTGGCGTACGCGCTGAGCTGCTGCGTGAGGGCTTCGAGGACTATGAATATCTCTGGCTGGCCAACGGCGGCGCGCACCCGCGAGTCGACGAGACCTCAGCCATGGACGCCACGGTGAGGAGCGTGGCGGCGGGCATGACGAGCTGGACGAAGTCACCTGACGCATTGATGAGCCTGCGCCATGAGCTGGGCTTATTCATCGAGGGCAGCCGCGAGGCCCCGCCGCGCTTAGAGATCGAGGTTGATCGTCCGCTCAGCGCCTACTACATCAACTTTCAGGACCCCGAGGGCGAGCCCACCGCAGAGCCGCTCATCATCAACGGCCATCAATACCTCAAGATCGGCTGGACGCCCTATGACGAGGCCCTCGGCTACGGCTGGAGTGGCGAGCACATGGGCACGAACATCTTGATGGAGGGCTACCGTGAGGAGGCGGGCTTTAACGAGGCGGAGCGGTCTTACATCTACGACGACTATGGGCGCGACAACCTCTTTGAGTTCACGCTGGCGCCGGGGACTTACGAGGTGACCGTGGGCGTGGGCATGGCGGGCCGCGCGTATGAGGGGCAGCCGCATCAGGTGTCCATTGAGGGCGTGACGGTGGTGGATGATGAGCCCACGACGCCGGGTGAGACGGTCCTGCGTCGCTCAATCACGCTGGAGATCACGGACGGCTCGCTCTCGATGCTCGCGGGGGGCCGTTCGCCCTCGATTGATGACTGGTCGTATACGTTCATGGCTTATCTGGAGATCGTGCCGGTGGAGTGAGCGCGGCCCGCGCCAGATTCAGGGGGTGAATCTTGAGTTTCACGGCGCTCCTCCAAAAAAGTCAGACGGTCTATCCAAGCGCCATCGGATCACTCATGCGCACAGGCGGGGATCTTCAAAATGGCCGCGCGCAAAGCCGGGGGCGGCGTCACCTTGAGGCCGCGCGTGCAAATGGGCGTGGAGACGACGCGAAAAGCGACCCGTTGAAGCGTCACATTAGGGGGCAAATCACCCTCAAAGAGCTTAGCGCGCTGCGAAGCGGTCAAGCGGCAGCGCCCCAAAGCGCGCAACCAGCCCAGAGCCTCTGGATTGGGCGCCGAGAGGACCAAAAGCTCCTCTTCACCATCCGGCGCGATGGGCTCAGCGACCAAAGGACCGATGCGATGGGTTTGATCAGGCATTAAGGCAAACGAAGGCAGGCTTAGAGCGATACGCCCACCATCCAGGCGATTGATCACGCGGACTTCACGCGCTTGAAGCGCCTTAATGTGAACAGAAGTCGTCTCTCCGGGGCATAAATGGCGGCGATCGGCATCACCCAAGCGGACCTCTAACGGAGGCGTGGTGGGATCGAGCGGCTTAGCATCTTCTGACTGAAACCATGCCTGATAGCGTGGCTCTGAGATGATGGCTTGGGCGCAAGCAACCCCCGCATGGGTCACGATTTGATTGGGAAAGAGGCTGATCTGCGCGTCGAGGGCATCGCAGCGACGGGCGCGACCGCAGAGGCGCTTAAGGAGCTGTTGACGCGCGAGCGGGGCGACGCGCGCGTGTTGGTCTTGGGGCAGCTCGACGATCTCATTGATCCAGGGTCCGATTTCGCGCGGCAGCGGCGCGATCTCGCCGCAGCGCCATGGCCCCAGGGCGGTCAGGAGGGCGAGGTGTGTCAAGAGCAGCGATGTCATCTGATGTCCTATGATGCGTGGTCGCGGGAGGTTACCAAGTATGTCTTCGCGGGGGAAAGTGTGATGGGTGGGCGTGTTCGCCTTGGCATGGGCGGCGTGGGCCTTTAGGATGGTCGGCGTCGTGACGCGCGGAGGTGCAAATGATGTTAAGGCATGGCGTTCTTTTATGGGTGATTCTGGTGTTTGGGTGTTTGCCTCAGCTTAAGGAGGAGGTTGAAGAGGATGAGGATGCTCAAATTGAGAACTGCGTTCCCGATTGCAATAATAAAGAATGTGGAGATGATAGATGTGGTGGTGTATGTGGTTACTGTAGCGCAAGTTTTTGTAATACTACGCAGAGATGCGGCGGTTACGCTGGCTCCGGCGGCGGCGTGGGTGAGGCCGGCTCTGGCGGCGGCGTTGTCGCGGGCGGCGGCGGTGAAGGCAATGTCGGCGGCGGTGAC
>JAHJCH010000168.1 GCA_018813065.1 Myxococcota bacterium
CACCGCCCACGCCGCCCACGCCGCCCACGCCGCCTAAGCCGCCTAAGCCGCCTAAGCCGCCCGCGCCGCCCAGCCGCCCTGAGCGCGCGGCGCACATCGACGCCGATCTCCCCGAGATCGCGGCGGCGCTGAGCGCGGCGATGGACTCCATCGAGGTGCCCCGCGAGGGCGAACCTGAAGGGTTCGTCCGAACAGGGGGCGGAGCCCCCACGGCGGCGCTCAAGGCGCCCGCGCCGAGCGTGGAGCCCTGGGCCCTGGACTTCCCCGCCCAGAAGAACCCGCAGCCTGAGCGCTATATCCTCAAGCCCATGCCCAAGGGCGATGAGGACGCCCCCGTGGGCGTCTATGGCGAGCGCAGCCTCGCCGAGATCCTCTTCAGCGCCTTCCAGAACATCTTCTCGGGGCGGCTCATCCTTGAGCGCGGCGAGCAGCGCAAGGTGATCATCTTCGCCCAAGGCCGCCCCGTCGGCTCACGCAGCAACATCCCCTCCGAGGCCCTCGGCCACCTGCTCTTTAAAGAGGGCCGCATCACCGAGGCGCAGCACCGCCAGAGCGTCAAGGTGATGCGCGCCGAGGGGCTGCGGCAGGGCGAGGCGCTGATCAAGATCAAGGCGCTGCACCCGGATGATCTCCCGCTCTACCTGCGCAAGCAGACCCAAGAGCGGCTCCTCAACTGCTTCGCTTGGAGCCACGCTTCATATGCGCTGAGCTATGAGGTGGACGCCACGGATCGGCGCGGCGCCCACGAGGTCAACCCGCTGCTGATCATCTTCGAGGGCATCCAGCGGTTCACGCCCGAGGGGCTCTTGCTCCATCACTTTAATGGCTACAACCGCCGCCCCGCGCGGGTCACGCAGCGGATAGATGACTACAGCACGCTGCTCAAGCCCTTTGAGCAGGAGCTGCGCTTAGCGGCGCTGTGTGATGGCACCCGCACCTTGGGTGAGGTGCTGTCTGAGAGCGGCTATGGCATGAGCGAGAGCCTCCGCATCTTGCGCGCCTTGGAGATTTTGGAGTGCGTCGCCTTTGATCCGCCCAAGAAGCCCGCCGCGTTGTTCAGCGCGGCGCGCCGGATCGGGGCGCGGGGGCGCGGCGTAGAGGTCCCCGCGCCGCCGCCTGAACCGGAGACGCTCAACCAGCTCCATGAGCGGCTGAGCGAGGGCTCGATCTATACATTCCTGGATCTTGAGCCGAGCCTGCCTGAGCCACAGCTGCGCGAGGGCGTCGCGCGGCTGCGGCGCGCGCTGGAGGCGGAGATCAAGCGCGATGAGGCCCTCTTCTTGGAGGCCGAGCCCGTCTTCAAGCGCCTCAAGTTCGCCGAGGAGGTGCTCCTCAACGCCGCCAAGCGCGCGGACTATCACCGCGTGCAGGGGCTGGCGCCCTTGGAGCCCGCGCGCCGCGAGGCGCCGACCCCGCGCGCGCCGCACGCGCAGATCGAGGCGCCTCGTTCAACGCCTCGACGCCTCCCCGCCCATCCGCCGGGGGGCGCGGGCGGGGTCAAGCCGCCGCTGCACCCCTCAGCGCAGCGCGGCTCAGGGGCCTATCCCATCCCGCGCCAGCCCTCGGGCGCCTACCCGATCCCGCGCCAGCCCTCCGGGGCCTACCCGATCCCGCGCCAGCCCTCGGGCGCCTACCCCCAGCAACGCGGGGCCACGGGCGGCTATCCGGCGCAGGGCGCCGCGCATACGGGCGGCTATCCGGCGCGGTCTTTCTCCGGCCAATACCCCTCGATGAGCCCCGCCCAGATGATCCAGCTCGCCGAGCAGAAATATCACGAGGGGCGCTATCTCCTGGTCGAAGACCCGCCGCGCGCCCTGGTGTGCTTTGAGGCCGCGTGCAGCCTCGACGCGCACACGCCGCTCTATCGGATGTTCCGTGGCTGGGTGCGCTTTACGCTGACGCAGCCCCATGATCGGCAGGGCAAGACCAACGCCCACGATGAGATCAAGCAGGCCTTGATGGACGACAGCCAGCAAGGCATCGGCTATGTCCTCTTGGGGCACATCTACCGCCAGACAGGCAACGTCGAGATGGCGGTGCGGCTCTATCGACGCGCCAACAAGCTCGACCCTCAGCTCGAAGAGGCCATCGAGGCCCTGCGTGACTTTGGCGCCTGATCTCCCCCTCACCGCCTTCACCTACGGCGCGCTGCGGCGCTTCCTCCGCCAATGCCAGGACCAGGGTGAGATCCGCCCGCTGGGCGAGGGCCGAGCGGGGCCAGGCGTGCTCTTGCGCCATGACATCGACTGGGATCTTGAGGCGGCGCTGCGGGTGGCGCGCCTGGAGGCCGAGCTGGGCATCCGCGCCAGCTACTTTATCTTGATGACCGGCTGCTATAACCCCCACGCCGGGCCGCAGCGGGCCTTGATCCGCGCGCTGTCGGCGCTGGGGATGGAGATCGGGCTTCACTTCGATCCCAGCCTCTACCCGCCCGAGGCCCTGACGGCGGCGGCGGTGGCCGAGGCGCAGGCCCTGGAGGCGCTCAGCGGCCAGCCCGTCCGCAGCCTCAGCCTCCACAACCCCTCGGTGCGCGGCGAGATGCCGCTCATCCCCGGCTTCATCAACGCCTATGATCCAGCGCGCTTCGCCCCGGCGCGCTACCTCTCCGATTCATGTCAGGATCTGCGAGGCAAAGACCCCCACCGCTTTATCGAGCAGGCGACCACGGCGCAGGTGCAGGTGCTCTTGCACCCTGAGCACTTCTCCGACGAGGGCTGGGGCTACCCAGAGGTGGCGCGCGCGGCGGCGCAGGCGTGGGTGCGCGGGTTTGAGGCCAGCCTCGCCGATCACCGCGCGTGGCGGGCGGTGGGGCGCCCCCTTGAGGTGCGGCTTAGGCCGCCGCGTTGTGACGGCGATGGGCCTCCAGCAGCTGCGCCAGGGCCTGAGGGGTCAAGATCCCCGCGTCCACGAAGTAGCGGCCCACCGGGCGCCGCAGCGCCCGCTGATGGCGGACCAGGCGGACCCGCTGATGGGCGCTGAGGTAGCCCTGCTCTAAGGCGTAGCTGGCGAGGGGGCGGTAGCGCGGCGAGGCGCGGCGCTGCTGGAGGAGGTCGCCGAGCTGGCTGGCGGTTAAGTAGCCCCAGGCCACGGCCAGCTGGCCGATGAGCGGCCGGGCGCGGCGCTGCCAGGTGAGGCTGGCGGCGGCGTCCTCGCGGCTGACCCAGCCGGTGAAGTAGAGGTACTCGGCGAAGCGCAGGGGGCGGTTGGGGATCGAGGGGGCGCTGGGGCTGGGGCTGGGGCTGGGGCTGGGGCTGGGGCTGGGGCTGGGGCTGGCGCCAGCGCTGACCGCTGAGTCGGAGGCCACCTCACGGAGCAGGCGATACGCCGCCTCCACCCGCTTAAAGGCCGCCTCCAGGCGCTGGGCAGGGACGCCCAACGTCACCGCGCGGTCGGGGTGGAGGGCGTGGGCGCGGCGATGCCAGGCGCGCTTTAACGTCGTCATTGAGAGGGGATCGTCGGGGCGTGGCCCCGGGCCATAGAGCAGCGCCAGGGCGTCATCGATGGATCTCTGTGAGGCGCGCATCAGCTCTCCCAAAAGAGGTACGCGCCTATCCTACATCGACCTACGCCAAGCGCAAATTCTCGCGCGAGATCGCAGGCGGCTCAGCCCTCGACCTGCTCGGCCTGGGCCTCCAGGCGCGCCAAGATGCGCTCCCCGCCGTGCATCTTATCGAGGAGATAGCGGCACTCAGGCTCGACGCGATCCAGCCACACCTCCAAGTGCTCACGGCGATCCTCGTGCTTGAGGGCCTGATCCAAGAGGATCTCAGCGATGGCCTCATTGATCAGGAGCTGGATGAGGTGCTCGGCGTGGAGCATGGCGTAGGAGAAGTCGCGCTTGGGATCCCAGTTCTGCTTGAGGGCCTTGGGCCAGTCGGCGATGGGCTTCTCACCGACGCTCTTGAACTTGGAGGCCACCGTCTTCTGCATCAAGTGCTGCTGCGCGGAGAGGGAGAGGCTTTGCAGCTTGGCGACGCGGCGCTCTAAGGGATCACGGGCGGAGAGGCTGGTCCAGCGCGCCTGGGCGATGCGCTTAATGAAGGCCTGCGGGTTCTTGGTGATGGCGCCGAGGGTGTCCTTCATGGCCATCAGGGCTTGGATCTGGCTGGTGCCCTCATAGATCGGCAACACCAGGGCGTCGCGCAGGAGCTTCTCGGCGCCGTACTCGCGGGTATAGCCGACGCCGCCGAGGATCTGGATCGCCAAGCGCGAGTGGGCCACGGCGCGCTCAGAGCCGTAGTACTTGCACAGCGGGGTGAGGCGGCGGGCGAGGGCCTTGTACTTCTTGTAGCCGCGCTTATAGCGCTTGTGCTCATCGGAGCCCTTGTCGGTGAAGAAGTCGCAGGCGCGCTTATAGGCGAGGGCCATGTCCTCGGCCCAGGTGGCGGTCACGCCGATGGCCCGCAGGCCGATGATCTCGTTCTCCATCTGATCCAGGTAGGCGGCGATCATCTCATGGCGGTCGATGGTCTTGCCCATGCTGGGGCGCTCAGCGGCGTACTCTTTGGAGAGGCGCAGGGCGGCCTCGCAGACGCCGAGGCCCTCAAAGGTCACGCCCATGCGCGCGTGGTTCATCAGCAGGAGCATCAAGCGGAAGCCCTCGCCGCGCTGCCCGATCAGCTGGGCGGGGGTGCGCTCGAAGGTCACGGAGACGGTCGGCGAGGTGTGGTGGCCGATCTTCTCCTCCAGGCGATCGATCGTCGCCAGCCACTCCTTCTTCTTGCGCTTCTCGGTGTAGATGGGCGCGTGGAACAGCGACAGCCCCGCCAGCCCCGCCGTCTTGCCCTCATTGGGCTCCGTGCGGGCGATGACGATGTGGTGCTTGCCGCTGCCGGAGGTCAAGAAGATCTTCTGCCCCGTCAGGAACCAGTTGCCGGCCTCATCCTGCTCGCCCTTGGTGCGCAGCGCCGCCAGATCGGACCCCGCGTTGGGCTCTGTCAGATCCATCGCCCCCCACGCCTTACCTGAGATCAGCTCCTTGATCTCATCGGCGAAGCGGGTCTTGAGCAGGGCGCGGGTCTTGGGATCGAACTCGGTGGTGCCCTCAGACATGGAGGTCTGCAAGAGCGTCACGGCGATGCCGCCGTGGAAGCCGAGGTGGGTGGTCACGGAGACATCGGCGCGGGCGAACAGCTCAGAGACGAGGAAGTACATCAGCGCGGGGCAGTTCATGCCGCCCAGCTCACGGGGCATGCACATCCCATGAAGGTCTAAGCGCTTGATCTTCTTAAAGATCTTCTCGAAGGGCGCGTTCAGGACGACGTCGCCGTCGAGCATCTCCAAGCCCAGACGATCCATCTCCGCCGCGTACGGCGCCACCTCATTGGCCGCGAACTCGCCGACGTTCTCCAGGATGTCGCGGTAGAACTCAACGACCTCCTCGACGCTCTTAAAGACCTCCTTTGATTGAAAGCCGTTCTCCAGCTCCTCGATCAACGGAGCCCAGTCGATCCCGCGCTCAAGGTAGAAGCGGAGATCCTCATTGTCTTTGAAGAAGTGAGCCATGGCGTCCTCCAGGGGTCGTCCTGACGCGTCGCGTCATGCGCCTTCATAGCAACGCCCGCGCGTCAAACGCGAGGAAAATTCGACGATCAGCGACAGGGCGGCGCCGATCAGCGACAGGGCAGCTCAGGAGGAGGGCGGATCTTGACTGGAGGTGGGCTTGGCCTGGGGCGCTTGGCGGGCGCCGAGGAGATCGCTGAGGTCGCCGCCGGCGGGCTGCGGCGGCGCGCTGTGCTGCTCTGGGGCGCGGTGCGCCAACACCTCCAGCTCTTGCTCCATCTCCTCCAGCTCCCGCTCCAGCCCGTCTACGCGGTGTTGCAGCAGCCTGACTTGAAGGTTGAGGATGCTGACGGACCACAACACCATCAACAGCGCCAAGAGCAGCGCCAGGATGACCACTGGTCCCGCGAAGTCCACTAGCTCAAAAAAATCAAGCTCCATCAATCCCCCCATCATCGCGTGTCGCGCGCTCGCCGCGCCGCGCGGTGATCAGACTACGATCCATCCCCTCCCCCGTCTATCTCTTCCCGATCAACATGATCGAGGTGGACTTGAACCTCATACGCGCCCGAGATCATACGCACCTCCCCCGCCAGCCAGAGATCACCGAAGCGACGATGGTCGGTGTAGGTGATGTCGATGCGGCGCGTCGGCGTGATGAGGGTGCGTCCCAAGATCACGCCGGTCTTGGGATCGAGGCGCTCGGTCAGCGCGCCGCAGCGGAGGAGTAAGGCGCCCGCCTCATGTATGGGCGTGACGTCGGCGGGGCAGGCGCGCAGGTAGATCCAGGCGATCTCTTCGGCGAGGGCCTCGGCGGGGAAGGCCCCCTTGAGGGGATCGGCCACCCGCGCTGAGGCGCCTTGGGGGCCATAGCCCAGCTCAAAGAGATCCAAGCCAAAGGGGCTCGTGGCGTAGAGGCGGTAACGCTCAGGGCCGTCAAAGCGCATCCGACCGATCAGCACCTCTAGGCGATCCGGCAAGCGCAGGGCGACTTGATGATGCAGGACGAGGCCAGGCTGATAGAGCGGGCGGCGCTGCGTGGAGGGCGGCGGGCCTGCGGGCGGCGGGCCACCGCAGCCCAAGGCCAACAGGAGGGGCAGGGAGAGCAGCAGCGGCCTCATCGGCGGGCCTCCAAGGTGGCCTCTAAGGCGACCAAGCGGGCGCGGGCCGCCGCCGCCTTGGCTTCGTGCGCGGGCGGCGTCGCCAGGTAAGC
>JAHJCH010000169.1 GCA_018813065.1 Myxococcota bacterium
CCGCCGCGCAGCCCGCCGCCAAGCCCGCCGCGCAGCCCGCTGCCAAGCCCGCTGCCAAGCCCGCCGCCCCGACAAAGGCAGATCCCGCCGCAGCGGCCCGCGCGATCTTCGCCACCCTGGGCTGATACGCCCAGGGGGGATCGCCCTCACCACGCCGCGTTGATCTCAAGCCCTGCCCAAAAATTAAGCCCTGCCCAAAAAAATGAGATGGCGCTTGAATAAAAGCATGAGCCCCGCGTGAGCGGGCGCCCCTTCGTCTCAGACGGTGGGATAGACAAACACGCTGTGATTGGAGTCATGCCATGAGCCTCAAGCTCAAGATGTCTTTCTTCTTGATCCCCATCGTCCTCATGGGCGCCGCTCACGCGGAGGGGCCAGCCACCAAGCCCTTCCCCCGCTTCGGCCTGGGGACAAACTTAAGCCTGATGGGCATCAACCAGATCCATGTCCCTGTCCTCATCAATAAAAACCTGCGTGTTGAGCCAATCCTTGGCTTCTACAGCGATTCCACGACTGAAGATGAGAACGAGGAGTCCAGCTCCAACACCACGCTCGGCCTTGGCGTCTTCTACAACCTCTACCCTGACAAGAAAGAGGAGACGGCGATCTATATTGGCCCCCGCTTTAACATGGTCATGAACTCCACGACGAACAAAGAGGGCGGCAATGAGATGAAAACCAGCCGAAGCGATATCACGATTGGCCTCGCCGCTGGCGCTGAGTACTTCTTCACGCGCGCGTTCTCTCTGGGCGGAGAGGTGCAGTTTAATTATGTGATGATGGGAAAGACGGACACCGAGGTTGGCGGCAATACAGAGACCTCAAAGGCGGATTCAAGCGTGATGAGCACCACAGGCATGGGTGTTATCCGCTGGTATTTCCTCTAATTTGAGCTTTCAAGTCATCTAAACCCGCAAGACCCACCAAAAGCCCACGCCTTTGCTGTCAACACCGCGGTGCTCACCTCAGTGAAATGACGACGCCGCTTGGTGTGGGTGTCACCGGGGTGTCGATATCACCCGGTGTCGATGTCATCTAACACCTCCACTGTGAGCTGACGCTGCGAAACCTCCGTCCCCTTCGCTCCCCCTTCTTTGTCGAGCGTTCCAGGGATCAAGGATCAAGGGCACGAGCCCGCCGCTAGCGCGGCGTCCTGACCAGGCGAAAGCCGAGGCTGCGGTTGCGGTACGAGGAGGGGGCGAATTTGCGGCGCGCCGCGCGGGCGAAGTCCGCGACGCCGGACCACGAGCCGCCGCGCATGACCCGGATCGAGCCCTTCGACGGCCCCTTCGGGTCGGTCACATCACCATTCGGATAATCCCCATACCAATCATCCACCCACTCCCACACGTTGCCGTGCATATCGAATAGACCATAAGGATTGGCGGGTTTTTCACCGACGGGATGCGTTCGACCACCTGAGTTCTCGCCGTACCACCCCACGCGAGCCAAATCGGCTTTATTCTCACCCGACCAATAAGCCGTCTTGGTGCCTGCCCGGCAAGCATACTCCCACTCCGCCTCGGTGGGCAGGCGATAGCCATCAGCGCCATCAATTCGACGACATTCATCCCCGACCTGTTGATACGCCTCGCGCATCCATCCCTCTCGCTTTGACAGCGCGTTACAGAACGCCATCACATCGAACCAACTCACATTTTTAACGGGGCGCTGTTTTGAATCGGGTTTATTTGAGAAGTCGCTTGGATTGTCGCCCATCACTTGGTGCCACTGCCATTGTGTTACGGGCGTCGTCATCATCAAGAATGGGCGGCTGAGCGTCACCTTGTGTTGTGGCTGCTCATCGTCGTGGCCCTCCCCTTTGGGGCTGCCCATCAAGAACGACCCCGCAGGAATCAAGACCATCTCCGGCGGCAGCGCTCGCCATCGGGGGCTGACCTCTGAAATCGAAGCCACAGGCGCGCGCTGCGCCGCTTCCAGCCGCGCCAAATCGCCGGGGGCAGGTAGCCCCGGGGCTGGTGGGGCGGGTGACACCGATATGCTCCTGGATGGGAACGTAAAGCCATCAAGGCGGCGCGGCGTCCTGACAAGGCGAAAACCGAGGTCACCGCCGCAGTTTGAGGGGCGGCAGTTAAAGCGGTTCGCCGCGCTGGCGATGTTCGCGTCGTAGAACCACGAGCCGCCGCGCACGACCCGGCTTGAGCCCTTCGACGGCCCCTTCGGGTCCGTCACATCACCATTCGGATAACTCCCATACCAATCATTCACCCACTCCCACACGTTGCCGTGCATATCGAATAGACCATAAGGATTGGCGGTTTTTTCACCGACGGGATGCGTTTGATTTTCTGATTTTTCGTTGTACCATCCCACGCGCGCCAAATTGGCCTTACTCTTACCCGACGACCAATAAGCCGTCTTGGTGCCTGCCCGGCAGGCATACTCCCATTCCGCCTCGGTGGGCAGGCGATAGCCATCAGCGCCATCAATTCGACGCCATTTAGCCCCGACCTGTTGATACGCCTCGCGCATCCCTCCCTCTCGCTTTGATAGCGCGTTACAGAACACCATCACATCGAGCCAACTCACATTTTCAACGGGGCGCTGTTCTGAATCCGGTCTATCTGAGAAGTAGCTTGGATTGTCGCCCATCACTTCGCGCCACTGCCATTGTGTTACAGGCGTCGTCATCATCAAGAATGGGCGGCTGAGCGTCACCTTTGAGCTGCCCCTCAAAAACGACCCCGCAGGAATCAAGGTCATCTCCGGCGGCAGCGCCCGCCATCGGGGGACGACCTCTGTCGCCGTCTCGCGCTCTCCCTGCGCGGCGCATAGTTGCGCCTCAAGCGTGCTCACTTGACCGCAGGCCGCCCGCGCCTTTTCAGCCTCGCTTTGCAATTGCGCCTCAAGCGCCGCGCGGGCCGCCTCCAACGCCTCCGCGCGATTCTTTGCCGTCTCGCGCTCCCTCTGCATGGCACGAAGCTGCGCCTTAAGCGCCGCGCGGGCCGCCTCCAACGCCTCCGCGCGCTTCTTCGCCGCCTCGCGCTCCCCCTGCGCGGTGCGTAGTTGCGCTTCAAGCGCGCTCACTTGACCGCGCGCCGCCTGCTCAGCCTCCGCCGCGCGGCGCGTCGCCGCCTCCGCTGTGGCTTTTACCTCCGCAACGCGGCGCGTGGCCGCCTCCGCAGCCTCTTCTGCCTCCTCGATGCGCTTGCGGTATTTCAGCTCATCAAGCTGCACCTGCTGTATATCAAGCTGCGCCCGCTGCA
>JAHJCH010000170.1 GCA_018813065.1 Myxococcota bacterium
CCAGCGCGGGGATATTGCGAGCCTCAGGGCGTTGATCGGCGTCCGTGTAGGTCATCGTCGTCACGATCCCGTCGGGGCGGGTGATCTCGGTGAGGCGATCGCTGTCGTCGTAGGCGTAGCGGGTTTCCCCCAAGCCTGGGGGTTGGTCGACCTTGAGGCGGCCTTTGGCGTCGTAGGCGCGGACGTGCCTGGAGACTGGCAAATCCTCGATTTCGGTCTCAACGATGTTTCCGAGAATGTCGTGGGTGTAGCGCGTGGCGTAGCTGCCCATGCTCACCTCACGAACGAGCCTCTGGGATTCGTCGTAGAAGCGTTGGGAGAGGGTGAGGTGCTCACCCGTGATGCCGTCGGTGAGGCTGACGCGGGCGATGAGGCCCTTTTCGTTGTACTCGATATCCTTGATGTGCCCATCAGGCTCAAACCGCTGTGATGCGAGCCGCCCCGTTGCGTCAAAGGTCTGGATGGTCTTGATTTCGCTGGTCTCTCCGTTTGCTTTTGGATGAGTCTCTGTCATCTCAACGGGGTTGCCTTTTTGGTCGTACATGATGCGCATCACGTACTGATCGATGTCGTTGCTGTGGAAGTGCAGCCTTCCGATGCGGTCAACCTCTTTGATCTCTTGGAAGCTGGGCTGGTTGGTCTCTGCTCTGGGGATCGAGGTCACTACGATCCTCACACCACCGTTGATTTGCTGGCTGGGGAGGTATTGGAAGGTTTTTTTGCCGCCAGCGGGGTAGCGGATTTCTTTAATTCGGCCGTGATCGTCGTAGATTTTGTCGATAGAACGCTGGAGATCGTCGGTGATCTTGCTCACGGTGCCGAGGCGCTCGTCGAAGAGTTGAGAGATTGAGCCGCTCGTTGTCTGAATCTCGCTGATGAGGCCGAGTTCGTTTCGAGCAAGGTTTATAACGTTCTGCCCTGGCCCTTGCAGCGACTCGATTCGGTGATTGACATCGTAGGTGAGTCGGCTGTTGCTGATGCTTTCCCCGCCAGCGTTGAGCAGGTCGAGGCTTCTGACCTTGTGCATGAACGTCGGGTCTTGGTTGGGTATTGCGGGTGAGGGGAAGTCCACATCTGTCTCACCCGCGCCGATCTTGTCGATGGCGACCAGGGTATCTTGCTGGGTCTCCCCTTCTGCGAGAGGAAGGTCGTTGGGTTGTCCGTGATGGGTGGCGTTATCGGTGATCTCCGTCGCGGTTTCGATCTTCTCGCGCTCGGACAGGAGGTGATCGTTGAGCTTGGTCTTGGTGATCGAATCTGAGTTGGCCTCCCAGCAAAGGTTGAGCGTCTCGTTGGCCCCCAGTTTGTCGATGAACCTGGTCGTTCCCTCGCCGTCGTTCTCCGCATAAATCGGAGTGGCGAGGCTTGAGTCTCGAATTGTTGTCGTACACGAGGTCTGAGAACTCGCAGTATTGGGACACAAGAGCGTATCGAACGCCGCTTGGGTGGTTCGATCGTAAGAGAACTCGATACTTTTACCGTTTGGATAATGGATTTGTTGGACGTGTCCGTAGGGGTAGTAGCTTTCCTCTTCTGGCAGAGCCACAATTTCTGCGAGAAGTGCTTCACAGCTAAGTTGATCTCCAAAGCATTGGCTAAGCGCGGAGCAGGCTTGGGTGTTTATGCCCGCATCAGGTGGATTTTCATTCGTGAGGTCACCGAACCCAATGCGATTGTAATAAGAAATTGTTGTACTATAGCCTTCTGGATCTTGAATTCGGGTGAGTTTATAGTTTGGCCCTTCAAATTCAGAGTATTTATAAGAGTATTCAGTTGGTACAGTTGCGTTATTGTCAAGAGTCAAGAATGAAGTTGATTTATCTAAAGTTAAACCACTTTGGTCGAAATCAACTTTAGAGAGTGTCACTCCAGCAGAGACAGGTGTGATATCCCAAGTGCATATCGTGCCATCGTTCTGAACATGAGCCCATGGAGCCTCACGAGCGCCGTTAACTTGAACAATTCTCGCAGTTTCTAAGCGACGAACTTCAAGATCTTTCAGGATATCAAAGTCCACTGACATTTGATTATATTCAAATTCGAGCGCACTATATCCATGGCTTCCATTAATGATGGAAATAACCTGTTTCAGTTCGTATGTTTTTTGATCATAAACATAATCAAATCCGTTGTTGGATAGGTCACGAATTTTTGTGAGAACAACGGCCTTTGGTTTGGGAGGTAAGGGGTGTTCACGACCAAATACATCCTTGAAAGTTTCTTCATTTATCGGGCCGTCTGAAAGCCGATCTTGAACAAGCTCAAAATAATATTTCGTTCCATCAACTTGAGAGTAAATATATCCACGTGCTTTAGGTTGGCATTCAAGTAAACCCTCTGAATTATATTTAGGAGGTTGTTCAAATTGATATGCAAGCAATCTACCCTGTTCTTGAGGTGATTGAGGATTATATCTGTTTACATGATTTGGATCTTGATGCCAGAGAGAGCCTTGATCATGACCACTCACCATAACGAGAGATTTGTTCTCGCCATCTGATGGATATATTTTCCAGATATGGTTATGATTCCATCCAAGGCCAAGCGGGCCAAAAAGCCCAGTATTTTGGCTATTATAGACTCTTTGGAATTGTAATTCACCCGCAGGCGTTGGAATGTTAAGCTCAACTGGGCCTGCTTGTGTAAAGTGACCACTATCAAGAGCGACATTATCATATTTTAGCTGATGTGCTTGATCGAAGGTGTAAAAGCTCGGCAGGAAATGATAAATGCCGTCAATCTTTCTAGCAGAAATGCAAACATCGGGTGAGATGTTGAGATTTGCATCGACAGGATAAACGATGACAGACCACGTTCCCTGACGTGCGATTTTTTGGTTTGCAGGAAAGAGATAGTCAAACTCTAAATATGCACCCTCATCATTTGTATCGAAATTCGTTGCATAGCCAATTTCATCTACATCACCAATCTTCAGGTTTTGGTTTTCAAGCTCGGCTAAAATTTGATCTGGTTCAAGGCGATGTTTCCAAACAATACGTTCATTGAGTTGAACTGCGACGACGACATTGCCCTCAATGGATCTTTGTGGACATTGTGCGAAGTCCAGCTCACCATCATTCGCAGGATTTGGAGAACATGCTGTTGTTGGGATCTTTTGGCACTCATCGTCTTGAGTACAGACCTCGTGCATACAGATTCCACCGGGCCACTCTTGAACGTTGGGGTTTGGAGGAATCCACTGATCGGGTTGTGCGGCTTGGGCTTGGCAACGCCCCACAGGGAGTCTGTCGAGGCGAATACGAAGGCGGTTCATCAGCCCGCTGGTTTTCCAATCCGCCTTATCTCCACAGCGAGGGGCGTGTACAACGTCGGTGTAACTGAGAAGATTATCGCCTGTGGGTGAAGCGAGAGAGGCGGTCATGAAGAAGCCGCCGTCAAGGCCCCCTGGGATGAGGTACTTACCAGCGCCAGTGGCGGGATCTTCGATGATTGTGGCGTACATCGTCGGGCCGCTCCAACTCACACCGGTTGCTGGAGCGCGGACGAGGTAGTCGTCTACATCGACGGCCTGAACCATCGCGAGTTGAAGGTCGTAGGGCGTTTCGATGATACGACCAGCAATAAGCGCGAGGTAGTTCCAAAGGAAGACGTCGTGAATCTGGATTCCACGGCGCCTGGACTCAGCGAAGATGCGTTGCGCGCTGTATCCGTAGCCTGAGTAGAAAGATGAGGGGACGATGGCCTCGAGGTAGCTGGCCATGTGGCCGTAGAGGCGAGCGCTGTTGAGCTCGGGGGTCTGCGAGATCGCGTCCCAATCGAGGGGGGTGAATGCGGACTCAAGGGTGTTGTGAGACTGGTTTTCGGGGGTGTAAGCGGTGATTCGAGGGACGTCGAGGATGATATAACGACGCTCGGCGCGCATCGGGAGGCCAAAGGCGCGCTGAATCTCCATCTCACGAGAGACAATGCCGAGGTGAACGTCCTTAATATAGGCAAAACCGTGGACACCAAAGGCGCGACGGCCAGCTTCATCGAGACGAGAGAAATACTCATCACCAATGAGGTTAAGAGCGCTGGTAAAGCCCTCGAGTTGGCGTGCGCCAAAACCAGAGGCAAGGTAGAGGGCGGTGCGGCTGCCAGAGGAGAGCGTAAAGTGGTGAGACTCGGCCTGCTCGCCAGGCGTGGTGAGGCTGATGGTGAAGCGCCATTTGTGCTCAAGAGGCGCCTCATCGGTTTGAGAGAAGACCGTCTTCGTCCCGTCGCGGGTGATCTTGTAGAGCACGCTCCGCATCGCGATGGCGAAGGCGGGTGTCTCCTCGATGCCACCCGCAGCCTCGATAAGCGCGGCGTCTTGGGCGGTGGCAGGGACGGAATCGATGAAAAGCGCCTGGCCGTAGAGTTCGTCGGTGTAGGCGGTGGAGGTTTGCCCGTTGAGCTGGAATTCAACGCGGTAGCGTTCGGAATCTGGGAGTGTGCGCACTGCGCCAAAAGAACGGACCTCGAGGGCAGGCGGCGCCGTCGGGAGGTACTTCGATCGCCACTTGGGCCGGACAAGGGTGAGACCACTGACGTTGCCCGCCGCTTGGATGAAGCGCGTGAGGGGCGATTCGTGGTCGTAGAGAATGTCATCGGTGAGATCGGGTAACGCCTCGACCTGCTCGGGGCTCGGGGTGATAAACTCCACATTGCGCACCAACGGCGCGAAATGCACCCAGGTGTGGTGTGAGAGGCCAATCTGGTTATCCGCCGCGATGTAAGCGCGGACCATCCAGTGATTGGTTTCTACTTCCTTGATATATGTGCCAACAGGACGGTCTTCAAGGAGATTGTTGCGGGGGTTAAAGACTTGGACGGTTCCATCTTGGCGCACACGCGTTTCAGTGGGAACGCCAAAGGCATTGAGGGTGTTGGCTGCGTCCACTGGGTCAGGAATGCCTGTCACTGCGGTGATCTGCTGAGGGGTCATCCTCACGCGTTTGAGCTCTAACCGTGTGTGGAACCCTGCTCGCCTCAAGAGGTCGGCGAGGAACCAAGCCGCATCTGCGTCGTTGGCATAGTTCTCTTTGAAGACCCCATAGGGGCCTAACCGCCCACCACGATAGGCCGCAGGCCGTACATTGTCGTAGACGTAGCTGAAGATCGCGTGGGGATCGTTGCCCAACCGCGCCACCAGCGCGTCCAACTCTGCGTTTGGCGCGGTGACGAGATCTTCCTCGGTGGGGGGGCTGTTGGGGTCGATGACGTTGACGAGGTTGATCGGGCTGGCGGTCTGTCGTGGTTGTTGAAAGCGGTTGGGGCGCGGTTCGCGATCCTTCATCGCGGGGATGTAGCGCTCACCCACCGCGATCCCGTCAAACGCGGTGATGTCACCCGCCTCGCGCGCTTTGCTCGCTTTGAGGAGCGCGCGGACGTGCGCCTCAAGTATGTGCTTTCCCTCACGAATACGGCGCTTGGGGCCACCGCTGGCTTGGGCCTCGAGTTCTTCCAGCTTCTCGACGGCCAACAGCCGCGCGACGCGCAGTTGGTTACGCGTCATCATCTGGCCCACATCAGATGCTTGGCGCATGTGCAGCTCCGCCCTCATCACCGCCGCCATCGCCGCGCTGGGGGACGTGTGGGGGTTGAGGCCTGGCATGTTGCGCGACAGCAGCGCCCTTGCCGCCTTCGCCTGCTCCTCTTTGCTCCGCGTCACCTGCTGCGGGCGCACCGATGGCTTTGGGGGAGGGGCCAGCTTGAGATCCGTCGGTGGTTGTTTGCGTGGGATCTGCGCGCGCTGCGCTCGCAAGGTCAACGGGCGCTCCCCCTCGATGGGGTTGGCGGAGGCGACCTTAGCGGGGGCCTCCTTCACCGGCTCGGGGGCTGGGGGAGCCTGCGTCCCCTGCACCTCGGCTTTGGGACCATCCGCCTTCGCCTTGTTGTGGACCGACTCGACGTTGTTCGCCGGGGTCGCCTCTTCAGAGGGGGCTGCTGTTCCGGGCGTCGGGGAGGGTGAGGGCGTCAGCGACGGCGGCTGTAACGCCCACCACAAGCTCCCAGCGAGGAGCGCGAGGAGGAGCAATCCACCCGCCTTCCCGCGCGTACGTCGAAGGCGCATAAATACAATCCCTGTCAGGAGGAAAATCAACCACTGCCACGGGATGGGCTCACCCGTCGCGTCGAGGCCCATCTGGCACCCGTAGAGCGCCGCTGCCGTCGCCTCGGTTTTGACGCTGAGGCGCTTATTCTTCGCGCTCTTGCGCTCTACCGGCTTGTTGTTTCTGCGGCCATTGTCGCTGTGGTTCTCATCGTCATCATCATCGTCATCGTCATCGTCATCATCATCGTCATCGCGATCACAGCGCCCATTTCCGTTGCCGACGCCATTGCCGTTGTTGCAGATCTCGGCGTCGACCTCTTCTTCTTCATCACAGCAGTCGCAGCAGCAATGATCAATGTGGCCTTGGCCGTTTCCACCATCGCGGGTGTGGCCTACGCCCTCGCCTTGGTCATTGCAGTGCCCGTTGTATGAGGGGTGGCAACAGCACGCCTCTCTGTTGGGGCATGAGTTCCCGTGAGAGTGGCCTGGATTATGGCCATTTCCATGGCTGTGCCCTGGATCGTGACCGTTCCCGTGGGTGTGCCCATCGCAGCCGCAGTTGCATGCGCAATGGCAGCCTGAATCCACAGTTGTATCGGACATTTGTGCGTCAATTGATGCGTCTTGAGGGTGAGCATCTGGCGTGTAGAGATCAACGATCTCAGCGTCGATGACCATTGCGTCTGGAGCATAAACATCGATCGCAGCATCGGGGGGCGCGGCGTCAACCATTGCGTCGACGATCGCCGCGTCAGGCTCAGAGGGCAAGGTCAACGTCAGGAGCGCGGCGCCAACTCCGATGAGGTGGGTGCTGAGCCGCTCCAAAGGCTCACCGGCTGGCCCCACGAAGACGAGGGTGTCATCCCGCTCGGCGCGCGCGATCATCCGATGCACCCCCGAAACCAAAGCCTCGGTGGGGATGTGGAAGGTGAAGCGCTGGGGGGTTGAGCCGATTATGGCTGGGAAGGCCGCATCGGTCTCGTCAACGGGGCGGGTTTGCGCCCACTCCACCAAGACGGGTGGCTCATCGGTGATGAGCAGCGTCAGCCTGTCGACGCGAACGTCGGGGATCTCGGCGAAGCTCAGCTCAACTTCAACAGGGACCGTCTCACCCAACTCGTAGATGAGATCCTCAAGACCGACGCGGACGTTGATGGTGAGGCCACTGTTGATCCGCTCGAAGATCACGGTGTCCTCGGCGATGACAGCGTCCCCTGACCACAGCTGCGCCAGGGCTTGGTGCTCGCCCAGCGCCCCAAGCGTCGTCACCGTGCTGTTGATGGCCAACGGTGCCACCAACGTGAACTCCGCGATGGGCGCCCCATCCACGCTCAACGTCAGGCGCTCTCCCCCTCGGGTCTCGGCCATCAACGTGATGGGCGTCCCCTGGGGCGCCACGGAGGGGTTGACCCTTAGCCGCGCTGAGACTGGGGCGGTGATGATCTCCACATCCGCGAAGCCCACCGCGATGACCTCTTCGCCGTTGATGGCGAAGACCATGAAGCGGTGGAAGCCCAAAGGCAGGTCCGCCACGCGGTTAAGAGGCGTCGATGCACCCTCGATGGCCCATCGGGAGGGGAACCCCGTCGATTCCAGCCGGGAGCCTGCGGGCAAGGGGGCGCTCGGGGTGACGTTCAGGGTCAGCGCCCCGCCCTGATCCACCTGCGCGGGGCCTTCAACATTGAGGGTGATGGCGTAGTCGATGACCTCAAGGTCCAACGGGAGGGTGTTGTTGCCTTCGTCGTCCTCCTCCAGCGCGTTGAGCGGGTCGAGGATCACCTCGTAGTGATGCATCCCGAGGGTGTGCTCGCCCGGTATGGCGAACTGAATCACGCCATCCTCGCTCCAACCTTCGCCGAGGACGGTCACGCCCTCCCTTAACCACACCTCGCAGGGGTCACTGGGCTCGATGAGGGCCTCGATGAGGATCTCTTCATGGGGGGTGGGCTGGAGGTTTGAGGCAGAGAGGCGCCCAGAAATATCAAAAGGCGCGCGGTGAAGGGTGATGTCCTGGGTGAAGACGTTGTTATCCACCCGACTCTCTTCAATTTGCCCCTCTGGATCGACGACAACGCGCAGTGTTTGAGCGCCTGCGACCTCGGGGAGCCAAGTGATCACCCCCTGTGATTCGCTGAGCGGCTCAAAATCCAGCGTGATTGCCCCGATCAAGGCGTTATCGTCCCCAAAAAGGCGCACAAAAGCCCCCCTCACAGCGCGCCCGCCCTGGTTTTTGATGGTGATGACGCTGGACAAGGGGATGCCCTCCTCGCCCTCAAGCGGATCAATCGCTGTGGGGGTCAGATCTGCGGGGTTATCGAGGGCATAATTGGCCCGATTGTTGGTCTCATCGCCCTCCTCAACGATGTCCTCGGGGTCCACCGCGAAGGTCAGCGCGTGCGCCCCCTCGGAGAGCGTTAAATCAAAGCCCAAAGTATGGATTTGGCCCGCATCGAGGCGGTCGAATTCGCCCTCATAGAGCACTCGCCCCGCCTCAGGGGGGCCATCGTAGACGATCACATGGACATGCCGCGCGCGGCGCACTCCGAGATTCAAAATCTCCGCCTCGATCCGCAGCATTTGACCGATATTGAGCCCAAGAGGCGCCTGGCGGATCGCGCCAAAGGTCAGATCTGGGGGGGCGCCATAGAGGAGAGGCAGCATCGTCGCCGCCGCACGGTCGATTCCAGCGTAAACCGAGACGGGGCGGTTGGATTGAAGCACGAGTCGCCGCCGCTCACCCTGCTCATCCAGCACGATCCCTCGGCCAATATCAAAGCGTTGCCCCCGCTGAAGTACGCCCGCGTAGATGATCTCATCCGGCGCATCGGGATCCCACAGCGTGATATGCGTGTCATCGTAGAAGGCGAAGGTAAAAATGCGCGTTTTATCCCGCCCATTGGGTGAGAGAGGGACGATGAACTCATTGCCCATGATGTCGCCGTTGGCGGCGGGGACTTGTAAGCCGTGGACGTACCCATAAGCGACAGAGTCAAAGAGCTTGGCAGAGATGGCCGACACACTGCCGCTGGCGCGGATCCGCAGGGGGATGATGTCTTGATCGATCGGATGCTTAATCAAGGTGCTGCGGATGGCATATTGGGGCAAAAGGCCCTCATAAAGAACCTCGCCCGTGTCTGTGCGCTCAAGAATCACGCGGTTGTCTGGCGTGTAACTCCAGATAATGATCTCTTCGTTCTTCGCCCCCATGCGAATTGAGGCTTGACCGACGAAGCCCACGAGCGCTTGACCCGCTAAGGCGCCATCCACGCTGACGAAGGGGAAGCCCAGATCCGCATAAGACCACGCGGCGATGGGGTGATCACCCTCAACGACGATCCGCTCGATCAGATGATCTTGGGTTTGAAGGTTGAGGGCGCTCATTTGACCCGCGCCCACATCGGCCTCGGTGATGATCTGCCCGGTAGCCAGCTCGGAGACGGTGATATGCGTATCGGCGTCGGCGGCGTAGACGACGAGGCGGCCGACGGGCACCGCGCTGCCGAATTGGCTGGCGGTGAAGGTCCGCGAGAGGGTGCTGAGGAAGCGTCGGCTCAGCGGCTCACCCCACTCATCTCGTAGCTGGAAGCCCGAGGCGACCATATCCCCGGCGATGGCGATGAAAGGATGGTCCGCGTTGACGGTGATGACGCCGTCATAACTGGCGCCCAGCTCCAAGACCTCTTCTTCACCGATCTCGGCGCGCTCCAACAGCTGGTTATCGCGGCCTCGGATCTCGACCAGCGTGTGCGCAGCGGTGCCGATGACGCGGACCTGATCGAGCGTAACGCCCTGTGTGCGATAGCCCTTGTCGGCGAAGAAGGGGAGCACCGCGAGGTTGTTCTCTTCCAGGCGCTCGGGGATCTCATTGTTGGGGTCAAGCTCGATCTCGATCTGGCCTGACTCGCTCTCGATGAGCAGCGCGAACATGACCACACCCTCACCCCCGGCGGGGATCAACGGCGCGATCTGTGTCTGTGGTGGCGGGGGCGGGCGCCCGTCATCGGGCTGAAAGCGCATCTCCACCTCAAGCCCCGCCAGATCAGACAGCCCCAGGTTTGAGATCGGCGCCAGGATCGTGATCCAATCGCCCAAGAGCGGCTCATCATCAGACAGCCGTGTTTGCTGCCAATCAATCGCCGCGTCATCCAGCGGGGCGCTGATCATCTGCGGCGCGCTGGGCTGACCCGCGTCGCCGGAGGGGCTCCAAGCGCGGCCCGTGAGGGCGTGCGCCCCTGGTGGGATCTCGATGGGGTTGGTCCCTCGGCTGTTACACCACTCCACTTGGAGCTGCGTGACGATCACCCCCTCTGTGCCGGGCTGAGTGAAGCGTACCCGCAGCCCCGTGCCCCCAGCCCGAGGGTTCTCCGGCAACATCACTTGATGATAAAGCGCCGCGTTGCCCTCCACCGCCAGCGCCGTCTGCCAAGCCCCGTCAAAGTCGCGGATCTGGATCTCATAGGCCGAGGGGGTCGTCTGTGGGGTCAAAAACCGCAGCGTGACTCGATCAGCGACGAAGCCTCGGGCGTTTTCCCCGCCGCCGACCTGCTCTAAGCTCGGCGCGTAGCCCAACCACGGCGCCACGTCTGTGGCTGCGGGGCGCCAGTAACCCGAGGGCGTCGCCCAATCAAGCTGCCCATCAGGGGTGCTGCTCGACGCGCTCAACGTCATGCTGGCCGAGGCGGTGCGCCAGCTTGACCAATCACAGATCCGGGTTTCATCGATATAGAGGAAGTAGCCGCCTGTCGTCGGTGGCCGCAGATCCGCGTTGATCTGCCCCTCCACCAGCGGCGTGGCGGTCACCGTGGGGTTGTTGTAGATCGGCGGGCTCCAAGTCACCGTGTCCTGAGGGCCGATCTGCCCCGATTCATCCTCCGCAGCGACCTTGAAGGTGAAAGATCGCACCCCGCGTCGATTGTGGACCAGCGCCGAGGTGGGTAAACGCCCAAACTCATCGCGCCCCAGCCACACCGGCGCTGGATCTTGGTTTACCCACAGCCAAAAACCCGCCAGATCATCCACCGAGGGCGCGATCCATGCGGGCCTGACCCCGTTCTCGGGGATTTGAAACAGCTCAGGCGCGATAAATCGCGTCTGCGGGGGCGCGCCGTCGTCGGCGATGGTGAAGTCCACCCCTGCGCTCGATGGCCCCGCCAGGAAATATCCAACAGGATGCGCCCCGCGCTCGGCGACGGTCAGGCGATGCAGGCCTGGATAGGGATAAATCCCTGTCCACTGTGGCTGACCCACGACCTCCGCGTAGCGCGCGCCGTTGATGTAGACCACCCAACCCGCGATTTCCCGCCCTGCGGCGACCTGATCCCAGGTCGCGCTCACCTCAAAGCCCGCCGCGCTCACGCTTAAGCCCGTGGGGGGATAGAGATCATCGGTCGTGACGCTCACATAGGCGGGCTCAGAGCGGTTCTCTCCGGCGTCAATCGCGTAAACCGCGTATGTGATCGCCCCGCCCAGGCTGTCATCCATGTCGCGATAACTCGTCTCCCCGCGATCCACCTCCGAGAGCCACACCCCTTCCCGATAAATGGCCACTCCAACCGCCTCATCCGGCGGTATCCAGCTCAAGGATACGATGGGTAAGCGGCTGTTTCTTAAGATCAACTCCGCACTCAGCGCGGTCACAGGTGGGGGCGCAGTGATTTTGACGGAGATCGCCGTGGGTGTCCCTCTCACTCCCTCTTGATCAAGGGGGATCAGGTTCAAAATATGGTCCCCTGCCTCGATCAATGTCTCCAATTCACCGCCCAAGGCGGGCCACAGCGGCGGCCCCAAGAGATCGAACCGGGTGAGCGTCGTGTTTACGAAGGTCGCGGGCCATTCTCCCACGATTTCGAGGTCGCTCAAGCGCGCCTCTGGGGCATCAAAGGGCGCGTTGTGCGCCTCCAAGCGCCAAACCTCGGGGTGCATCGCCTCTAAGCGCGCCGCTGTGATCGGTCGAGGTGAGCCCAAGCGCACTCGCCCACCCAATCGCCTTGAGGCGCTTGTGTAGCTCCAGGGCGGTGAAGGCCCGATCAGATCATGCGGTAGGTCATCTATCGCGATGGGGACTGAGGCTTGAGGCTCACCGTCGATCTCCAGCAAGTAACCTGAGACACGATCACCCGCCGCGTCAGGCCAGCTCAGCCTCACAAACGCCCCATCGACGATCTGCTCCACCTCAGGCGCGGGCAACGGATGCGCTAAAGACGCTGGAGGGCTATCGGCGCCGATCTCACCCGCGAGGTTGATCGCCTGCACCCGATACTCCGCCGATTGCGGCGCCCCGATGTCCAATAAGGGCGAGTCCGCCGCCGCCACCCGCAAAGGCGTGAGGGCCTCGATACCACTCCAGGCATCACGCCCCGTCGCCTCGACCACCAACCGCGCTCGCTGCGTCCGAACCGAGGGCCACTCAAACCGCCTCACCTCGCTGGCCAGCGGCCCCCACAGCTGCATCTCATGGACGCGCCGCCACCCTGAGCCGGACCACACCTCAAAGGCCCAGCGGCCCCCATAGCGCGCGTCGGCGAACTTCAGTTGAAGCGCCACGCCCCCCACCCATGACGGCTCAGCGAACTCTATCTCTATGATTTCGCCTGTACGGAAGTTGCGTGGCATCGCCAACGCGGTCGCAGGCGCCGCAGGCGCCAGCTCGCCCACGGCGTGTGCTCCGCGCAGGAGGTAGTAGCCCACCGCGTCCGGCGCGAAGGCTGTCGTGGCTTGGACACCCTCGACGACCCCCAACAGCGTGGGCGCGACGTCGAGTTCGAGGTTCACCGCGCGCACCTCAAGCTCAACTTGGTGTTGTCGCCCCTCTGCTTCAGCGATCAGCTTGTTAAACCCCGCCTCGGAGGGGGTCCATGAGAACGTCGCGGGCGTCGTGGGCGTCGCTGGCGCAGTGAGCCCCTCAAAGATCACGTCCGTGGGGGTGTTGACCTCGACGAAGATCGTCCCCTCAACCCCCACCTGCGGCGCTTTCTCAGCCCGTATGGCTGTGATCCCAGGCGCTGCCCTCACTTTTAGAGGGCGTTGTAGTCGATTATTCGTCCGATCTCTGTCTGGATAGCGCGCCCCCGTGTCGATCGCCAACGTCACCGGGTGATCACCCTCCACCGTTGGCGCGATCCAGTCCACGAACCCCTCTTTTGTCGTCGCGATCGGCAGATCTCGATAGAGCAATCGCGTGTCACCGCTGACGATCTGCAACGCTGGCAGGTAGCCTGGCGTGTCCTCCGCCGCTTCCACCCGCCAATGCACCCGAACCGGCGCGCCTGGCGCGGGATTAAGCGGCTCAAAGCGCAGCTCAGAAGCCTTAAAATCCAAGGTGTTAAGTAGATTTATCTCAACAGACTGGGTGTTATCCCCTTCATCCGACTCTGCGTAGTGGTTATCGGCGTCCACCACGAAGAAAATGGTGTGTCTGCCCGCCTCCAACCCCGCCGTAGAGGCGACGATCCGCACATCTCCCCCGCTCACGCCGTTGAGGGGCGCGGCGGGCCAGCTTAAATGCTCAGCGCGCCCAATCGTTCGCCCATTTTCAGACCCCTCGCGCAGCTCAACCGCCACATCTTCGATGGGTAGAGGCGTGCGGTTGTGCATCAGCCCGACGAAGTCCAAGGAGTAACCCTGATGTGCGCTGCCGGTGGAGGCCCCTGAGTCGGGATCGAAGCTGCTGGTGTAGCGCAAACTCGCCGCGCTGAGCGCCCAATCCTTGACCTCCACCACGAACGGCGCGAAGTTGTCTGTTTCGTTGGCCTCGATCAGCTGATCATCGGGATCGACCTGCGCCGCGAGGCGCCATGTCCGGGCCTCGGCCAGCTGAAGCGTGATTTCCACCTCCGCGCCCGCCCCTGGCGCCAACGCTGGGACAGGCGCGGCGCCCAAATTCAGGCCGCCCACCTCGCTGATGCGCACCTCTGAGGCGGGCGTCGCTGCTGTGGAGGCGTTCTCCACGCTGACGCGCGCTTTTAACGGCTGACCCTTCGCCACGGTTGGGCCTGGATCGAGCGTCACCCCGCCTGGGAGGCGCAGATCGCCCTCGCCGAGAATCCGCAGCGTGCGCGCCGCTTGCTGATTGTGCGTATAGGCATCCTCGGCGACCTCGATAATCACAAAAAGGCGGTGATGCGCGGACGCTAAGCCCGCCACCGACAGGGTCAACGTCTCCTGACCGCCCCCCGCGATGGCCGCCAAGGGCAGCCGCCCCAACAGCACGCCGCCCAAATCCGGCGCGCCCAGGTAAAACGCCACAGCGCCAGGGCGCGAAGCCTGGTTGCCCAGGTTGTGGATCGTCGTCGCCACCTCAAAGGCCGCCTCCGCCTTGGGCTCAATGGGGCGAATCTCGATTAAATCCGGTCGAATGCTCAGATCCGCTGCCTCGCGGGCCTCGATCCTGAGCCGGAGCGATGCGTGGTTGTTTTCTTCATTGGGCTCGGCGATCACGTCGGCGCTGTCGAGCTTGAGCCGAAGCGTCACGCCGCCCAATCGAGCCGCTGTCTCCACCTGCCATGTCAGCGTATGAGAGCCCTCAGCGTCGAGGCCCGCCACCGTCTGTGTCTCCACGCGATCTTCATCACGCAGCTCCACCTCAAATGGCCCTACAGCTTCTAATCCACTGTTGTAAATCTCTACTTCAAGCCTCACCCTCGCCCCTTCTGGCGGAGAGGGATCGTCTGCGCTGAAACGGACCACATCGAGATCCGCGCGGCTCTCTAAAAGCGCCCTCAGCGCGGCGGCGGTGCCTTGGATATCAAACCATCGCCCATCTAGGCTCAGCGCTCGCAGTGTCGTCAGCCGCTCCAAGCTCAAGGCCCTCACCGCCGCCAGCGCGTCGCAGCGCAGCGCCTCAAACAACGACATGGGCGGCTCCAGCGGCTGCGCCTCCAAGAAGGCCACCCCCGCGTTGATCGCCTCGTTGATCGGGAAATGGCCCCGCCACGCGCCCAGCGCCCGCAGCGCCAGCGCCGTTGTGGGTAGATCTGACAGCCCTTGACCCGCAGACCAACCCCCATCGAGCCGCTGCTTGAGCAGCAACGCGATCATGTCTGGCTCGATGACCTCATCGCGCAGTCCTGGCACCCTCGCCATAGAGAGGAGGGCCTCTGCCGTCAGCGCGGAGGACACCGCGTATCCAGCTTCTAGCCCGTAGCCGCCATCAAGGCCGCGCTGCGCCAATAACGCATAAAGGTTCTCTTGTATTGGCCTTAGTTCCAATGCCCAGATTCGTTCTCTGACATTACCTGTGCTTGGTTGCTCTAGTGTTGACGTAGGTATGTTGAATCTGCCCACATTTAATGCACGAATAACCTCTATCCAAGCGCCTTTTTGTTGAATTAGGCTTTCTTCTAACAGTGTTATGAGTATATCTTCATTGATCGGCTGACCTTGGGCTTCACGCAACACGCCAATTTGAATAAAAATCCCGAGAATGACAAAAAAGAGAGGTCCGCCGCGCATCACCCATCCTTGCCGTGCTTTGTGATCTATCTGTTTTGGTTTATCACCTCTTGTGCATTGGCCCAAGCGAAAAAACGCGCGCTTTGCTCCGGTGCCGGGCCAGGCGCCACCGGGCGTTAGGCGCTGTTTAGCCAAGTCAGCACGCCAACCCCAGGCGACATCGCCGGGCACCCGGTCATGACACACGGACGCGTAAAAAAAGATTGACGCCGACCCCGCCTCGCTCTATCTTCACCCCGCCCCTCCTGCCGGGGTGGCGGAATTGGTAGACGCACCGGATTAAAAATCCGGCGACTTTACGGTCGTGTGGGTTCGAGTCCCACCCTCGGTACCATTAAAGGCCAACGCGGAATCCGCGCTGGCCTTTTTTTTTGCCCTCAGGCCCCACGCGCCGCGCGGGCGTCGGCGATCTCACGGTTGAAGTACAGGTGGTTGAGGAAGCCCCGCTCGTAGCCCGAGCCGTGGAGATCCGCCACTTGACGCTGCACCTCCTCCCAAGCCATGTCCAACGCCGCGTCCGCCGCCGCCGCGTCCCCTCGGGCCTTGAAGGTGTAGTAGCGCGCCAGCCCGACTTCATGCCCCAAGCGCTCTAAGTGCGGATCCGCCTCGCAGGCCGCCTCAAACAACACCTCAAGCTCAAGGCGCTCCGCCTCCGCCGCTTCCACCGTGCCCAAGATCGCGTAGGCCCTCAGCCGCAGCGCGCGGGCGCGGATCAACGTCGGGGTGTAGTTGATCCGCTCGGCGAAGATGATGGCGTCGTTGAGGAAGCTCAGCCCCCCCTCCTTGAGCTTGTTGTTGGGCGCTAAGAGGATCAGGTGCATCCCCCTCGCCAGCACCGCGTTGATGTGCGCCGGGCTCTCCGGCGCAATGCGCGCGAGATCATGGGCGCACTGCCCCAAGATCCCCGTCGCCTCCCGGAAATGCCCCCGCTGGATAAAGATGTCACCTTGGCGCAGCGACGCCTCCAAGGAGAGGTACGGCGCAGGCTGGTAGGTCAGCTCCACCCGCATCTGGTTGAAGAGCCCCTCTGCTTCGTCAAAGGCCCCCAGATCCGCCGCCATCCCACCCATCTCCATAAAGAGCGCCGCGCGGGTCTGCGGCTCGTCACCCTCGTTGAAGTGGCTCAAGGCGTGACGCAGCAGCCGCAGCGCGTCGAGCCGCCGCCCCAGCCCGTAGAAGTGCCGCGCCAGCGTGCGCAGCGTTAACCCCGCCCCCCAAATGTCGCCGCTGCTGCGGTGAAGCCGCCACGCCTCAAAGAGCGCCGCCAAAGCCTCGTTCATCGCCCCCCGCGCGGCAAGGAAGAGCCCCTGGGCGTGCTTGATCCGCCCCTGAAGCGGTCTATCCAGCGCGTCCAAATCCAACCGCGCCCCCAGGCCGTTGAGCTGACGCTGCGCCGCGTCACGTTGGCCGGCGTACCACTGGCTCATCGCCAAGTCCAAGGTGATGTTGGCCTCCATGTTCGGGTTGGCGATGGGCGCGGCCTTGACTTGGCGCAGGCTCTCCTCAAAGAGCTGGCGCGCTTGCTCAAACTGGCGGTTGTTCAGCGCCCACTCGCCCTTCTTGCGCGAGAGGAAGTGGGAGGGGCTCGATGCCTTCTCCAACTGCACAAGATCCCGCGCGCTCTGCTCCGCTCGCCCCTGGCGCTGGAAGAGGCACAGCCGACGCTGGAGGAACGCCCGCCGTAGCCCCGCCCGCTCGTCTACCGAGAGGTTGCCCAGCTGGCTCAAGGTCTGGTTGGCCAGCGCCATCCCCCCCGAGAGGTGGTTGATCTCTAAGGCCTTGTCCAGCGCCTCGATGAACTTCTCCAAGGCCCGCGTGTTGCGGTCGGCGAAGGCGTAGTGGCGCGCGGCGAGGGAGGGGAAGCCCCGCGCCCCCGGTAACACGCTGAGGACCTCGGCGGCGTCCTCATGCAGCGCCTTGCGGTGCTGCGGGCTCATGCTGCGGTAGACCTGATCCCTCAGCAGCGCGTGGCGAATGACCGCCATCGGCCCCCTCGGGGTCTGCGCCCAGTCCACCAAGCCCAGGTGCTGGAGCTGATCCAGCGCGGTGATCAGCTCATCAAGGTGGATGGCGCGCCGCCGCGCCAGCCCCTCCAAGACCGCCGGGCTCATCGAGTCGGTGATCACCGAGATGGCGTAGAGGATCTCCATCGACGTGGCGTTGAGCCGCGCCGTGCGCGCCTCGAAGATCTGCGTCAGATCGCCGACCGGCTCTTGGGAGAAGGGCGCCCCCTCGCCCCAGTAGCCGTCCTTGAGCGCGACGATCCCCTCCTCTACCCACTGCCGCACCGTCTCGTTGAGCAGCAGCGGTGAGCCCCCCGAGCCATCAAAGACGTGGTGGTAGAAGAGGTCGCTGAGCCGATTGGGGCTGAGCAGGTTGTCAATAAAGGCGCCACACTCGCTCTGGGTGAAGGGCGTCATCTCCACCTCAAAGAAGGCGGTCAGCCCTTGTAGGTGCTCCAGCGCCACGCAGCGGTTCTCGTAGCTGAGGAAGATCATCAATGAGGCGGCGGGCTTGACCATCTTGAGCAGATCGTAGAGGACCGCCCAGGAGGCGTCCTCCATCTCGGCGACGTCCTCCAAGACCAAAAACAGCGGCAGCTTGGTGCGCGCGAACGTCTCCAACGCGAGGCCCTCAAAGAAGGCCACCAGCGCTTGTCGCGTGGCCAAGGCCATGGCCCGCGACGGCGCCTCGATCTCCATGTCCTCGCCCACAAAGCGGATGAGGTAGGCGATGCCCTCGCGCAGCGCCTTGGCCTCCTTGGGGTGGTTGTCGGCGATGGCGTCGCTGATCCGCCTCAGGTAGCCCTCAAGGTGCTCGGCGACGTCCGGCGCGCCGACAGGCAGCTGAAACGCGGCGCGGATCAGCCCCGCGATCGACCAGCTGGGCAGCTCAAAGAGGCGCGGGATCTGGGCGTGGAGCACGCTGGGGACGCGGTTGAAGTGCTGCTGGGTGTCCTCAAAGAAGGTCTGGATAAAGGTGGACTTGCCGTAGCCATCCAGCCCCTTGATCCCCACGACTTGGTGGCGGCGCTCCTTGGTGACGGTCCTCAGGAGGTTGGCGACCTGGTGCAGCTCTTGGCTGTAGCCGATCATCCTCGGCGCGCCAAGCTGGCGCGAGAGCGCGGCAGGATCGTCGAAGAGCTGGGCCTCGATCTCTTGGCTGGCGAGGATCGTGTTGCTGGTCCAAGGGCTCGCCCCTTGTGGGACGCTGGAGAGGTAGCGCAGCGCCTCACGCACAAAGGCGTTGTACATCCGCATCGCGCTGAGGAAGCCCTCGAAGTCATCGTAGAGCTCTTGTGATTGCCCAAAGAGCTGCTCTTGGAGCACGAAGGCGAAGGAGATGATCGCCGAGAAGGGCGGCGTGTAGCCCACGTTGAGCTTGGCTAAGGCGCTGAAGCACGCGTCAACGTGGCTCAGCTCTTGGCTGTCGATGTAGCGATTGAATTGCCAAATCGCGTCGTGGAGCGTCTGGCGGTATTGCACAGGGTCGCCCGAACGGAAGAAGGGTTCGATCTCGGTCAGAGAGGCCACCAGGTCCGTGACCAGCTCATCGATCTGCATATCCGTATAGGCGATTAATCTTTCCACCGCGCGCGACTCCGCTGCGCCCGCCGAGGGGCATGTCAAGACCTTGAGGGTTGGGGCAGGATCTACCAGGTGGGTCTTGAGGTCAATGCTTGGCTTCGCCGATGGCCCGACGCGCCGCGCCGATCTTTCAACTCAGGTGAAAATCGAGGCGCGGCGGCCCGTCGCCGCGCCGCTTTATCGCCTTGCCGCCCCTATACCCCTGTGATACGTTGCCGCCGACTGCTTGATAAGGGTTTGTGATGAGCATCACGCTCCGTTCCTATAGCTTCCTCGACAACCTCCAGCCACAGCTGACGAGCTATATCGGTAAGACCTCAAAGGGCTTCCTCCCCTTGCCTGGCATGGCCTCTCTGTGGGTGGAGATCGCGCCCGGGATCGCCATCAACCGCGTCACCGATACGGCCCTCAAGGGCACCAAGGTGGTCCCCGCCGTTCAGGTCGTTGAGCGCGCCTTTGGGCTCCTTGAGGTCCATAACTGGGATCAGGGCGAGGTGCAGAGCGCGGGGCGGATCATCC
The DNA here is from genome assembly GCA_018813065.1 of Myxococcota bacterium. Classification (GTDB taxonomy): domain Bacteria; phylum Myxococcota_A; class Bradymonadia; order UBA7976; family UBA1532; genus JAHJCH01. The sequence continues at coordinate 19,594 of JAHJCH010000170.1, forward strand.
TTGAGAACTTGGGGCTCAAGGAGGAGGAGCGGATGAAGCCCAAGGTCGTCTCCAACCAGGTGCTGCGCGCCGTGGAGGCGTACCAGACCCAGATCATCAACCGCAATAGCCGCGGCATGATGATCCTGCCGGGTCAGTCGCTCTTTATCTTGGAGACGCAGCCAGCGGCTTATATCTGCCTCGCGGCGAACGAGGCGGAGAAGGCGGCGCGGATCAACCTCATCGATATTCGCCCTTATGGCGCCTTTGGGCGCCTGTACTTGGCGGGCCCTGAGGCGGAGATCGACGCCGCTCAGGTCGCCGCCGTGGCCGCCCTTGAGGCGGTTAAGGGCGTCTAGCGCCTCGGGCCTCACGCTGAGGTCAGTAGAGAAACACACAACGCCATTTGATGGAGAGATATCATGGCTGACGCATTGGGGATGATCGAGACGAAGGGCTTTACGGCGATGGTCGAGGCCTCAGACGCGATGGTCAAGGCCGCCCGCGTGGAGCTGGTGGGCTATGAGAAGATCGGCGGCGGCTACGTGACCGCCATCGTCCGCGGCGACGTGGCCGCGGTTAAGGCCGCCACCGAGGCGGGGCAGCGCGCCGCCCAGGCCGTCGGTGAGCTGGTCAGCGTCCACGTCATCCCGCGCCCGCACGTCAACATCGACAAGACCCTGCCCCTCGGGCGGACGCCGGCTGAGACCAAAGAGTGATCATCGGCAAGGTCATCGGGACGGTGGTCGCCAGCCAGAAGGAGCGTGAGCTGATCGGGCTCAAGTTCCTGGCGGTGGCCCCCATTGATCTCCTGACAGGCGAGGTGCAGGGCGGCGGCGTCATCGCGGCGGACGCCGTGGGCGCGGGCGTCGGCGAGGTGGTGCTCTATGCCACCGGCTCCTCGGCGCGCCAGACGCAGATCACGCAAAACCGCCCGGTGGACGCCACCATCATGGCCATCGTCGACACCTTCGAGGTGGGCGGCGAGGTCCTCTATCTGAAGGACTAAGGAGGCGAGGTGGTGGACGACACACGCATCAGCCGCATCGTCGAGCAAGTGGTCGCGCGGTTAGCGGCCGATGGCGTCGTCGGCCCCAGCGCCCCCGCCATCCTGCGCGCGCCGCGCGGCGAGGCCATCGGCGGTCGAGGGGTCTATCCGACCATCGACGCCGCCGTGGCCGCCGCCAAGCGGGCCTTCCACGCCCTGCGCGACATCTCCCTTGAGGATCGCGCCCGCTTTATCCAGGCCATGCGCGACGTCAGCCGCGCCGAGCGCGAAACCCTCTCGCGGATGGCCGTCGAGGAGACGGGGCTGGGGCGCTATGAAGATAAGCTGGATAAGAACCTGCTCGCCCTGGAGAAGACCCCCGGCGTCGAGGCGCTGCGGCCCCTCGCCAGCTCAGGTGATCACGGCTTGACGTTGACCGAGTGGGCGCCCTTCGGCGTCATCGGCAGCATCACGCCCTGCACCAACCCCAGCGAGACGATCATCAACAACGGGATCGGCATGTTGGCGGCGGGCAACGCCGTCGTCTTCAACGTGCATCCCAACGCCAAGAAGGTCAGCGCCTACTTCATCGATCGCCTCAACCACGCGATCATGAGCGTGGGCGGCCCGCCTGATCTCTTCACCTGCGTCGCTGAGCCCACGCTCAAGACCGCCGCAGAGCTGATGCATCACCCGCAGGTGCGCCTCTTGGTCGTCACCGGCGGCGGCGCCGTGGTCAAGGCGGCCATGACCAGCGGTAAGCGCGCCATCGCCGCAGGCCCAGGTAACCCCCCCGTGGTGGTGGATGAGACGGCGGACATCGCCAAGGCGGCCCGTGACATCGTCAAGGGCGCCAGCATGGACAACAACATCATCTGCTTGGTCGAGAAGGAGATCATCGCCGTCGCCGACATCGCCGATATGCTCAAGCGCGCGCTGTCCAGCAGCGACGCGGTGGAGCTTAAGGCGGGCGACGTGCGTCGGCTCACCCAGCTGATCATCACCCCCGACAACCATGTCAACAAGGACTTCGTGGGCAAGGACGCGGCGCTCATCGCCCGCGCGGCGGGCATCCGCGTCCCCGACAGCACGCGGCTCCTCTTCGCCGAGGTCGAGGAGGCCCATCCCATCGTCCAGCATGAGCTTTTGATGCCCGTCGTCGGGCTCGTGCGCGCCCCCGATGTGGACGCCGCCATTGACTGCGCCGTGCGCGTCGAGCATGGCTTCCGCCACACGGCGATCATGCACTCCACCAACATCAACGCGCTGTCACGGATGGCCCGCGCCGTTGACGCCTCCATCTTCGTCAAGAACGGCCCCAGCCTGGCGGGCACCGGCTATGGCGGCGAGGGCTTCACCTCCTGGACCATCGCCAGCCCCACCGGCGAGGGCATGACCTACGCGCCGCACTTCGCCCGCGCCCGCCGCTGCGTCCTTAAAGACGCCTTTCGCATCGTCTGATGGCCTCAATGGACGCACCCAACGGACCCGCCTTGGGCTTGATGGAGCTGTGCTCGATCCCGCGCGGCATCCTCAGCTGCGACGCGGCGCTCAAGCGCGCCCCGGTGCGCCTGCACATGGGCAAGAGCGTCGAGCCTGGTAAGTACCTCTATCTGCTCAAGGGCGGCGTCGATGAGGTCTATGAGGCGCTCAAGGCGGGCCGCGCCGCCGCCGGTGACGCCCTCATCGATGAGCTGCTCCTCCCCGATCCGCACCGCCAGATCACCTTCCTCTTGGAGTCCCCGATCGTGCGCGCCCTCGACGCGCTGGGGATCTTGGAGACGTGGTCCATCGCCGCCGCCCTGCGCGGCGCTGACGCGGCCCTCAAGCGCGCCGAGATCTCCGGCCTGCGCCTCAAGCTCGCCCAGGGCCTTGGCGGTAAAGCCTACTTCGCCTTCACCGGGCTCCTGCATGACGTGGAGGAGGCCATGCGAGCGGGTCGCGCCGCCGCAGGTGAGGGGATGATCGCGGGCGCTGAGATCATCGCCAATCCACACGGCGATCTCGCCCGGGCGCTGAGCTGAGCGCCCCCGCCCCTGCCTTGCTCGCCCCCCTCCCCGCGACCTCGGAGCGCGTATGCAGCAGCTCAGCCTGACGGACGAGCGTGATCTCGTCCTCAAGATCCTTGATCGCTCCCCGCTCTTTCACGGGCTGGAGAGCGCCCACCTCGATGAGGTCATCGAGGAGGCGGAGGTGTGGCGTTATCCGCCCAAGGCGTTGATCGCGCGTCAGGATGATCCCTCCGACGCCTTCTACTTGATCCTCAAGGGGGAGGCCGACGTCGTCCGCGAGCAGCCGGGGCAGCCCAATGTCTCCTTAGCGACCCTCAAGCCCGCCGAGTCTGTGGGGGAGATGGGGCTCTTGCTCAGCGACACCCGCTCCGCCAGCGTCTTCGCCCGCACCGAGGTGACGATGCTCAAGTTCAGCAGCCGCCGCTTTCATCGGATGCTGCTGCGCTTGCCTTACTTTGGCTTGGTGATGTGTCGCACCCTGGCGCAGCGGCTCCAAGAGGTCAACGCGCGGCTGCCGACCACCCTGATCCACGATCCCGCCACGCCGCCGCCGCCCGAGGTGCTGCGCGCCTTGCCCCTCGACTTCCAGATCCGCCACCGGCTCGTGCCTCTGCGAGAGTCCAACGGCGTGATGACCCTGGGCTGCGTCGAGGGGCTCAGCTTCAAGGTGCTCAGCGCCGTTCAGCGCCAGCTGCCCGGGTTGATGGTGGACACGCAGCAGATCTCCAAGGGCTTCTTTGAGCGGGTGATGAGCGGGCTCAGCGGCGGCGAGGCCTTGTCCGACGCGCCGCCCGCCGAGGAGGCGCCGCGCGCGCCGCTCCTTGACGGGCTTTTGCGGCGGGCCTTGGCGGAGGGCGCCTCAGACATCCACCTCTCCGCGCGTCAGCGCCCCTTCTGGCGCATCCACGGCGAGGTGCGCGCGCTCAAGGATCTGCGCGCCCTCAGCAGCCAAGACGTGATGCAGATCATCGAGCCGATCCTCCCCGAGCACAGCCGCGCCGCCCTCTCTGAGCGGCGCGCCGCGCGCTTCACCTACACCCTGGGTGAGATCGCCCGCTTCCGCATCCAGCTCTTTGAGGATCTCAACGGCGCCTGCGCCTCCATCCGCTGCATCCCCGCGCGGGTGCCCTCGCCGGCGGAGCTGGGCCTCAGCCCGGCGGTCATCGATCTCTGCGCCAGCCCGCGCGGCCTGATCCTCGTCGCTGGCCCCAACCGCGCGGGGAAGTCCACCACGCTCGCCGCCCTCGTCGAGCACATCAACCTCACCCGCCCTGTCCACATCATCACCCTCGATGAGTCGGTGGAGTACCTGATCCCCAGCCAGCAAGCCTTGGTCAATCAACGCGAGATTGGCCGCCACGCGCCCAGCTTCACCGAGGGCATCGAGGCGGCGCTGCGTGAAGATCCCGACGTGCTGGTCATCGGCGAGATCAGCGACTTTGAGACGCTGATGATGGCCCTGCGCGGCGCCTCACGGGGGATCTTGGTCTTGGCCTCGATGAACACCTCGACGACCCTCAGCACGCTGGATCATGTCTTCAGCCTCACGCCAGAGCCGCAGCGCGCCGAGATCCGCCACCTGTTAGCGAATGTGACGCTGGCGCTGATCAATCAACGGCTATTGCAAGGTATTGAGCGACCCACGCGGGTCTTTGAGGTGCTCTTGGGCACGCCCAGCGTGCTTAAGCAGCTGCGCGCGGGGCGGCTGGAGGCGATTCTCCCCTTGATGACATCCGAGGAGGGGCACCAGCGGCTCGATGACGCCTTGACGCGCCTCGTCTTAGCGGGCGCCGTGGAGTATGAGGAGGCGCTGCGCCAGGCGTTGGCGCCCGCCGACTTTGCGGCGCGCTTTGATCGACGCTTAGATGATTAAAGTGACGCCGCTTGCGTTGTGGGGCGCGCGATGGCGCCCGGCGCGCTGACCGCCCCCCTCAAAGAGCTTAAACCTAAGGAGGTTCCCCTCATGATGCCCCCTCGCGCGTTGCCCCTTGCCCTCCTCGCCCTCACCGCGCTCATCGGCTGCGGCCCCGTCGGCGGAGACACGGAGCCAGGCGTCTCCGCCTGCCCCGCCCTCGCCGGTGAGGGTGCTTGGCGGGCGCCGACCTCCTCGGCGGTCGGCGATGACTCCGGCGGCCCTGTCAAGGCGTTGGAGGTCCTCAGCGGCCTCTCCGTGGACTTCAAGCCCACCGGCGGGCACCTGACGCTCAGCGTGAAGCTGGAGGACAAGGACGGCGCGCTCCTCTTTCAAGGGCTCAAGGCCGATGACTTCCAGCTCGACGGCGATCTGCTGATTCAGCCTCAAAACGCCCTCGCCGCCCAGCCCAAGCCCGCCGATCGTGTCCAGGTCACCGACGTCAGCAGCTCCGAGCCGCGCGGTGAGGGCGTCAGCGTGGCCCTCGTCTTCGACTCCTCCGGCTCCACCAGCGGCACCGATCCAGATCGCCGGCGCGTGGACGCCGCCAAGGCCTTTGTCGAAGATCTCCACGCGGGCGCGATGGTCGCCGTCCTTGACTTCGGCGTCGCCGAGGGGCTCTTCGATGAGCAGGTCTCCGACTGCTTTGAGGCCTGCCGCTTCCTCCTCGACTTCACCGCCGACATCGGCGAGATCGAGGCCGCCATTGATCGCGTCACCGCTGCGGGCGGGACGCCCCTCTACGCGGCCATGAAAGACTCGATGGATCTGGTCGATGGCGCCAGAAAACAGGGCGCAAAGTCCGTGGATGTGGTGGTCTTTACGGACGGACAGGCGGGCGACTATGACAAGGCCAAGGCCGATAAGATCATCAGCCGGGCCAAGAAGGCAGGGACGCGCCTGCACACCGTGGCGCTGAGCACGGTCAACTCTCATGAGGATGATCAGGCGAAGGTGGATCTGCGCAACCTCCAGCGGCTCTCTGCGGAGACGAACGGGCTGTCCTTGACGAGCAAGGAGGCCGACACGCTGATCTCTCAGTTTAAGCAGGCGGCGCGGGCGACCAACGCCTCAGTGATGGTCTCGGTGGTGCTTGAGGCGCGGCTCAATCAAGGGCTGAGCCCCGGCCTCTATGTCGCCATGGGCACCCTCAAGTCCACGGCCAACCGCGGCTCGGCCACGGCGCCCTTTAGCTTCACCTTCGAGATCGCGGATTAAGTTCGCCGATCAAGCGCCCGCCTCAGCCTCCACACCCTGCCCGTTTATTTCCGCGCCTTGAGCTGACTACACTGGCGGCTCGCCATGACAGGAGCGCAGATGCCCCAGCCCCATCAAATCATCCGCGAGGCGCGCTTGCTTGAGCGCCTCAACCGCGCGGCGTGCGTGGAGGTGTGGCGCGCGGCGCGGCTCAAGAGCGAGGCGCCGGTCATCGTCCGCGCCCTCAGCGGCGCCAGCGACGCGGCGGCGCGCGCGCGCTTTATCGAGGAGGGGCGCGCCTTGGCCGAGCTGCGGCTTGAGGGGCTGACGCAGATCGAGGCGCTGGATGTGGATGAGGCGGCGTGGCTGCTGACGCCCGTCGAGGGGCGCCTCCTCTCGGCGCGCGTGGCCGAGGGCGGGGTGATGGGCGTCGATGAGCTGCTGACTTGGCTGAGGCCCGCCGCCGCCGCGCTGGCGCGGCTCCACGCCGAGGGGCGCTGTCATGGGCGGCTGCGACCCTCGCACCTGCTGCGCAGCGCGATGGGCGACATCTGCCTCTTGGGCTTGGGCTTGACCCCCGAGGATCCTGATGATCTAGAGGCGGCGCGGTTTACGCCCTGCCGCGAGCAGGGGGAAGCGGGGGCGTGCGCCGAGGCGGACGTCTACAGCTTGGCGGCGGTGGCCTACTTCGCGTTGACAGGGCATCCGCCCTTTGATGGCCCGACCCCCCACAGCGTGCGCCGCGCCGCAGCGCGAGAGCCGCTGTCGGCGAGGCTTCAGCCGGAGGGCCTGATGGCGATCTTGCGCCGCGCGCTCGCCGCTGATCCTGCCGCGCGCTTTAAGCACCCCCAGGCGTTCTTATCGGCCTTGGAGCCCTTCACGGCGGCGCGGCTCATCGACGGGCACGTCAAGGAGATCAACGCGCTCCTCGCCGGGGCGCGCGCGCGGCGAGGGGCTCAGCGCCCGGCCAGCGCGGCGGGTCGAGCGCTGAGCCTGCTGGCCTTGCTCGCCTTGATCATCGGCGCGGGGGCGTTGTTTTCGCGCTTACCCTCCGTCAAGCCGACGCGGCTGAGCCCTATCCCGCCGCTGCCGACGATGCCCCCCCGCCTTGACCTCGCCGAGCGGATTCTCACCCAAGCCCCTCAGCTCCAACGCCGCATGGAGGCGATCCAAGCGCAGGTGGCGCTGCTGCACGATCTCAAGGCGCGCCATCCCCTCACCGAGCCGCTGCGCGTGCGCGTCGATCCCCAGCAAGAGGCCGCGCGGCGACGGCTGGGCGAGGCGCGGGCGGCGGCCTTGGGGATCGAATGGCGGCCTCTCAAGGCGGGGCGGATCACCTACACCCCCGAGGGCGAGGGCGCGGCGCCCGTGGCGGTGTTTATCGACGCGCTGGAGATGAGCGCGGGGGAGATCACCGTGGGGAAGTACGCCGCCTGCGTCGCCTTGGAGGCGTGCGCGGTCCCCTTCCCGCTTGAGCCGCTCTGCCTCTGGGGTGAGGCCGCCGCAGCGCGACCGATCAACTGCCTGACCTTCCAACAAGCCCGTGACTTCGCCGCCTGGGCGGGGGCGCGGCTGCCCACGGAGCTGGAGTGGATCTACGCCGCCCACAGCCAGGGCCTTGATCTGCCCTACCCATGGGGCGAGGCGCCGCCGACCTGCGAGCATGCGCACCTGGCGGGCTGCGGCGCGCGCGCGCCACAGCCCAGCTGCCAACACTTGATGGGCCACAGCGCCCAGGGGATATGTGATCTCATCGGCGGGGTGGAGGAGTGGGCGGAGGCGGCGCCGATGAGCCTCGGCGGCGCCTCACCCAGCCATATGGAGATCGCGGCGGTGGTGTGTGGGGGCAGCTTTATGGACACGCCGCCCCTGGCCCGTGGCGCTTGCAGCGCGCAGCTCCACGCCCCCCTCTCCCCCGCGCGCGGGCTGCGGCTGGCCCGCGATCCGCGCTGAAACCCTGAACGCTCATATCGAGAGGTGAAGCAAGGATGGCCAAGCAGAAGCGAGATCCTGTCACCGCCGCCGTGCGCGCGCTGCGCGCGGCGCGGGTCGATTTTGAGGGGCACAGCTATGACTACGCGCCCAAAGGCGGCACGCGCCACTCTGCGGCGAGCCTGGGCGTCGATGAGCACCAGGTCATCAAGACGCTCATCTTCGAGGACGAGGCCCAAGCGCCCTTTGTGGTCTTGATGCACGGCGATCTCGAGGTGTCGGTGGGGCGCTTAGCCAAGCAGCTCGGCCATAAGCGGGTCAGCCCATGCGCGCCCGAGGTCGCCCAGCGCCACTCGGGCTACCTCGTCGGCGGCACCTCGCCCTTTGGCCTGCGCCGGGCGATGCCCATCTACGCCGAGCGCAGCATCGAGGGGCTGGCGCGGCTGTGGATCAATGGGGGCAAGCGGGGCTTCCTGGTGAGCATGATCCCCGCCGAGCTGATCCGGGTCTTGGCGCCGACGTGGGTCGAGGTGGCCAAGCCGCGCGGCGCTTAAACGCCGTCGCTGGCCTCGCGCCCCGCGACTTTAAAGGGCCTGTCTCGGTGAGCAGGTGTCAGTACAGCGACCCGTCAGGCGATGGCGGTTGCGCGCGAAGAGATCATAGGCCCAGTCAAGCAGCCCTCGCAGCCCCGGCAGCCGCGTGAGGCGGATCAGCCAGCCAAAGCCCAAGAGCGTGTAGATGGCGCGGAAGACCTCGACGCCCTCCAACCAGGCGCCGTCGGGCGAGCGGGCCTGGATGCGGACATCGAAGCGGTCGCGCGCGCGGTCATAGACGGCGGCGTCGAACTCGGGGGCGGCGATGTCGGTGAAGCGCAGCCGCCCAAGGGTGTCTCGCCGCCGCAGCAGCGCCACCTCTCGCTTGCAGATCGGGCAAGCGCCATCAAAGAAGATCTCGAGCTGCCAGGGGGCTTGGGTCATCTGGGCCTCTCTGTCGGTGGCTTTGCGTTGAAGATACGCGGTGAGGCTGGGGCGGTTCGCCGCGCCTCGTTTGCGCCGCGCCCTCAATCACGCGCGTTGATCGTTGCCCTGCTCGACGCGGTGCTCTATGACCGGCCTTACATCGCCTGGAGTCCCCCTTGAGCCCATCCTCACCCGCCTCGGGCGCCCGCGCCCCGGGCTGGCCGACGCAGATCACGCTCCTCGCCGCCAGCAGCCTCACCGTGATGGCCGGGGCGATCATCTCCCCCGCCCTGCCGGGCGTCCGCGCGGCCTTCGCCGACGTCCCCGGCGTCGATCTCCTCGCCCTCCTCACCCTGACGCTCCCCGCCCTGCTCATCGGCCTCTTTGGCCTGCCCACCGCCGCGCTGATCCGCCGCTATGGCGCGCGCCCGATCTTGCTCGGCGGGGCGCTGCTCTACGCCTTGGCGGGCTCGGCGGGGCTGTGGGTCAAGGGGATCGAGGCGCTGTTGGTCAGCCGCGCCGCCTTGGGGATCAGCACCGCCGCGCTGATGACCGTCGTCACCGTCCTGGCCGGCGCCCTCTTCGACGAGGCGCCCCGCGCGCGCTTTTTGGGCTTGCAGGCCGCCTCGATGGGCTTCGGCGGGGTGATCTACCTCGCCCTCGGCGGCGCCCTCGCCGCGATCCACTGGCGCGGCCCCTTCGGTGTCTACGCCCTGGCCCTGCTGTTGATCCCCCTCATCGCCTGGAGCTTGCCCCCCGGCGCGCGCGAGGCCCCCGAGGCGGCCTCCTCGACGCCTACGCCGCCGCCCAGGTTGGCGCGGATCTTCACCGCCTCCTTCATCGGCAGCGTGGGCTTCTACGCGCTGCCTACGCAGCTGCCGTTCTTCCTCACCGATGGCCTCCACCTCTCTGATCCACGCCTGGCGGGGGGCCTGCTGGCCTGGATGACCCTCGTCGCCTCCCTCGTCTCGCTGAACTTCGCCCGTGTCCTGAGGCTGCTGGCCTCGCCGCGCCGGGCCCGGGCGCTGACCTACCTCTTTATCGGGGTGGGGGTGGCCGCGACGGGCCTGGCGCGTGGCCCCTGGGGCGTGGCCGCGGCGATGCTGTCATTGGGCTTGGGGATGGGGCTGTTTATGCCCCTCTTGATGCAGGCGATCCTCAGCGCGGCGCAGGGGCCTCACCGGGCGCGGGCGGCGGGGCTGTTGACCACCACGATGTTCCTGGGGCAGTTCACCTCGCCGCTGCTCAGCGCCCCCCTCGTCAACGCGGGCGGCTTCCCCTTGATGTTCGGCGTCATCGGTGTCGCTGTTTGCTGCTTGGCCCTGCGCGCTTAGCGGACACTTAGCGGACGAACGCCGCCCGGTGGCGGACCTGCTCCGCGCGCAGCTCGCCGTCCTTCAGCGCCGTGTCCACGTGGCCCTTGCGGCTGCGGGTGAGCGTGATCCAGATCGGGCAGAGATCCTGGCGGCCATCCACGCGCGCCAGCGCGCCGGGCTGGATGAGGTAGCGGCCCACGTCCTTCTCCAGCGTGACCGCCAGCGGATCAACGCAGTCGCCTTCGAGGCTGAGCAGCAGGCTGTCCTCGGCGACCTGATCCCAGGTGATGAGGATCGTGTCGCTGAGATCGAGCGTGGCGTCCTCGGCGGGCGCGGTCAGCTCGAAGGCGAGCGGCATCCGCACGCGAGAGGCCTCGCTGCTGTCTTGATCTTCACGCTTGAGGGTGATCTCAACCTCTTGACCGGCGCAGCCGCCCTCCACCTGAGCGGTGTAGCGCTCATCCGCCGGCGACTTCGACAGCGTGTAGGTCGCCTCGCCGATGTGGGCGATCAGCGCATCGCCGTCGTCCAGCTCCAGCGCCTCGCCGTCATGCTCCACGGTGGCGGAGATGATGGCCTCGCCGCCGCCCTCATCGGTGATGACCGCCCGCAGGCTCAGGGCGTCGGTGGCGTAGTCGCCGGAGTCATCACAGCCGCCCGCGATGACCATCAACACGCTGAGATATAAGCTGAATTTTGACAAAGACATGCGCCACCTCGCTTAAAACAACGCCCCGTGGCTTCTCAAGAACAGTGCCAGCGCGCGCGCGGCCTTGGCGCGTCGCTGAGCGTAAACGCGCGGCTACATCTGCGCCGCTCCGTCGGTCACAGCGCCGCCCTCGACGGCGCAGATCCTCAAGGCGAATGGGGCGCGGGCTTGGTGCGCCCTTTGCGAAGCCGCCGCGCCGTCTTCGCCCTTGGAGTTGTTATGCGCCGCGCCCTGCTCCCCTCTTCGCTGTGCCTCCTCGCCCTCCTCGCGGGCTGCCATCATGAGGACTGCGCCCCCTGCGAGGGGCCGCTGCCTGCCGATCCCAGCCACTACGCGCCCTGCGACCAGCCCGGCATGGCCTCTCACGGGGACCTCACCCTCTGGGCGCGCGATCTGAAGGGCTATGAGGCCGCCACGGCCAGCTTTGAATGGGGCGTCGTCGAGGACAGCGAGTGGGTCAACAATGACTGGGATCTCCTCTTCGCCAATGATCGTGACATGGACGTGGATCTCTTCCGCGTCAACACCGTCACCGACGATCGCGCCTTCATCGTGGATCTTGGGCCGCTGAGCTTCTGTGACATCAACGAGGCGATGTCATCTCTCGATCCCACGCCGGGCCTTGAGGGCGACGATCTGGTCATCGTCACGCGCGGTCACACCTACCTGGTCTACACCGAGGATCGTGACACGCAGCAGCTGGCGGCCTTCTTCGTCACCGATCACGCGCTGAACGAGCGCGTCGATCTCCGCTGGCATCGCAGCGCCTCGCCCTTTGAGTACACGCCGCCGAGCTTCTGCGCTGACCTGTGATTCATCGCCTCGCGCTGTCATACTCAGCCCCGTTCAGCGAAAGGAGCGGATCTGATGCGTACGCGACACGCGCTTAAGCGTGGGTTGAGCCTCCTCTTCGGCGCGGCCCTCTTGGCGGGCTCCGGCCCCTGCCCTGGCTGCGTGGATGATGACTGCGGCGATCCCAACGCGGCGTGGTGCGAGGCGGGCGTGGCCTTCACCTGCTTTGAGCCCAATGAGAACGGCGCCTATGCGCTCAGCCGCGAAGACTGCGCCGCGCTCAACCTCACCTGCGTGACCGGGGTCGTCGCCTTCAACGGGCGTGAGGGCCGCACCTCGGCGTGGTGCCTCGACGCGATCCCCTGCTCGGCGGAGGCCAACTACGCCTGCGTGACGGGGCCGATCATCGACGGCGGGATCACCGAGCCTGAGCTGCGCCGCTGCGTCGCCGTCGAGGAGACCGAGTGGTATCAGCGCGAGGCGATCTTAAGGCTGACGACGCCGGGCCTAGAGCGCGTGCTGACGCCCACGGGCGACCTCTGCGCGCCTTGTGAGGCCGACTGCGACTGCGCTGAGGACCAGATCTGTGAAGCAGATGGCTGTGTCCCTGGCGCGCGCGACGCGCCCCGCTGCTGTCCAGGATCTCAAGAGACGCCCTGCCCTTGATCTCGCCCCTCGCGCGGGGTGTGAGGAGCCTTGACTTGCCACCGCGCCGCGCCTAACGTGCCTGCCATGACGCCCACGCCCGCCCACCACCGACCCTCATACGCTCACCCTGCGCCCCCCGCGGTGGCTGAGCGCGCGCATTGAGCGCTTGAGGTACCCCGCTCAGGTGAGGCATCACCGAGAGAGATCCACGACGCGCCCTGAGCCGCTCGTCGTGGCCGCTTTTACCCGGAATCACAGACCATGACAGACCAAATCCACCCTGAGGAGCTCCTCAGCGAGGGCGCTTGGCAACCCGAGGTCCGCGCCGCGCTGCTTGATCTGATCACAGAGCATGGCATCGAGAGCCCCGGCTACGATCCAGAGGAGCCCCCGCTCGTCGCCATCGACTGTGACGGGACGCTGCTCTACAACAGCCTCGCGGAGGTGCTCATGCGCCATATGATCCTCCGCCGCCGCTTCCGCACGGATCGCAACTTCTGGGAGATCATCCCCGAGCGGCTGGGCCGCGACGCCCTCCAGGCCGCCTACAAGGCCGTGGCGGGGCGCAACGACGCTGAGATCTCCGAGATGGCCGCCTTCAAGCGCTACCGGGCGGGGATGTTTGGGGTCTATGAGTCGCTGATCAATGAGAGCTTCGCCGACGCGGCGCTCTTCGCCGCGCGGATGCTCAAGGGGCTGCATGAGCGCGACATCAACGAGACGCTCGATGAGATCATCGGCCTTGAGCTGGAGCGGCCGCTGAGCCAAGAGGATGTCCCTGGCGGCCCGCCCTTCCCCGCGCTGAGCCTCAACATGGGGATCAAGGTCCACGCGGAGACGATGGAGCTGATCCGCCTCTTTGACGCCAACGGCTTTCACATCTGGCTGATCGACAGCGTGGCCGTGCAGGCCATGCGGCGGCTGGCGCGGCGGATCGACTTCCCCGAGGACCGTGTCTTGGGGCTTGAGCTGCAAAGCCAGTATGGGATGCTCACGGAGAAGCTGATCGAGGCGGTGCCTGTGGGTGAGGATAAGCTAGAGCTGTTCTTGGACACGCTGGGACGTAGCCCAGTGCTCGTGATCGGCGACAGCATGAACGACTATGAGCTGCTGGAGAACAGCGAGGGGCTCAGTCTGGTGATGGGTGATCGGGATGAGCAGCTCTTGGAGAAGGCTGAGGCCAACGGCTGGCTGATCCAGCGCCGCCTCTCAATCTAGGGCGAGAATTTAGGGCGAGATCAGGGCTTGTCGCGCTTCAGCACGATGTTGTAGGTGATCGCGCCAGCGGTCATATAGCTCAAGAGCACCAACGACAGCACCAGGGCCAAGCCCGCCGCCGCGCCGATCCCCATCAAGAGCGCGCCGACGCTGTCGGCGAAGCCCAAGGTCTGCTGATAGAAGAGGCCCTTGCCGAAGGCGAAGTGGACGAAGCCGACGAAGCCGTGGGGCAGCGCGCTCAGCAACGCCGCGAACTGCTCACGGAGGGCATAGCCCATCACGCCGCTGGTCAAGCGCGCGCCGATGCGGCAAGCGGGGATGACCGTCACCGCCGCCGTCGCCCCAATCATGCCCATGCTCAGGAGGGTATGACCCAGCAGCCGAGAGCCGTGATCCTTAAACAAGGCGAAGAGATCGACGAGCGTCTCATAGGCGCTGCCCTTGCGGTCATAGATCACCGAGAGATAGAGGGGCAGGGCGTAGAGCGCGGCGATGACCGTCGCGCCAGCGAGGAGGCCGAGCAGGACGATGATCGGCGTCAGCGCGCCCAAGAGCACCGCCCCGACGCCGCCGGGGATGTGCCCCAGCATGCTGATCAGCGATTGGAGGATGACCACCCCGCCGAAGACCACCACGAAGGCCAGCGGCGTCCCCACCACGCTCTTAAGCCAGCGCTTACTCCAAGCGATCCCCTCCTTGATCGTGGTCTGCTGGCGCTCGATGACGCTCTTTTGAACCACAAAGCTCATCACCGACAAGACAAAGGCGGCGATGCTGAACAAGGCGACGAAGCCCAGGACAGAGGTCAGCGCGCCGAGGATCACCACCTGAGCCCTCAGCCATGAGGCCAGCCACTGCACCAAGCCGAAGGCGACGAGGGCCGCCCAGAGCCCCAGCGTGGTAAAGACCAGGCGGCGCAGATCGAAGAGGGCGATAAAGGCGGTGGGCAGATCGCGCCAAGTCCAAGGCCCCGTGGGCGTGGGCGCCGCGCCGGGGAAGCTCAGCCCGCTGGGGATCTCCGTCTTGGCGGCGATCTCAGCGGCGGCGGCGATCTCAAGGCGCTGCTTGCTCTTGGTGGAGACGGTGGAGGCGACGCGGGTGATCTGGGACTTGGCCAAGCCAAAGAAGCCCATCGCGGCGGGCGCGGCCACGGGCGCGAGCCCCTCGGCGACGGGCTCGACCGGCGCGGGCGGCGCGGAGACAGGCTCAGAGACGGGCTCAACGGCGGGCTCAACCGCCTTGGGGGGCTCAGAGACGGCCTCAACGACGGGCTCAACCGGCGCGGGCGGCGCTGAGACCGGCGCGGGCGGCTCAGAAGCCACCTCGATCACCTCAGGCGTCGGCTCAACGCGCGGCTCAGGGGCCAGCTCAACGGGGGGATCGGTGGCGGGCATCTCATCATCACCCCGCGACGCGCTCGGCGGCGGCGTCGGCGCCGCCTCCGCGCCGTCCAGCAGCACCACCCCGCCGCGATGCAGCGTGATCTTGGCCCCGCAAGAGAAGCAGCTCAGCTTCAGGCCATCTGGCCCGATTTGATTCTCAGGGAATGCGTGCGGCGCGCCGCATTTTGCGCAGTTAAAGTCCATCTCAAACCTCCGTGTGCGCTGAGCTTAGCGCACCCAGAGGGAGGGCGCATCACTATAGATCGCTGCGCGGAGATTCAGGCGGAGCGGCGACGCTCACGACGCTCTCAGAGGCCCTCAAAGAAGTCATTGCCCTTGTCATCGACGAGGATAAACGCGGGGAAGCCCACCACCTCGATCTTCCAAACCGCCTCCATGCCCAGCTCGGGGAAGTCCAGCACCTCGACATGCTTGATTGACTCCTTGGCCAGCTTGGCCGCCGGGCCGCCGATGCTGCCAAGGTAAAAGCCGCCGTGCTTCTTACACGCGCGGGTCACCTGCTCCGAGCGGTTGCCCTTGGCGATCATCACCATCGAGCCGCCACGCGCCTGGAGGAGATCGACGTATGGATCCATGCGGTTGGCGGTGGTGGGGCCGAAGGAGCCAGAGGGCAAGCCCTCGGGCTTCTTGGCGGGGCCAGCGTAGTAAACCGGGTGCTTGAGCAGGTAGTCGGGCAAGGGCTGGCCGGCGTCGAGGATCGCCTTAAAGCGCGCGTGGGCGATGTCACGGGCCACGATCATCGTCCCCGTCAGGGAGACGCGGGTCTTGACCGGGTGCGGGGTCAGCGCGGCGAGGATGTCCTTCATGGGCTGATCAAGGTTGATCTCCACCGCCGTCGCCTCGCGCGCCGCCTCGACGCCCACCAAGAAGCGCGCGGGGTTCTTCTCCAAGACCTCCAGCCACAGCCCCTCGTGGTTGATCTTCGCCCGCACGTTGCGATCCGCCGAGCACGAGACGCCCATGCCCACGGGACAAGAGGCGCCGTGGCGAGGTAAGCGGATCACGCGCACGTCATGGGCGAAGGCCTTGCCGCCAAACTGCGCGCCGATGCCGCAGGTCTGCGCCGCCGCCAAGAGCTTGGCCTCCAGATCCAGATCGCGAAAGGCGCGCCCGCCCTCATTGCCCGTCGTCGGCAGCCCATCCAGATCGCCGATCGAGGCGAGCTTGACGGCCTTGAGGGTGGCCTCCGCGCTGGTGCCGCCGATGACAAAGGCCAGGTGATAAGGCGGGCAGGCGGCGGTGCCCAGGGTGCGCATCTTCTCGATGAGGAAGCTCTCCAGGCTATCTGGGTTTAAGAGCGCCTTCGTCTGCTGGAAAAGATAGGTCTTATTGGCCGAGCCGCCGCCCTTGGCGACAAACGTAAAGTGATATTCATCGCCGTCATAGGCGTAGAGGTCGATCTGCGCCGGGAGATTTGTCCCTGTGTTCTTCTCCTCATACATCGTCAGCGGGACGACCTGGGAGTAGCGCAGGTGATGATCTCGATAGGCCTCAAAGACCCCCAAGGAGAGCGCCTCGGCGTCACCGCCGCCGGTGAAGACGTTTTGCCCCTTGCGGCCCATGATGATCGCCGTCCCCGTGTCTTGGCAGGTCGGCAGCATCCCCTCTGCGGCGATGACCGAGTTCTCCAGCATGGTGCGGGCGACGAAGCGATCATTCTCCGAGGCCTCAGGATCGGTGAGGATCTCGGCGACGCGCGCTTGATGGGCAGGGCGCAGGTAGAAGGACACCTCGCGCATCGCCTCGCGCGCCAAATGCGTGAGGGCCTCGGGGGCCACGACGAGCAGCCGCCCCTCGCCGAAGGGCTGGGTGGAGACGTGCTCCTGGGTCAGCAAGCGATACTCAGTCTCATCCGGGCCAAGCGGAAAGGGCTTTTGATATTGAAACGCGCTCATCATGGCTCCCATCGGCGGGGTCGTTGCGCCTGCATCTTATCCATCATCCGCTTAAAAGCCATATGACAAATCGCCCGCGCGGGGGGTTGGCGGGGCATCCTACATTGTGCTACACGCCACGCAGAGAGGAACCCCCAAACGGAGCCTAAATGCGCACGATCATCTCCTCGCTGACCTTGATCTGGGCCGCCCTTGCGTTCGCGGGGGAGGGCTATGATCTTCGGGCCAACCTGCCGCTGGGCCACACCTGGGAGGCCGGGGTCATCGCCGACGCCGCCGAGGTGGGCTTCGTCAAGTACACGCGCGACAAGCAGGACAAGTGGCGTTACCAAGCCAAGGCCGAGGGCCGCGTCGCGGCGCTGCCGCCTGGGATTCAAGCCAACCTCTGGCTCCCGGTCGGCCCTGAGCTGAGCGGCAAGGCGCTGGCCTTCGAGGCGGTGATCCACCCCTTTGGCAAGGATCAGCGGCTCGACGTCTTCGCCGATGGCAAGAAGATCGGCAGCCCCAAGCTCAGCGGGGGTTGGCAGACCATCCGGGTGGCGCTGCCTGGAGAGGCCAAGGAGGGCATCATCAAGCTGCGGATGCACTTCCGCCACAGCAGCGACCAAGGGGGCTATAAGACCGCCGCCGCGCTGCGCGCCGCGCGGCTGGGCGAGGCCAGCGCCGAGGCCCTCCCCCATGAAGAGGCGGCCCTCGCCCAGCGGCTCAAGCGGGCCGATGGCGGCGCGCTGACCCTCCCGGCGGGCGGCGGCCTGGACTGGTACATCGTCCCCCCCAAGGCCAGCACCCTCAAGCTGACGGCGGACGGCGAGCTGAGCGTCTACACCCAGGTGGACGGTCAGAAGCCCAAGCCGCTGGCCTCGGGCAAGCGCGTCAGCGCGGGGCTGAGCAAGCTCAACGGCCAAGCCACCCGCCTGATGATCCGCGCCAGCGCCGCCGTCAAGCTCAGCGAAGCGATCATCGAGAGCGGTGAGGTCGGCGCCGCGCCCAAGATCGAGAAGCCCAAGTATGTGATCTTCTGGCTCATCGACACCCTACGCGCGGATAAAGTCAGCTTCTGCGACATCCCCAACACCAATAAGCGCAAGGTAAAGACCCCTCACCTCGACGCGTTGGTCAAGGAGTCCACCAACTTTGACCCATTCTACATCCAAGGCAACGAGTCGAAGTCCAGCCACGCCAGCCTCTTCACAGGTACATATCCTGTAGTACACAAAGTTTATACAGAGAAGGCGAACCTCTCAGATAAACACACCACAATCGCCGAGGCGTTCAAAAAGGCGGGCTATAAGACGCAAGGCTTCTGTAGCAACGGCTACATCAGCGAGAAGTGGAACTATACACAAGGCTTTGACGGCTTTGAGAACTTTATCCGAGATGGCAAGGCCCATAACGCCAAGGCGATCATCAAGAGCGCCTTGCCTTGGATTGACAAGAACATCGGCAAATCGTTCTACCTCTACCTTGGGACCACTGACCCCCATGTGACTTACCGCAAGCACAAAAAGTACATCGGTGACTACCACAAAGCGGACTACAACGGCCCCTATAACAAGTACATCAGCGGTACAGAGCTTGGCCGCCTCAAGGGGCTGAAGTCCCCACCGCCCAAGGCCCACCAGGACCGCATCGAGGCGCTCTACGAGAACGAGATCGCCTTCAACGACGAATACTTTGGTCAGCTGGTGGCCCACCTGAAAGAGAAGGGCATCTACGACGACACCATGATCCTGATCACGGGCGATCACGGCGATGAGTTTTGGGAGCACGGCTCCTGTGGTCACGGCCACAGCGTGCATCAAGAGCTGGTGCGGGTGCCCATGATCGTCAAGTACCCCAAGGTCTTCCCCGCCAAGCGCGTCAGCCACGGGGCCGAGGCGGTGGATCTCCTGCCGACGCTGATGGAGCTGCTGGGCCAGAAGATCCCCGCCGACGTCCAGGGCGCCAGCTGGCTGAGCCGGCTCAACGCCAAGGACCTCTACCCCGAGGCGATCATCGCCAGCCAGGGGGTCGGCGCCTATGGCCTTGAGGTTGGCCCCGCCAAGGTGATCATGCGCAGCGAGGCCTCCATCGAGATCTACGACGTCAAGGCTGATCCGGGGGAGCTGAAGGATCTCATGGACAAGAAGCAGGTCTTGACCTTCGCGGCGATGGACCCCATGAGCCTCTTCCTGGCCCACGCCGCCCAGTGGGACAAGGCCAAGTGGGGCGCGCCCAACAACCTCAAGCCCGCGTTTAACAATAAGAAATAGCCCCCCGCGCCCACCTCGCCAGGCCCCACCATGCGGATAGATCACCTCCAAAGCGGCGTCTTTCTAAGGCGCTACAAGCGCTTCTTCGCCGATGTCCGCCTGGAGACGGGCGAGGAGATCGCCGTTCACTGCCCCAACAGCGGATCGATGAAGCGCTGCCTCTTCCCAGGCAACCGCGCCTGGATCAGCGACTCGCGCAACCCCAAGCGCAAGCTCCGCCACACGCTGGAGATCTTGGAGTTGGACGAGGGCGCGCTGGGGCTGATGAACACGCAGCGGCCCAACGCGCTGGCCGAGGAGGCGATCCGCGCGGGGTGGATCGAGGCGCTGAAGGGCTGGGCGACGCTCCAGCGAGAGGTGCGCTATGGGCAAGGCTCACGGATCGACCTGCTGCTGACCGACGAGGCGGGGCGGCGCACCTACGTTGAGGTCAAGAACGTCACGATGGGCGTCGGCGGCGGGCTGACGCGGTTCCCCGACGCGGTGACCGCGCGGGGCACCAAGCACCTCAACGCGCTGATCAGCATGGTCGAGGCGGGGCACCGCGCGGTGATGCTCTTCTGCGCGGGGCGGGACGACACGCAGCGGATCGAGCCCGCCGACGACATTGACCCGACCTACGGCCAAGCGCTGCGACGCGCGGCGGCGGCGGGGGTGGAGCTGCTGGGCTACCGTTGCCGCATCGCGCCACCGGAGATCACGCTGTGCGATCCGATCCCGGTGGTCTTACCACCGCACAGCCCCAAGGAGGCGTAAAGAATGGCCCGCACGCCATCGACCATGCTTGAGCTGGGCACGCAGCTGCCCGCCTTTGACCTGCCCATCGCCAACGGCGAGGGGGGGCGGTTGAGCAGCGCGGCGCTCCAAGGCGCCCCGGCCTTGATCATGTTCATCTGCAACCACTGCCCCTTCGTGATTCACCTGCGCGCGGCCTTGGCGGCGTTGGGGCGCGACTACCCCGCGGGGGGGATCCAGGTCATCGCCATCAACAGCAACGACGTGGAGCGCTACCCACAAGACAGCCCGGAGCGGATGAAGGCGGAGAGCGTGGCGGCGGGCTACCGCTTCCCGTACCTCTTCGACGAGGATCAGTCCGTGGCCTTGGCCTTCAAGGCGGCCTGCACGCCGGACTTCTACCTCTTCGACGCCGAGGGGCGGCTGGTCTACCGAGGCCAGCTTGACGGCGCTCGTCCGGGCAACGACGTGCCTGTCACGGGGGCGGATCTGCGCGCGGCGATGGACGCGCTGCTCTCAGGCGCGCCGATCAGCGCCGATCAGCGCCCCTCATTGGGCTGCAACATCAAGTGGAAGCCAGGGAATGAGCCGGATCAATGACAACGACACCCGGCTCAAGGTGACCGGCGCGGGCGACGCGAGAGGCCCGAGAGGCTGAGTTCACACTGGGCTCACACTTGGCTCACATTGTGCTTGGGCCGCCGCCGCGCAGCGCATAGATGGAGGTGAATGTGCAGACTTTTCGCGGGCGTACGATGAAGGAGGCCGTCGCACAGCTCAAGAAAGTCTACGGGGCCGACGCGGTGATCGTCGCCACGCAGCGCGGCCAAGAGGATGGGCGGGGCTTCGTCGAGATCACCGCCCGCCCCGCCACCATCAAGCCCCAGCCTCAGCCGCCCGCTGAGCCCATCATCGAGCCTCGCCGCCGAGGCGTCAGCGCTTACACACAGCACAGCGCGGCGCAGCCCCAGCGCGCCGACACCGCCCGCCCCGAGGAGGACGGCCCCTTCGCCGCCCGCGCCCGCTGGTTGTCTCAAAGCCCCTCGCTGAGCCCCTCGCTGAGCCCCTCACAGAGCCCCTCACAGAGCCCCTCACAGAGCCCCTCGCCGAGCCCCTCGCCGAGCCCCTCGCCCGCCCTCAGCGCGCCCAGCTTTAACGCTTGGGGCTCGGACGCCTTGAGCCTCGCCGGGGATCAGCTCTCGGGATTGCGCGCGGCGCGCGCCGTCGATGAGGTCACGCGGCTGCGCGATGACTTGACGACGCTGCGTCAAGACCTCGACGCGCTGCGCCCCGCCATGGTCACCGAGGAGACCCTGCGGCGCGCCATGGAGGCGATGACACAGCAGCTCTCGACTCAGTTACAGGCGCTGATGGGCGCTCAGCGCGCGCGCCCACAGGTGGAGGCGCTGATCAACCTGGGGCTGAGCCGAGGGGACGCCGAGGCCCTGGCGGCGCAGCTGGGCGCCGGTGAGGATGAGGCGCGCCTCGACGCGCTGCTGGCCGAGGGGCTGCGCTGCGCCAACCCGCTGAGCGGTGAGGGGCCACGCGCGCTGGCCTTCGTCGGGCCCACAGGCGTGGGCAAGACCACCACCATCGCCAAGATCGCCGCGCGGGCGCGCATCCTCCTCAAGATGCCCGTCGCCCTCGTCACCGTTGACACCTTCCGCATCGCCGCCGTGGAGCAGCTGGCGCGCTACGCCGAGATCCTCGACTGCCCCTTGGAGATCGTCAAGACACCTCAGGCGCTGCCGCAGGCCCTCGCCCGCCTCCGCGATTACCCGCTGATACTCATCGACACCACAGGCCGCAACCCACGCGCCGCCGATCAGGTCGAGGCCCTCGCCCGCTTCCTGCCGCCGGGCTGGGGCGGCGCGGCGATCCTGACGCTGGCGGCCAATATGCGCGAGGCGGATCTCTTTGAGTCGATCAAGGTCTTTGAGCGGCTGGAGATCAGCGGGCTGTGCGTCACCAAGCTGGATGAGACGAGCGCGCCAGGGGTGCTCTACAGCCTCGCGAGGCGCGCGCGGCGACCACTGACGTGGATCACCGACGGGCAGCGCGTCCCCGAGGACATCGAGGAGGCGCACCCCGCCAGCCTCGCCGCGCGTATCCGCCGCGCCGCCGCGCAGGCCCCCACGCTTCATCACGCCTCCTAGGCCCTTGGGGGCCTGCCCTCATCACTCTACGGCGGTTGCTAGAATGAAACGCTTAGTCGCTTAGAAAGTATGGGCTTTTGCTAATGGTGCGCCGCACCATTTACCGCCGAGTTTTGGGGCTATGTCGGCCTCCTTGACCCCAATTTCGGCGAAAATCGCCCATTATTTTTGTGCGCTGCAAAAAAATCTCGCCTTTGAGATCGCGAGCTTAGCCATAAAGCCGCACAGTACCGCGAAATCTTTATCGATTGATCCATCAAAGAGGTGTTTACTTTACCCAGCGGACGTTGAAATGTTCATCCATCAGCGCCCCTCACGGCGCGCACTCAGAGAAAGGGAGCCCTTATGCGAGATGTGGTCATCGTCGGCGCAGCCCGCACCGCCATCGGAGCCTTTGGCGGCGCGCTCGCCAGCGTCCCCGCCCCCCAGCTCGGCGCCGCGGCCATCAAGGCCGCCCTTGAGCGCGCTGGCCTCGCCCCCGAGCAGGTCAGCGAGGTGATCATGGGCTGCGTGCTCAGCGCGGGCGTCGGTCAAGCCCCCGCCCGTCAAGCGGCCCTCGCCGCCGGGCTCAAGGATCACACCCCCTGCATGACCATCAACAAGGTCTGCGGCTCGGGCCTTAAGTCGGTGATGCTCGCCGCCCAGGCCATCCGCCTCGGTGACGCCGAGGTCGTCGTCGCTGGCGGCATGGAGAATATGTCACGGGTGCCTTACTACCTCGCCGACGCCCGCGATGGGATGCGCATGGGTCATAAGAAGGTCGTCGATGGCATGATCCACGACGGGCTGTGGGACCCTTATCAAGACTTCCACATGGGCAACGCCGCCGAGATCTGCGCCCGCGAGATGGACATCAGCCGCGAGGCCCAAGACGCTTTTGCCAAGGCCAGCTATGAGCGCGCCTTGGCCGCCATCAAGGAGGGCGCCTTTGAGGCGGAGATCGCCCCCGTCTTCGTGCCCCAGCGGCGCGGCGAGCCCGTCGAGGTCAAGCTCGATGAGGAGCCCGGTCGAGGCCGCCCCGATAAGATGGGCGGCCTGCGCCCCGCTTTTGAGAAGACCGGCACCGTCACCGCCGCCAACGCCAGCAGCCTCAACGACGGCGCCGCCGCCCTCGTGCTGACCAGCGCCGAGTTCGCCGAGGCCCACAAGCTGCCGGTCTTGGCCAAGATCAGCGCCTACACCCAGCACGCCCAGGCCCCCGAGTGGTTCACCACCGCGCCCGCTTATGCCATCGAGAAGGCGCTGGCCAAGCTTGAGATTACCCCAGAGGATGTTGATCTTTATGAGGTCAATGAGGCGTTCTCTGTGGTCTCTTTGGCGGTCAATCAGCTGGCGAAGCTGCCCGCAGATCGCGTCAACGTCAACGGCGGCGCCGTGGCGCTGGGCCACCCCATCGGCGCCAGCGGCGCCCGCATCCTCGTGACCCTCTTGTATGCCATGAGCGCGCGCGACGCCAAGCGCGGCCTGGCCAGCTTGTGCATCGGCGGCGGCGAGGCCGTGGCCGTGGTGGTGGAGCGTTGATCATGAAGATTGAGACGATCGGGGTCATCGGCGCGGGGCAGATGGGCGCGGGCATCGCGCATGTGGCGGCGACGGTGGGGCTCAAGGTGCTCCTCGCCGACGCCAACCTAGAGCGCGCCGAGGCGGGCAAGGCAGACATCGCCAAGCGCATGGCCGGGGCGGTGAGCAAGGGCAAGATGAGCGCAGAGGATCGCGACGCGGCCTTGGCGCGGATCGTCCCCGTCGCCGATCTCACGGCCTTTAATGAGGTTCACTTCGCCGTGGAGGCCGTCAGCGAGAACGAGGCGCTCAAGAAGACCCTCTTTAAGCAGCTCGATGAGGTGTGTAGCGCCGAGGTCATCCTGGCGACGAACACCTCCTCCATCCCCATCACCCGGATCGCCGCCGTCACGCGCCGCCCCGCGCAGGTGATCGGCATGCACTTTATGAATCCGGTGCCGGTGATGAAGCTGGTGGAGCTGATCCGCGGGCTGGCGACGAGCGATGAGACCTATGCCACGGTCAAGGCGCTGGCTGAGCGCATGGGCAAGACGACGGTCGTCGCGCGGGATATGCCGGGCTTTATCATCAATCGCATCTTGATGCCCATGATCAATGAGGCCGTCGTCGCCCTCTATGAAGGCATCGGCGCCGTCGAGGACATCGACGTGGGCATGAAGCTGGGCACCAACCAGCCCATGGGGCCGCTGACCTTGGCCGACTTCATCGGCCTCGACACCTGCTTGGCGATCATGGAGGTGCTCTATGAGGGCACCGCCGACAGCAAGTACCGCCCTTGCCCCCTCCTGCGTCAGTACGTGGACGCGGGCTGGCTGGGCCGCAAGTCGGGGCGCGGCTTCTACGATTACAACAAGGGCTGAGCCATGAGCGATCTCAAGCAAAGCCATGACAGCGTCCTCTTGGAGATCAAAGGGCACGTCGGCTGGCTGACCCTCAACCGGCCACAGGCGCTCAACGCGCTCAACGCCTCGGTCCTCGACGCCCTTGAGGCCCACGTCTGCGCCCTGCGCGCGACCGAGGGGCTGCGCGTCGTGGTGCTCACCGGCGCGGGCAAGGCCTTTGTGGCGGGCGCAGACATCAAGGCCATGGCCGATCTGAGCCCACAGAGCGCCGCCGCCTTCGCCGCGCGAGGCCACCGGGTCTTTCAAGCCCTCTCCGATCTGCCCGTGCCTGTGCTGGCGGCGGTCAACGGCTTCTGCCTCGGCGGCGGCTGCGAGCTGGCGTTGAGCTGTGACGTGATCTACGCCTCGGACAAGGCCAAGTTCGGCCAACCCGAGGTCAAGCTGGGGCTGATCCCCGGCTTTGGTGGCACCCAACGCCTCGCGCGCAAGATCGGCCCCATGGCCGCTGGCGCGCTCCTCTTCAGCGGCGGCATGATCGACGCGGCGGAGGCCAAGCGCCTGGGGCTCTGCCTGGAGGTCTACAGCCCCGAGGCGCTGATCGAGGCGGTGACGGCCAAGGCCGAGGAGATCGCCGCTCAAGCCCCGCTGGCGGTCGCCCAAGCCAAGGCCCTCCTCAAGCTCGGCCTGGAGGCGCCGCTGGCCACCGCCAACGCCTTTGAGGCCCAAGCCTTCGGCGTGATCTTCGACTCCCAAGACGCCAAAGAGGGCGTTGACGCCTTTATCAATAAGCGCGCGGCGACCTTTAACGGCCGCTGATCTCGGGCTAGACTCTCCGCGCCTCAAGACGGAGATCCCATGAGCTTCCTCCCCAAGAAGACCATCCTCGTCCCCCTCGACTTCTCCGAGGAGTCCCTGGCCGCGCTCGGCCAAGCCACGGAGATGATCGCGGAGGGCGGCGCCTTACACGCGCTGCATGTGCTCAACCATCTCCACGCCGAGGCCCCGCCCGGCGTCGATGAGGCCAAGCGCGTCGCCCAGCTTGAGGACAAGCTCAAGCGGCGCACGGCGGCCTTCAAGGGGCTGATCTGTCATGTCCGCGTCGGCGCCCCAGGCCCAGAGATCGCCAAGCTGGCCGAGGCCATCGGCGCTGATCTGGTGGTCATGCCCACGCACAGCCGCACGGGGCTGGCCTCCCTGGGGCTGGGCTCCGTCGCCGAGCAGGTCGTGCGCCTCGCGCCCTGCTCTGTGCTGATCATCCGCTGACGTGTCCACCGTCGGGCTCCTCTTCCTCAGCGATCTCTACAGCTTCGCCCCGTGGATCAGCGATCACGGCGGGGCCTACCCCGCCTTGGGCGCGCCCTCCCCGCCGACGCTCCACCCGCCACCGGGGCTCATCGTCGTCCTGCCTCGGCGTTACTTTGATCGCCTCATGGGTCGGGCCGTTTGGCTGCGCGGCGCCGCGCGGCTGGCGCTGGTGCTGGAGCCCGATGGCGCGGAGATCCTCGAAGATGAGTGGGCCACGCTGGGGCTCGATAACCTGGTCGGGGTCTTTGAGGCGGGGGCGGATTTGGAAAAAACCATCGACGCCGCGCGCGCCTGCGTCGAGGGCGAGGGGGCCTGGCCGATCTGGGCGCCCGCTGCCCTGCGTCGCGCCCTCCCGCCGGGTCAGTGGATCGCCTGGCGCCCAGCGCGCGGCGCGAGGCCCGATGAGGACCAAGCCCAGCGCGCGGCGGAGACCTTGGACCACGCCTTAGACATCCTCCCTGGCGCTTTGTGTTTCCATGACGACGCCCCCTGCCTGCTCGATGGCATCATCGGCGCGCGGATCAACCTGCTCAACGGCGCGACGGAGGCGATCCCCGCGCTGCGCGGCGCCGCCGATCTCTATCACCCCATCGCCGCGCGCCCCGATGGCCGAGGTGCGTTGGATCAAGCCGCCTTTAAGCGTCACCGCCGCCCCATCGGCGTCGATCCCAGCGGCCAGATCGCCTGGGCGGGGGGGCGGTGCTGGTTTGAGTGGTTCGCCCTCAGCGCCAGCGGCCCCGTGGCCTGGACCCCCAGCAGCCACGGTTGGCCCGATGGTCACGCCAAGAAGCTCTATGGCTTTGAGGACAATGAGCCACGACGTGTCCAGCTCGGCCAAGGGGCCTGCCTCTCGATCTACCAGCGCGACGCGCTGATCACGCCTGGGTTGCCGCTGCGCTGGCGTGATCGTGGGGATGGCTTGGCGGTGGCGGGGCGGGCGCGGGGTGGCCCGAGGGCGCTGCTCTTTACGCACGGCGAGGCGGAGATGCTCTGGGGCGCCGATCCATCCAAGGCGGAGGAGGACGCGCGGGGCGGCGCGCCGACGATCAGCCTGGGGCCGAGCGCGGCGCGGCGCTACGTGGTCGGCTTAGAGGCGCCGACGTGGCGCTTGATCGGCGGCCAGGCCTCGGCGCGCCCTTTGGGCCTGGGCGGCTGGGCGGTCTATGACGAGGAGCACCGCGAGGTCAGGCGCGGGCAGGATCGCCTCTGGGCGGGCTGGGATCGCTGGATTGTTGTGGCGCGCGAGGGGCTGTTGTGGCGTGAGGATCTGCTGACCGGCGCGCGGTCGCCGCTGGGCGCGCCGGGGCGCGCGGTGCAAGCGGCGCTGCCCCTGCCCGGCTCGCCCAACGCGCTCCTGATCTCCGTCGAGGTCGATGTGGCTTGGCTGCGGGTGGTTTAGACCCCAAGGCCCGCCTAGCGCGAGGTCGCCGGGTGAGGCGTCCATGTCTTTTGTGACATCCGCGCTTTGACCTCTTCGTAGGAGATCGGCGCATAGTCATTGCAGTCTACACCGACATCAAATGATAGACTGTCTGGTAAGTCAGGCAGCGCGCCATGTGAGTGCCCATAGAGATGCCATGCGCCATGATGGCTTTTATTCCAAACTCTCATTGCGTAATGGCAAAGTGTAATTCTTTGTTTTTTATCCATGAGCGCATCTTCATCGGGGATTTTTAGCTCATAGAGGTCTTTGATCCATTCAAAGCGCGATTCGCAAGCCATCGCAGGTTGATCATGATTGCCTTTTATCAAAAAAATATACCCATTTAGCCTTTCTAGAATCGGTTGCAGCTTTTTGGGTGTGAAAAACGCCAGATCACCTAGATAATAAACGTGATCTTGTGGTGAGATACGGGCGTTCCAACGTTCAATCAGCCCTTCGGTCATCTCATCCACGTCCGCGAAGGGGCGATGGGTAAAGCGAATGATGTTGGCGTGGCCAAAGTGATGATCGGCGCTGAAGAAAATCCGAGGTGAAGGCGAGGTCATGTTTCTCCGCTCGTCGGCCTTGTGAGGGGGCGCGCCCTTGGATACCTTAGCCCAACGTCTCTTGATGATAAGGCTCGCCGTGACTCAGCCTCTTTGGTCGCCCGGTCGGCTCATCGCCGCGCGTTATCGCGTCGTCAGCGTCTTGGGCGCGGGGGGGATGGGCGTGGTGCTGCATGTAAAAGATGAGCGCGCTTTTGATCAAGAGGTGGCGCTGAAGCTCATCAAGGCCAGCGCCCTCAACGCCGACGCCCTCGCCCGCTTTAAGCGAGAGGCGCAGCTGGCGGCGCGGGTGAAGTCCAGCCACGTCGTCGGCCTGCGCGAGTTCGGTGAGGCCGAGGGCGGCCACCCCTTCATCGTGATGGATCTCCTTCAAGGCGAGAGCCTCGACGCCCGCCTCAAGCGCGTCGGCGCCCTGCCACTGCATGAGGCCGTTCGCCTCCTCGATGAGCTGCTCTCCGGCTTGCAAGATCTCCACGCGCAGGGCGTGCTCCACCGCGATATCAAGCCCGATAATGTCTTCTTGGAGTCCTCTCACTCCGTGCGCGATCGCGCCCGCCTCATCGATCTGGGCATCGCCAAGACCGTGGGCGAGCAAGAGGAGGGGCATGATGTGACGCGCACCGGCTTGGTGATCGGTAACCCTCGCTGGATGAGCCCCGAGACGCTGCGCGGCGCTTCTCCCTCTGTCAGCGCCGATCTCTATGGCGCCGCGCTCGTCTTTATCAGGATGCTGGGCGATGGCCCCCCCCATGAGCCGCCCATGGGCTCTCAGGCCTCCGCCATGGAGCAGGCCTCCTTTATCCATCGCCGCGCCAATGAGACCCCCAATATCAACACGATGATGGCGCTGCGCACTCAGCCGCCGTCGCTGATCTATGTCATCAAGGCGGCCCTCTCCGTCGATCCAGCCGCCCGCTTCTCCGACGCGCTGACCTTCCGTAAACATCTGCGCGGCGCCCTGCCGCAGATCGCCTTGCCCCCGCTCCCCGGCGTCAACCTCGCGGATCTCCCCGCGCCCTTGACCCAGCTGGTGAGCCCCGATCCACGTCAAGCGCGCGGGCTCAACCCCGCTGCCCTCTATAGCATCATCGCCGCTCTGAGCTTGGGCCTGGCCGTGATGGGCTTCTTGTTGGTGCGCATGCCCCATGAGGCCCCAACCCACGCCGATCAAGGCGCCCCAGTGGCCATCAGCCTGGGCCAGCATGACGCCCTCGTCAAAGCCGCGCTTGGGCGTGACGCTGAGGTCGAGGCCGTAACGCTGAAGGACGCGCAGATCCAGCAAGACGCGGCCCCCGCCCTGCGCCGTCAGCCCTCGCCCAAGCGCCGACGCGCCCCAATAAAGCGCGCCCCCAGCCCGCCGCCCGAGGCGCCCAGCCCGCCCCCGCCCCCGCCTGCG